>DIVC01000097.1:7873-12289 GCA_002423905.1 Idiomarina sp. UBA6142
GACCCGCAGCAACAGGTTAGTTTCTGTGAGCAAGCCCTGTTACCGCATGCGCAAGACATGCTGAGCTTGGCTCAAGCAGCGGCAGCTGCTGGTGCCAAACCGTTAGCGGCGGCTGAACTGCAGCCACTGTATGTGCGTAATGAAGTAGCATGGAAAAAACTTCCAGGCCGTGAGTAGAGCATGGAAGACCAGAGCGTTTGATAATGATAGGAGTAGCAACATGAGATATTTAGCGGTTGTACTGATGGCCCTCGGCCTACAAGCGTGTTCACAAGTTCCTGACGAACTAGCGGTTGCTCAAGGTACGAACTTGGTGGAATTTAGCACTGCGTTGACCGATGAAGGCAAGAGTATTGGGCAGTCAGCGCGCTGGGGCGGCACTATCGCTGAAGTGCGCAATACCGAAGCAGGCACTGAAATTGAAGTAGTGAATTTTCCCCTCCGTAACTTTGGCCGACCGCTTGCCGCCGATAGTAGTGATGGTCGTTTTCGCGCTAAGCTGAGCGGTTTTGTTGACCCAATGGTATTTGCCAAGGGAAAAAGTGTGACCTTTACCGGCGTGATTGCCCCAGCTGAAGAGGGTAAAATTGATGAGTTCACCTACTTGTTCCCGGTCTTAGAAGTCAGTGGTAAGTATCTGTGGAAAGATATCGAGCCGCGGCAGACCACGATTACCTACAGTGATATGTGGTTCCGCCATCACTATTTTGCGCCGCCGTATCGTATTTACTACCCAGTGCCCGTGCCATCCACACCACCACCAAGCGATAACTAACCAGTCACCACCGAAGGAAGGCTATGACTACGGCTACAGATAATCAGGCTTGGCAACAGGCCCAGCAGCTTGCTGAGCCGGTCTGTTTCGAGTTAAATTGGGGCTCAGTTCGTGGCCTTGCGTGGGGTGATAAACAGGCGAAACCGCTGTTGGCATTGCATGGCTGGCTCGACAATGCGCACAGTTTTTTACCCATTGCGGCGGTATTCTTAAGCTCATCATTAGCGCAATCGCATCGCCTGATCGCTGTGGATTGGGCTGGTCATGGTCATTCCGATCATCGGCCCGCCGGTAACTATTACCCCTTTATAGATTACGTGTACGATCTGTGGCAACTGTGTGAGCAGCAAGGCTGGGTGCATATTGATGTAGTGGCGCATTCCATGGGGGCGTACGCAGCCAATATGTTAGCCGGTATCGACCCCATGCGAATTCAGAATTTACTGATGGTAGAGGCCTTTGGGCTGCTGGCCACGCCCGCTGAGGAGACCGCCAAAGATATGCGTAAGGGTTTCATTAGCCGCTGGCAACAGCAACAAAAACAACCACCGCATTATCCTGATTTAGAAACAGGTGTGCGCGCGCGTCAAGCAGCCGGTGATTTCAGCAAAGAAATCGCTGCGCTGTTGGTCGAACGAGGGATTGAACAGCTGGCCAACGGCGAATTCCGTTTTCGTGCCGATGGTCAATTACGCGGTTTATCGCCGGTGCGGCTGACCGTAGATCAAATTGGTAACGTATTAAGTGAAATTAGCTGCAATATTGAGCTGATACTCGGTGAACAGGGTCACACCAGACTACTGAAAGCGTTGGAGCTATGGCAGCATAAAGTACCACAACTCAAGATTCACCGGCTGCAAGGTGGGCATCACGTGCACATGGAGCAGTCCGCTGCGGTTATCAGTCTATTTGAGCAGATGGTCGACCGCGCGAACGGCTAGTCTAAACTGGTCTGATATGCGATGATTGCCGACATCAACGTCTAAAATAATTCGAACAACAATTTATTCTTGGAGCTATCAGCGTGGAAAAAGTCTGGTTAAAACGCTATCCAGCGGGCGTGCCCGCTACTATTGACGCCGACCATTACGCCTCTTTAGTAGAAATTTTTGAAGAAAGTTTGGCCAAGTATGCAGACCGTATCGCCTATGTGAATATGGATCATCAGCTGTCGTTTAAAGAGCTGGATCAGCAAAGCCGAAATTTCGCTGCGTACCTGCAAGCACAAGGGTTAAAGAAAGGTGATGCAGTTGCCATGATGATGCCAAACTTACTGCAATATCCGATTGCACTGTTTGGTACCCTGCGCGCTGGTATGACGGTGGTCAACGTGAACCCGCTGTATACCCCGCGTGAACTCAAGCATCAGTTGAGTGACGCCAATTGCAAAGCGATTGTCATTTTAGAAAACTTTGCCAGTACGCTTGAAAAAGTCGTCGCTGAGGTACCGGTTAAACACGTAATTTTAACGGCTATAGGGGATATGTTACCAGCACCAAAGCGCTGGATCGTTAACCTGGTGGTGAAGTATGTGAAAAAAATGGTACCGAGCTATCAGCTCAGCAATACCATTCATTTTCGCGACGTATTAAGTCAGGGCGCCAAAGCCACCTATACGCGCCCCACTATGACTGGTGACGATTTAGCCTTCCTGCAATATACCGGTGGTACTACTGGTCTTGCTAAAGGTGCAATGTTGTCACATCGCAACATGGTGGCCAACCTGGAGCAGGTTTCTGCGGTATTCGCACCGCTGGTGCATGATGGCGAGGAAACCATTATTACTGCGCTGCCGCTTTACCACATCTTCGCCTTGACAGTGAACTGTCTGACCTTTATCAAGCACGGTGGTAAGAATATTTTGATCACCAATCCGCGTGATATGGTGGGCTTTGTGAAAGAACTACAAAAACACCCGTTCTCGATGATTTCTGGGGTGAATACGTTATTTAACGGCTTATTGCATGCTGAGGGTTTTAAAGATCTTGATTTTACCAATCTGAAAATCGCGATGGGCGGCGGTATGGCGGTGCAGCGTTCGGTGGCCGAGCATTGGGAGCGGGTTACCAAGTCACGCTTACTCGAAGGCTACGGCTTAACCGAATGCTCACCAGTAGTCACAACTAATCCCACGGATATTCAATCATTTACCGGTATGATTGGCATTCCATTGCCGTCTACCGATGTGCGTATTGTAGATATCGAAAATGGCGCGGTACTGCCGATTGGTGAGACCGGTGAAATTCAAGTACGTGGACCACAGGTGATGGTGGGTTATTATAACCGCCCGGAAGAGACCGCAAAGGTCATGCAAGATGATTGGTTTATGACCGGTGACATTGGTTTTATGGACGAGCAGGGTTTTGTCAAAATTGTTGACCGTAAGAAAGATATGATTTTGGTCTCAGGCTTTAACGTCTATCCCAACGAGATTGAAGATGTGGTGGTGTCGCACCCGAAAGTGCTCGAAGTCGCTGCCGTCGGTGTTCCGCATGATTCGTCGGGTGAAGCAGTGAAGGTATTCGTGGTGCGTAAAGATCAGAGCTTGACGGAAAAAGAGCTGATTGACTACGCTCGGGAAAATCTCACCGGCTATAAAGTACCGAAATTCGTTGAATTCCGTGACGACTTGCCAAAAACCAACGTAGGTAAAATTTTACGTCGTGAGCTCCGCGACGAAGAGGCGAAGAAAGCCAATTGATGCCTTATCACATGATTACTGACGCTGCCGCGCTAACTGCCTTTTGCCAGCACGCGCGGCACGCTCCATACCTTGCTATTGATACCGAATTTGTTCGTACCCGCACTTTTTTCGCCAAGCTAGGCTTGGTGCAAGTGCGCGCGGCCGAACAGATTGCGCTTATTGATACAGTGGCGCTGGTTGGTGCCGATATTCAGCCGTTGTGGGCATTGCTCAGTGATAGCGCTACTCAGCTGGTCATTCACGCTGGTGGTGAAGATTACGAAATTCTCTCCCAGCAGATGGGACACATACCCACTCATGTATTCGATAGCCAAATTGCTGCTGCATTTGCGGGTAGTGGCGAAGCACTCAGTTATGCGGCCTTGGTGGAGCAGTATACCGGTATGTTGGTGGATAAATCGCAATCGCGCACTGATTGGATGCAACGGCCACTGGCGAAAGAACAGCTCGATTACGCGGCGCTGGATGTCGATTATTTGTACGATATCTACCCTAAATTAGTGGAACAAGTCACCAGCAAAGGCGTCCTCGATTTGGTCTTGGCGGAAACTGCTGAGCAGATACGCAAGCGTGCACAAAGTCTCCCTGATGAGGCCTTGTATTTGTTTTTCGGCAACGCTTGGCAGTGCAATGATGAGCAGCTGCGGGTGTTGCGCGAATTATTGATCTGGCGGCAGCAACGCGCGCGTCTGTCAGATATTCCATTAAGCTTTGTGGCAAAAGATCACAGTCTGTTAGAAATGGCGCGCAAGCCGATTAGCTCGGTCAACGCCCTCAAAGCTATTACCGACTTGTCGCCGGTCACGCTGCGCTACAATGGTGACGCCATAATGGCTGCGATTGCTCGTGGTAAAGCCAGCACCGATTCGATTGCCCGTATGCAACGGCTCACCGACATGAATGGCTACAAAGCTGCCTATGCTGCCATTAAAGAACG
>DIVC01000097.1:12331-19991 GCA_002423905.1 Idiomarina sp. UBA6142
TGGAAGCCGATTTGCTGCCGTTGGTGCAGCACTAAATAGAGTGAGAAGCGCCTATGTTGTGTGCCATTTATCGTAGTTCACGGCGCGCTGATACCTATCTGTATATGCCACATCCGGCAGATTTTTCTACCCTGCCGGAACCGTTGCGGCAGCATTTTGGTCTACCTATAGAAGTGATGGTGTTTGCCCTGCAACATGGACGTCGGTTAGCGCACCTCACCGTCGATGAATTGCGCCGTCATTTAAGCGACCCTGGCTATTACTTACAACTACCGCCGCCGGTCGAGAATTTATTAAAACAACATAAGGAGTCACAGGGATGAAACAGATTTTGCTGGTACTTAGTTTCACCGCCGCGTTGCTGATAAGCCCTTGGGCGAAGGCAGAAGAGGGCGAGGCCTTTGCCGCTTATGTGGAAAAAATTAAAACCGAAGCCTTGGCTGCCGGCTACACGCAAGACACCCTAGACAAAGCCTTTGGCAATGTTAAGTTTTACAAAAAATCGGTGGAAGCAGATAAAAATCAACCCGAGTTCAAGCTAACTTTAGATACCTATTTACCGCGCGCCGTCCCGGAATGGAAAGCCACCAAAGCGGTAGAAATGTATGCTAAGCACCGAGAGCTACTGGAACAGATCGGCGCCGAATATGGCGTACAACCGCGATTTATTGTCGCGCTGTGGGGTATTGAAACTAACTTTGGCTCATTCACCGGTGGTTTTGATGTGGTCTCTGCGCTCACCACCATGGCCTTTGAGGGTCGTCGTGAAGCATTCTTCAAAAAAGAACTGTGGCACGCTTTGACGATTATTCAAGAAGGCCATATTGATGTCACTCATATGAAAGGTTCGTGGGCTGGCGCCATGGGGCAAACCCAATTTATGCCGAGTTCGTTTATGAGCTACGCGATTGATTATGATGGCGATGGCCGCAAAGATATTTGGAACTCAATGGGCGACGTGTTTGCCTCTGCCGCGAACTATTTGAAGAACGTGGGGTGGAATGACGATGTGACTTGGGGTCGCCAAGTTAAATTGCCCGACGAATTTGATATTGAACAAGCCAAGCTCAGTATCAAAAAGCCGCTCTCTGAATGGCAAGCATTGGGTATTCGCAGCATGGATGGGAGCGATCTGCCCAAGCGCGACGATGTCCTTGCTGCTGTGGTGATCCCAGATGATCGCCAAGGTCGGGTATTCTTAGCTTATGCCAATTACGATGCGCTGATGCGTTGGAACCGTTCGCATTATTTCGTGGCGGCGGTAGGCTACTTGTCTGACCGTATTCGTTTTCCACGCTAATGACTCAGGTAGCCGAGGCGTTAACGCCCAGTAAAATTGTTTGTGTGGGGCGTAACTACGCCGACCATGCTGCGGAGTTAAACAATCCGTTGCCGGTGGAGCCGTTGTTATTTATCAAGCCATCGACAGCGGTTACGCGGTTACCGCAGGTATTAATTCCACCCCATCAGGGCGCTTGTCACCATGAGTTAGAACTAACGCTGCTGATTGGCGCACCACTACGTCGTGCCAGTGCTGATCAGGCACTGGCGGCAGTTGCAGGGGTCGGCTTAGGGCTCGATTTGACTCTACGTGACGTACAAAGCCGGTTAAAGGCAGCGGGACAGCCGTGGGAGCGTGCCAAAGCCTTTGATGGTTCATGTGCCTTAGGGCCATTTATTGAAGCTACAGCGGTCGATTTAGCGGCATCCTTTGAGCTGCAATTAGTCAAAAATAATCAGTTGGTGCAACAGGGTGATACGGCTGCTTTGCTGTTTCCGTTGGCGCAGCTATTAGCGGATATTAGTCAACAGTTTACCTTGCTCCCGGGCGATGTGGTGATGACCGGTACACCGGCAGGAGTGGGACCATTGGCGGCTGGCGATCAGCTGCAACTGCGCCTGCGCCAAGGGACAAGCCGTTGGCAATGGTCAGCGGATGTCGCCTACGATATATGAAACCGTTTTGGCAGGCGAAACAGCTCGATGAAATGACCCAGGATGAATGGGAGTCACTGTGTGACGGCTGCGGTAAGTGCTGCCTCAATAAACTGATTGACGATGACACCGAAGCACTGCATTTTACCAATGTGTGCTGCGAGCTACTCGATACCGACAGTGGCCGCTGCAGTAACTATCCCGCGCGGCGAAAATTCGTGCCTGATTGTGTGAGTATCACGCCAGAAAACCTCAGTACGTTGTTCTATCTGCCACCCAGCTGCGCTTATCGACGCCTCGCCGAAGGGCGTGACCTAGCGGCTTGGCACCCGTTGCGTCACCATGGTGATCGCAGCGCGATGATTGCTGCAGGCATGAGTGTGGTAGGGCGGGTTGAGCGCGAAAGCCAGCTGAGCATGGAGCTGGAAGATCGCATCGTTACGTGGCCGTTGCGCGACTGTGATTAGTGGCTATCGCTGCTTTGCTGTGCTGGTTAGGTGAGCCGCGATTACCGCTACCGCGGTAACGGCATAACCGGCAAAAATCACCCGCAGCCACTGTGGCATGCTTAAGCCAGCGAATTGCCAGTCAATATCACCACAACTACCCGGGGCGCCGAAAAAGCCCGGCAACCATTGATGCAGCGGCATAAATTCGGGGAAGCGTGGATTGATGTCACACACCGCAAACCATGAATTGGCTGATTGCTGCAGTGCGACATGGTCGGTGGCAATCACATAGCCCCATACCGAAATTCCCAACCAGGTCAGCAGTCCAGCCCATTTTAACGGTTTGATCTGTGGGTTTATCAGCGGTATCAGGGCGATTAAACCAAGCGCTAATACCGCAGTGCGCTGATAAATACAGCGGACACAGGGTTGCAAATCCAGTACATATTGAAAGTACATTGCTGCGCCAATCAGAGCGAAGCTAGTTACTGCTAATAAGGCCCATGGCCAACGCTGTGTTGGCAATTGCGCAAAGCGGCTGAGCCATGATGAGGAATTAGAGGGAGTCATTGTATGCTCGTTCACACCAGTCATTGCCGCTAACATTACCCCAGCTTTGGCATAATGTCGACGCTGTTGACTCAGGCATGTAACGATAAACTTGTCCGACCATTACAAAGACTGATAAAATCGCCAATCAGACCATGACGATCAACCTAGATAGGTACAGATTATTCAAACCACAGGCCATTTCATGTTAATCAAGGCACAGAGTCCAGCAGGCTTTGCTGAAGAATACATTGTAAAATCAATCTGGAACGGTCATTTTGCACCGGGCACTATTCTGCCCGCTGAACGTGAGCTGTCGGAGCTGATTGGGGTGACTCGTACCACCTTACGTGAAGTATTGCAGCGCTTAGCACGTGACGGTTGGTTAACCATTCAGCATGGCAAGCCAACGCGGGTAAATAATTTTTGGGAAACCTCAGGGCTAAATATTCTCGAAACACTGGCTCAACTTGATGAAGATGGCATGCCGTTATTAGTTGATCAACTGTTATCGGCACGAACCAATATCAGTGCGATTTATATTCGTGCTGCAGTGCGCAATGCGCCCGATAAAGTTCGTGAATTATTAGTACAAGCGAATGCCTTAGCGGATACAGCTGAAGCATTCAGCCAGTATGATTATCGGCTCAACCATGACTTAGCATTTGCTTCTGGCAATCCGATTTATGTGTTGGTTTTGAATGGCTTTAAAGGTTTGTATTCGCGTATTGGTAATTTTTATTTCTCGAATGCGGACGCGCGTAAATTAGCGCGTAAATACTACGCCGAGCTACTCGCTAAAGCCGAGCAGGGTGAGAAGAATGATGCAGCGTTATTGGTGCGTCAATACGGCTATGAGTCAGGTAAAATCTGGCAAAGTATGCGGGCCGATATCCCCTCTGATCTGATCGGCTAAGTGGTGTGATAACAGACAAAAAAGGCGACCTAGTGGTCGCCTTTTTTATGCACCTGTTGCTTCACTATGCCGGCAGCAGTTACGCAAAGTTTTGGTTCACAAAATCCCAGTTAACAAGGTTCCAGAACGCGTTCATATAGGTTGGACGAGCGTTGCGGTAATCAACATAATAGGCGTGTTCCCATACGTCAACAGTCAGGAGCGCTTTGATGCTGCTGTCGGTCAAGGTTGAGCCGGCATTGCTGGTGTTGACGATATCGACACCGCCGTCAGCAGTTTTCACCAACCAGGTCCAGCCTGAGCCAAAGTTGTTCAGCGCATTAGCGGTGAATTCTTCTTTAAATTTGTCGAATGAGCCCCATTTGGCGTTGATGGCATCAGCCACTTTACCGGTAGCTGCGCCGCCGCCATTAGGGCTTAAGCAATGCCAGTAGAAAGTGTGGTTCCACACTTGTGCTGAGTTGTTAAAGATACCGCCTTTAGAGGTTTTCACGATGTCTTCGAGTGACTTGCCTTCAAACTCAGTGCCTTTAATGCCATCGTTTAATTTCGTCACGTAGGTCTGATGATGCTTACCATAATGGTATTCAATAGTTTCGGCAGAAATATGTGGTTCCAGGGCGTTTTTCGCATAGGGTAAAGCAGGTAATTCGAATGCCATGTGGACTCTCCATTGTTTGATGATGACAAGTGATGTCGTGAATAATTTGCTTAGACCGTATTAGTTTAGCATTGAATACGGAGCTTGCTGTCTCTATATACCTACATAGTGGCAAATTAGTTTATTTCAAGGGCAAGGTAAATTTGTTTTGTGGTAGACTACGCGCCGATCGTTGGCCAGCAACTAGAGGTGATCATGGAAACTATTGAAAAAATCAAACAGCAAATCGGCGAGCATCCTATTTTACTGTATATGAAAGGCTCACCAAAGTTACCCAGCTGTGGCTTCTCATCGCAAGCATCGCAAGTGCTCATGGCTTGTGGGCAGCCATTTGCTTACGTTGATATTTTGCAAAACCCTGATATTCGTGCCGAATTGCCAAAATTCGCTGATTGGCCGACTTTTCCACAACTATGGATCGAAGGTGAGCTGGTTGGTGGCTGCGACATTATCATGGAAATGTATCAGCAGGGTGAGTTACAGCAAATCATCACTGATGTTGCTGCGCGTCACCCAGCGCCAAGCGAATAAGCTTATTTGACCGCTTTTAGATCCGGCCTGGTGAAGTAATAAAGCATCAGGCTGGATAGTGCCCCCAGCGTATCCATGAGCATATCTTTTTGGGCATCCCACTGATCACCCTGCGAGCCTAGAAACTCAATGCCGGCATCACCACCGTAATAGTGCGCGAACCACCATTCTATAATCTCGTAGCCTGCTGCTACACTCATAATCATGAATAAGCCGAAGAACATGGCAGTTGTGAAGCTTGCCAGCTGCTTACGCAGTAAAAATTCCACGGCCGGATAGGCATAAAAACCAATCACAAAATGAGCGATTCGGTCGTAATGATTGCGACCGTCTAAACCAGTCAGTTCGGCAAACCACTCAAACGGCACCAAGGCGAAGGTATAGTGTGCGCCAATGGTGTGCATGATCAGCCAACCGGCCATTAGGGTGTAGGCTATATTACTGAATTGAAAGCGCTTGTAGGTGAGTACAAGAATCAGGAAGACCACTACTACCGGGAGCATTTCCGCGATCCAGACATCCATCATGGCCGGGTTGATAAAGGACCAAATCATCAATGCCACTATAGCGATGGCGAGTAGATGCGGGTAACGTGCAGAGAGTTTATTCATCGGCATCATCCGTGTTGTTGTTATTGTTGTCATGACGCGGCCAGCCACCGAGTTGCTGATAATGATTGACGATCCAGCAAAACAAATGGGCGGTGCGTTCGGTATCGTATAACGCAGAATGCGCTTGCTGTCCATCAAAGGCGATACCGGCTGCTTGGCAGGCTTTGGCTAGCACCGTTTGACCGAGCGTGAGTGCCGACAGCGCTGCGGTATCAAAGGTGACAAAGGGATGAAAAGGATTGCGCTTAATCGATGAGCGCTCAGCCGCGGCCATCATAAAATTATGATCAAAGGTGGCATTATGGCCAACTAGCACGCAGCGTTGGCAATCAACGTCTTTTTGCGCCTTGCGCACCAGCTTGAAGATTTCTTTAAGTGCCTCGCTTTCTGGCACTGCGCCACGTAACGGTTGATAGGGGTCAATGCCGTTGAAATCAAGCGCTGCTTGTTCAAGGTTAGCGCCGGCAAACGGCTCTACATGAAAGTGAATAGTCTGGTCGAGTTGCAACAGGCCCTGTTCATCAAAGCGCAAGGTCACTGCGGCAATTTCCAGTAGAGCGTCGGTGCCGGCATTAAAGCCTGCGGTTTCGACGTCGACTACCACTGGCAGATAGCCGCGAAAGCGTTGTTTCATCATGTGCGCTCAATTAATTCAATGGCATAACCGTCAGGGTCACGCACGAAAGCAATCACGGTATTCCCACCTTTAACTGGGCCTGGCTCGCGATAGACTTCGCCGCCAGCGGCTTTAATGCGGTCGCAGGTGGTGTAAATATCTGCTACGCCAATGGCGATGTGGCCATAGGCGCCGCCCATCTCATATTTTTCAACGCCCCAATTATAGGTTAATTCTAACACCGTGTGGTCGGCCTCATCGCCATAACCGACAAACGCAAGGGTGTATTTGTAGGCTTGGTTTTCGCTTTGGCGAAGTAGTTTCATGCCCATGACGTTGGTGTAGAAAGCGATGGAGCGGTCCAAATCACCGACCCGTAACATGGTGTGTAACATGCGCATAACGTACTCCTTAATCTGAGGTTTTTTCTTTAAATTCGCACAAGTCTTCAATCAAACAACTACCACAACGTGGTTTGCGCGCAATACAGGTATAACGACCGTGCAAGATGAACCAGTGATGTGCATCGACTTTAAATTCTGCCGGAATGACTTTTTCGAGGCGGTCTTCAACCGCTCGTACAGTTTTACCGGGAGCAAACTTGGTGCGATTGGCAACACGGAAAATATGGGTATCGACGGCAATGGTCGGCCAGCCAAAGGCAGTGTTTAGGACTACATTGGCGGTTTTACGGCCAACGCCGGGCAGGGCTTCGAGTGCTTCACGGTTTTCCGGCACTTGGCCACCGTACTGCTGCACCAATATGGCGCAGGTTTTGATGATATTTTCTGCTTTAGCGTTAAATAAGCCGATGGTTTTAATGTGGTGACGCACGCCTTCTAAACCTAAATCGAGCATCGCCTGCGGAGTATTGGCAACGGCATACAGTTTGCGGGTCGCTTTGTTCACGCCGACATCGGTGGCCTGTGCGGATAACAGCACGGCAATCAACAGTTCAAAGCTGGAGTTGAATTCCAGTTCGGTGGTTGGGTGCGGATTGTTGGCACGCAAGCGCGTCAATATTTCAATGCGTTTTTGTGTATTCATAGTGTTCTATTGGGCCGTCACGCGGGCACGAGTGACTTCTTTGACCGGCTTGACGGCGCGAGAAGCGTTATGTTGGTCAATAGCATTTTTCAACGCAATGATAAAGCCCATGGCAATAAAAGCGCCTGGCGGCAATATCGCCAGCAGCAGTGGAAAGTCAAATTGAAGCACTTCTAGGCGTAAAACCGTAGCCCAGTCACCGAGCAGTAATTCGGCCCCGTCGAACAGCGTACCGTTGCCAATAATTTCGCGAACGCCACCTAATAGCACCAGCACCAAAGTAAAGCCCAACCCCATGATAAAACCGTCGAATAGAGCTTTTTGCCATGGATTTTTGGAGGCGTA
>DIVC01000097.1:20047-33011 GCA_002423905.1 Idiomarina sp. UBA6142
ACCCATTGGCGCACTAAGCTGACGGTCAGGTTAGAGCCCATCAGTACCAGCATGGTAGCAAAGCCTAAGCCCAGCGCATTGGTCACGGTGGCCGTCACCGCCAGTAACGGACACAGCCCCAGTAGCTGCACCAAGGCTGGGTTATTTTTCCACAGGCCTTGGCGGGTTAGCTCGCGGTATTCTTGCAGCGATGACGCTGAGGCAGTTTCGTGAAGTGCCTGCCCCTTAACGGTATCAGTGACGATATCAGTCATGATGATGCTCCTGTGGCACAATTTGCAGGTGCCTTGAACCACGCCGCGCTATGCTGCTGATACAGCAGATTAGCCTGTTTAACGGCTTGTACCACTGCCCGTGGCGTGATGGTGGCGCCGGTAAAGGCGTCAAACTGACCACCGTCACGTTTAACGGCCCAACGTTTATCGTCGGCGCCGTTCACGGTCAAGCCGTTGAAGCTCACTATCCAATCATCCTTACGTAATTCAATTTTATCACCTAAGCCTGGGGTCTCTTTGTGCTCAAGAACACGAACCCCAGCCACGCTGCCATTCAGATTGAAGGCGACTAATAATTTTATCGCGCCGCTATAGCCATTGGGAGCGGTGACTTCTAGCGCCAGTGCTTGGGGGAGATCTGTGAGCTCGCCGTTAAGTGCCTGCCCCTTAAGGAAGGCGCGGTAGAGTTTTTGCTGACGGCTACCGAGTTCGGGATGGCTCACTAGAGTGCAACTGGCAACCAGGTCATTGTCATGCCGTTCGGCCGGTAACAGCTGGTTGAGCACCGCCAGCAGCTCTTGTTGTTGTTGTTCAGCAATGCGTGGCGCGGTCAGTTTGGCAGTACCGACCACCAATACCGTGGCGGCAATCGCGAAAGCTGCCAGAATCAGACCATTGCGGCTCATGCTTTTCATCATGACCTGCGTCAACAGTTTGCTCATAATTTGCCTCCATGACCATAGGCAATGGGCTGCGTATACTTATCGATGACCGGGACCACCATATTGGCGAGCAACACCGCAAAGGCTACGGCATCGGGGTAGCCGCCCCAGGTACGAATAATAAACACTAAACCGCCAATCAGCAGGCCGAAGTACAAGCGTCCACGGTTTGAGGTGGCGGCAGTGACTGGGTCGGTAGCAATAAAGAAGGCGCCGAGCATGGTGGCGCCACTGAACGCATGCAGCAGCGGGCCGACGCTTTGATCGGGATAGAACCAGCTCATCAGCAGCGCCGGTACCAGCAAGCCCAACAGCATGCCGCCGGGAATATGCCAGCTGATCACGCGAACTTTGATGAGCACCAGGCCACCGAGTAAAAATGCCAGATTTAACCACGCCCAGCCAACGCCACCGAGCATACTGGCGAATATTGGTTTGCTGATGGCTTCACTAACCGTCAGCGCTTGTGATAAGTCGGTGCGTAGGCTATCGAGTGGGGTCGCCATGGTCACCCCATCAATACCCATGCGCAGTTGCTCAAGACTATAGCCGACACTGGTAAAACCGCTGAAAATCAGCTGGGCGGTGTCCTGCAGAGTGATGCTATAGAGCGCAAGTTCGTGCGGCAGCGGCCATGAGGTCATTTGCACTGGAAAGCTGATTAACAGCAGCACGTAGCCAGCCATGGCTGGATTGAATAGATTTTGACCAACGCCGCCGTAAACATGTTTTACCACCACAATGGCAAACGCGGTACCGATGACAATAATCCACCACGGTGCCAACGACGGAATACTCACCGCTAGCAGTAAGGCGGTGACGACCGCAGTATGGTCTTGCCAGGCGTGGCTGATTGAACGCCCGCGCAGTGCCATACAAGCAGCCTCAGCGAGCCAGGCAGTGGCTAATGCCAACAGCATTTGCAACCACACACCCAAACCAAAGAAATAGCTTTGCACCAACAAACCAGGCAGCAGTGCCAGATACACCCAACGCATCACCTGTTGGGTGGTGCGACGTTGATGGGCATGTGGCGAGGCGGCAATTTTGAAGCTCATGCGTCGTCGTCCTGTGGTTCGGCGTGTTCGGCGGCTGCTGCTTGCGCGGCTTTGCGAGCTTTGGCACGGGCAATGGCGGCCTGCACCGCATCGTTGGGGTTTGGTGCGCCTTCAGCAACAGCCTTCTGTTGCGCCTGCTGCCGTGCTTCGGCGGCTTGCCGGTGGCGTTCTAAACGTTGCTCTTTTTCGCGCTCTAAGCGTTGCTGGCGCGCTTCGAAACGCTCGCGGGCTATTTCTGATTTAGCCTTGTCACGAGCCATTTCACGAATTTCAGCTTTGGCTTTTCGGTAGTAGTGTACTAGCGGAATTTCACTCGGGCATACATAGGCACAGGCGCCACATTCAATGCAGTCAAACAGATTTTGTTGATTGAGTCCGTCATGGTCGTGCGCTTTTGCCAACCACTGTAACTGTTGTGGCAGTAATTGCGCGGGGCAGACATCGGCGCAGGCACCACAGCGAATGCACGGCATTTCGTCGCCAGGTGGTGCGAGTTCTTGCGCGCCCGGTACGAGTATGCAGTTGGTAATTTTTACTACCGGCACCTGCAAACTGCCAAGGGTGAAACCCATCATCGGGCCACCCATAATGACTGTTTGTGCCACGCTGGGCTTGAAGCCGGCATGCTCTAATAGGTGCGCGACCGGAGTGCCCAATCGTACCCAGTAGTTGCCGGGCTTACTGACGTTTTCACCAGTTACGGTCACCACCCGTTCAATCAACGGTAGGCCGAAATCGATGGCCTGCTGTACCGCGAAGGCGGTACCGACGTTATGCATCAGTAGGCCAATATCAATCGGTAGCCCACGAGACGGTACTTGGCGACCGGTAAGCAGCTGAATCAGTTGTTTTTCACCGCCACTCGGGTATTTGGTTGGAACCACGCGCAAGCTCATGGCAGGGTAGTTCGGTAATACCCGCTTGAAGGCAGCAATGGCTTCGGGTTTATTATCTTCGAGCGCGATGAGTGCTTTCGGCGCGCCACTGATATGTAGCAAGATTTCCGTGCCACGCAAAATGTCATTGGCGTGCTCGCGCATCAGGCGATCGTCAGCACTGATGTAGGGTTCGCATTCTACGCCATTGATAATGAGGTATTCGAGTGGGCGTTGCAGGGCTAATTTTTGCGCGGTTGGAAAGCCGGCGCCGCCTAATCCGGCAATACCAGCATTGCGTAATGCCGCTATTAACTCAGCACGCTCCTGCGTGAGCGCCACTGGGGTGGCAGCCGCCGCCTGGTCGAGGCCATCGGCGGCGATAACCACGACGGTGTCCGGTAAACCCGATGGGTGGGCGATAGCGCGCGGCTCAATGGCGATAATTGTGCCGGAGGTCGGGGCATGCACAGGGAGGGCATTATTGAGCCCCGGTGAGCTAAGTGCCTGCCCCTTAAGCACGTGGTCGCCGACCGCTACCAGTAACTCACCAGGCTCCCCTGAGTGCTGCCGCAGCGGCACCGACAACTCGGGCGGCAGTGGCAGCGTTGCAATGGCGGTGGTATTCGATAATTGCTTACGCTCAGGCGGATGAATGCCACCGGGGAAGCTCCAAATATGACCTTGTTCAATCAGCGTAATAGGAATGCTCATTGGCGCACCTCAATCGGGATCTGCTGCAGATCCCAGCGCCAATTATCCGGTCGCACGGCTACTGGCACCATGTCGATGCAGTCGACTGGGCAGGGCTCCACACAGAGGTCGCAGCCAGTGCATTCGTGAGCAATGACGGTGTGCATTTGTTTGGCAGCACCGAGAATAGCGTCGACCGGACAGGCTTGAATACATTTGGTGCAGCCAATGCACTCATCTTCACGAATGACTGCAACCTTTTTCACGTCTTCTTTGCCGTGGGCATCATCGAGTGGAATCGCTTCAACGCCCATTAAATCAGCAAGTTTTTCGATAGTGGCTTGGCCGCCCGGCGGACATTTGTTGATCGCATCGCCGTTGGCAATGGCTTGGGCATAAGGTCGACAGCCAGGGTAACCGCATTGACCACATTGGGTTTGTGGCAAGATCGCATCGATTTGTTCAACAATAGGGTCGGCTTCGACTTTGAAGCGAATTGCAGCAAAGCCCAAAATAAGGCCAAAAATCAGCGCCAAGATACCCAGAACAATAAGTGCGGTGACTAAGCTCATGAGGCCGCTACCAAGCCGGCAAAGCCCATAAAGGCTAACGACATCAGGCCAGCGGTGATCATCGCCACAGCGGCGCCTTTGAAGGGCAGTGGCACATCGGCGGCGGCCAGACGTTCACGCAAGGCTGAGAATAAAATCAGCACCAATGAAAAGCCGACGGCGGCACCAAACCCATAAACAATAGATTCGACAAAATTATGTTGCTCGTTGATGTTCAATAACGCCACGCCGAGCACCGCACAGTTGGTGGTAATGAGCGGCAAGAAAATACCGAGTAAGCGATATAAGGTAGGAGAGGTTTTATGCACCACCATTTCGGTAAACTGCACCACCACTGCAATCACCAGAATAAAACTCAGTGTTTGCAGCGCTAACAGGTCGAGTGGTGCCAAAATATACGCGTTGACCAAGTAGCTACAAACACTGGCTAAGGTGAGCACAAAGGTGGTAGCGGCAGACATACCAATGGCAGTTTCCAGTTTATTGGACACACCCATAAATGGGCATAAGCCAAGAAACTTTACCAACACGAAATTGTTCACCAAAACCGTCGCTACCAAAAGTAGCAGATAGTCACCCATGTCTGTGCTCGCGATTACCTCTAAGGAATGCCTTTATTATCGGGTTTTTATTGTCATGAAACAACCGACAAAGTGTGCGGATTAGGTCCTTCGCGTTTACGCTGTCATAAAAGCTTCATATCACTGTCATGTTGGCTAAATAATAGACACCTAGAGTATCGTCGTAAGGTCCATGTAAGGGTCGATATCGAGGATATCTGATGACACGATGGCTGGCGCAAATTAGTAGTTATGATCAACGGTTCTTTTGTTGGCTCAGTGAACGACTTGGTGCCTTCAGCTACAGCAAAATTGTACGTTGGATTTCGCGTAGCGGTGATGGTTATTGGTATGGTTTCATCGCTGTCATCTTAACCTTAACGATGAGCTCTTCCAGCAGTGTTGCCAACCCTTTTGCTTACGCGCAGACATTGCTACTTGGATTTGCGCTAGAAATACCGCTATTTAGAGTCTTGAAAAGCTGGTGGAAGCGCCCGCGTCCTTATCAAAAAATGCCCGATTTTATCGCCGTTATTGAAGCACATGATCAGTTTAGTCTCCCTTCCGGCCACACCACCGCCGCTTTTCTGTTTGCCAGTATTAGTTATGCCTATTTTCCCCAGTATGCTGTCGTTTGGTTTGCCTGGGCGAGCTTGGTTGGCTGCTCACGGGTAGCGCTGGGAGTGCATTATCCGGGTGACATTGTCGCTGGTGCGTTGATTGGCAGCGCACTGGGTTATTGGAGTTTATTATGCGTATCTTAATTGGCGTACAGGGAACCGGTAATGGCCATTTGAGCCGTTGTAGTGCCTTGGCTGAAGCATTGGCGAAGTACCCGCAAGTGCAGGTCGACTATCTGCTATCTGGGCGCGACCGAGAGGGTTACTTTGATGTCCAAGCGTTCGGCGATTGGCAATGGCGCCAAGGCCTCAGCTTTGTGGTGAAGGACAGCCGCTTAGCGATTCGTGAAACCTTGCGTCGTAACCAATGGCAAACCTTTTGGAATGATGTCAATGCACTGGAGCTGAGTGCTTACGATTTAATTGTGAGTGATTACGAGCCGGTAACTGCTTGGGCTGGTCGCAAACAGCAGCGCCGAGTGATTGGTATGGGCCGTCAGTACGCTTTTTACGACCGCGCCGCGACCTTGCACATTCATCCTACACAGCGGGCACTGTTGCGTTGGTTTGCGCCAGTGACCGACGTGGTCGGTATGCATTGGTTGCCGGACGCGCCGCATATTCTGCCACCCATTGTGCATCAACGCGGCGAAATAATGGCTCGTGAATCAGCAAAAATTTTGGTCTACCTGCCATTTGAACCGTTAAGTGCGGTGCATAAATTACTACAGGGCTTTAGCGATTATCAATTCAGTGTGTTTCACCCTGATGCACATGCACAGATAATCGGCAATATTCAGTATTTTCCGTTATCACGGGTAGGTTTTGCGCAGCAGTTTTCGAGTGCAACTGGGGTGATCAGCAATGCCGGCTTTGAAACCGCCTGTGAGGCGCTGAGTCAGGGTAAACAGCTCTTGGTAAGACCGTTGTCAGGGCAGTTCGAACAACAGGCTAATGCGCGCTGTTTAAGCGAATATGGGCTAGCCACAGTCATGCGAGAGCTCGATCGTGATGCTGTATCGAAGTGGTTGGTGGATAGTAACGGCAGATCGGCACGGCAAGTTAGTTGGCCGAATGTCGCTAAGCGAGTTGCTGAATGGCTTGCCGATGGCGCCTGCCAGCCAATCAATGAGCTTAGTCGGAGTCTGTGGAACGATGCCGAGCTGAATGACTATATGGATTTACTAAAACGCGGTTGAGACTTATTTTTGCTTTACGACCGTAACAGGCGGAGCTGGGTAAAGCTGGCTCCCCGAGTAGGGCTCGAACCTACGACACATGGATTAACAGTCCACCGCTCTACCGACTGAGCTATCGGGGAATTGCAATTTGTTGATTCAGTGTGAGTTGTTGATGTTGGCTCCCCGAGCAGGGCTCGAACCTGCGACACATGGATTAACAGTCCACCGCTCTACCAACTGAGCTATCAGGGAACATCAAACAACGGGTGCGAATGTTAAAGGTGGTTTGGTTGCCTGTCAATAGTAAAAATGCCGTTTGCGCGTTTATTCAGCAAGGCGAAGAAATTAGACAGCTTTTATATCAAAAGTAATACTTTCTGTGGGCCGATGGTTATCCACAGATCGACGGATCTCGCGTGGTTCAACGGCTAGATGATCTTATCCCCAAAATCTGTGGATAACCTTGTGCAAAACATTGTGAATTGTGCCGTCTGTCGCGCCCTCCGGCGCATTTTAGCGATTGCTTAAAAATTCGCTTAAAATATTTATACTTATATAAATCAGATATTTATGAAATTTCTATAGGTTTTGCGATGAATGGCATTGCGGCGACAGGGTTTTGTCCAGTCATGATTTGATGTTTGTGCATATCATCACTGCATTGAGCGTTGTAAGTATTGAAAATACTTGAAATTTGGTGGCAATTGTTGGCCCTAGAAATAACGTAAACTAGTGATGAGCTCAACGGCGCTCATAAATTGCCGATCCGAGCATTTTTAGACAGGTTAAACTACTCACCGAGATAATAACTGGCATTGCCCCATACTGCATCGCCATGTTGCATCATTAACGTGATGATGATCGGCATTAGTTCACTTAACAGGGCAACCGCATCGCGTAATTGTGTGCGGTTCCAGCTACCGTTCCAAGTTGCTCCGCCATGAATGAGTTGGTTTCGTAAGGTGTAAAGACGGTCCATCACGATGCCAAGGACAGTGACCGTGTCTTGCGCGGCTAAGGCGCGCTGTGAGGCGCGCTTGGCGGCGCTAAACTTGTCTTGCCAATCGTCAGCACCAGGCATCCCGCTGATGTGGTCCCAAAAGCGCTGAAAGACAAATTTGTTTTCCAGCAACGAGCGCACTGCACCGGAGTATTTTTGCCATAGGATGTTGTAGATCAGACGCTGCTCATCATAACCGACTAAGCGCTCAAAAAATGCGACATAGGTCTCACGCGCTTTGGCCCGAGTCACCCCTTCATATTCATTGGCGTAAGCTGCATTAAAGCTGAGCCAGAGGAAGATGAAGGCTGCATCACTATCCTGCCGCTCAAGTTCTTGCTCGGCACGGTCTAACCAGCTGAGTGCGCGATGCACCCGCACATTCACGCCGGTGCCCCAGTGCTGTCGATGCTGCCGTTGATGGGCTTTGAGTTGTTGATGCTTCATGCTGATGGTCAATCCCTGGGTTGATGTTGCTAATTACCGTCACTATGAAAAATGGGGCTCAAAGGCCCCATAAATAGTCTGTTTTTAGTTTTTCACAGGCACCGCTGTTGGCGCAAGCTTCTGATAATACTGAAGGTATTCATGGCTATAGGGACCCGGCGGTAATGCGGTACCTAGGCCATTAAAAGCTTGTGCATTGGCAGCCCGCGTTAATGGTAAATAGTTGGGTGCGGCGCGCTCAACGGCGGCGGCTATCGCCATCACGATCAAATCAGCGAGCGGGTTGCCTGAGCTATTTTGCTGTTGTGGTGAATACGCCATTTGCTTGCGCGCTTCCCACAGCAAAGCACCATCCGCGCTGACTAAGCGATACTCAAAATCGACTTCGGTGGTGGTGCTGAGCAGCATGTACTTGGCGTCCCACTCGTGAATGGTCACGTACAATATGCTGTCGGCTCCAAACAGCGCGGCGAGTTGTTCCGGTGGGGCATTGTGAACTTCAGCGGCTTCGTAATAGCCCTCGGCTTCGAGCAATGTTTTCACGGTGTTGACGGGAAAGGTGTAATAGCCTTTTTCGGCCAAGCTAAAGGGCAGTGTGGCGAGGACCGAAGTCGGTGCTAATACGTCAATGACGTTATTTTGTACCGGTACCACCAGAATCGATTTCAATCGGGCTTGGTGCAGTGGCTCCAAGTAGCTTTGATCGGGTGGTTGTACGGCACAGGCAGATACCAGTAATAACACCAGGGGGAGTAATTTATTTCTCATCAGCGGCTCCTTGCTGGCGTTGTTGCTGTTTCTGTAAATTGGTAATCAGCGTATTCATGAGCAACTGACTTTCTGGCCATGCTCTGGCTTCCAGCTGATAGAACCGAATCGCTGCGTCGATATCACCTTCTTCCAACATAAAGGTACCGGCTTCTGCGAATAGACCCGGAGCTAATGGTTTTTTGTTTTTACTCGAGCCGGCTGCTACGGAATTAACAAAGGTATAGTAGTTCACCAGCATTTCATCACGAACAGCGGGTTCATGAAAATGCACAAATAGTACTTCTTCGTAGTCTCCCCATTGATACAGTTGATTATTGGTGGCGCAGCCAGACAAAAGTGCGGCGCCCAAAAGGGCGCCGAATAATTTATGGTTCATTATAGGTTGGTCTCGATAGTTCGGTGAGTCGATTCGCTTAAATACACTTCCTGTGTAAAGGCTGTGCCTTGAGCCGTTCTTATTTCAATCACATGCTTACCTGGGACTAATTTTAATGCCTGTTTAGGGGCGAGGTAGTGGCCCAGTGAACCATAGGAGATGCCATCAATCACTAACTCCAGACCGCTGCCATCACCGCGATGAGTAAAATTCACTGTCGGTGAGGTGTCATTAACAGTGGTCATCGCTGTAGGTTGTTGTACACATCCCACTAACGTCACGGCTAAGGCGACGATAAGAACTAAGTTTTTCATTGGCTTTGCTCCCGCACTTCCAAGGTTTTCAGGTCAAGGCCGGCAATACTACCGTTGCGAATCACGCCCATGGCGCCTTGGTTTAGGGCATCACTACCAAAGGTAGCAGTGATTTCAAGCTCAGCGACTTTTTGTCCAGGCAGCGTAATGGTGCTGCCTACGGTGGCTGAATAAATTTGCTGACCTTTACTCATGACATCAAAGACCATACCCGCTTTAACGCCCTGACTGTCGCCACCACTGATAAATATTTGCTCATTTTCTTGCGCTAAAACATCGGCCGTCCATGGTTTTTCGAGCAACAGCTTGAGCATGTTTTCAACCGCCGCATTCACCGCTGCGCCAATGGCTATATCATTGAGGCTGCCATCGTAACCAGCCACGGAACCAAATCCCATAGTACGTGACTGCTCGAGTGAGGAGCTGCCAGTTCCCGATACCGAGGCAATCACTTGCCCGCTGGTAACATCGACTAAACGTAAATCCACTGTGGCAGTTGCTTCTTGTTTATTGCTGCTCGAAACAAAACCACGTTCACCGGTGGTGTTGCGACCAAATTCAGTCAGTGAGCCAATAACTAAGGTATCCACCCCAACCAACTGCTGGCTTACCCCGCTGAGATTTTGTTCCGCTTGAATCGCCGCCAGGTCTTGACGTTCAAAAATCAGGAACTGATTGGTGTTGGCTATGGCCTGAGTAAACATGTCAGAAATTTTCTGATCATGGATACCAGTCGCTGCTTCACGCAGCAAACTGCGGCCATAATTGGTCTCATTGGTCAGCCGACCGACTGCAATTTTGCGTTTTAGACCTAAGCCTTGGCGCTGCTCCGGCAATTGTTGCTGGGCTTGTAGCTGCTGTTCGGCACTGACACCACTGCTACTGACTTTCGGTTGTGGCGCTTGACTGGCGCAGCCAGCTAAGGCTAACACCGCACAGGCCGATATCACGGTTTTGATGGTCATAAATTTTCCTGTTGGAATGAAGTATCTCCATTCTAGCCGCGCTACCAAAAGTTTACAAAAAATTATCATCACTATGTGTGCTGGCGAACCGACTGGATCACTGGAACAGTGCATTATCGATCGACAGCCCCCGCATTTCAGTGTCGGCTGATCACTAACAGAGGTACTTATGACCAAGCATACGCAAAACCAACCCTTAGTAACTCAAGCGGATGATGCAACCACTCGCAACGAGCAAACTGATTCACGTAAAAGTGTATCAATGGCCAGCGATCAACAAGCGATGGCTAACCCAGCTAACCCAGCGCGTAAAACCCAGTGGCAAAAGCAAGTGAAAGCCGCTAAAGCACAGTGGGGCAAGCTGAGCGAGAAAGAATTAGAAACCTGTTGTGGCGATCAGAATGAGCTCGCCGGATTGGTGGAAAAGCGCTACAGCATCAGCCATGACGCCGCTAAAAAGCAAGTGATTCAATTCATGGATAAGACCAAACAGCTGTAACCCAGCGAGGAAACCATTATGACTCTTTTAAAATCAAAAATACTGTTAGCTGCCGCCATTGCATTAACGCTTGGTTGTACCAGTGTTTATGCAGACTCGGAGAAAACCACCATGCAACAACACGTTAGTAACGCCCGTCATGAAGCACAAATTGCAACCACCTATGCGTTGAGTCCTTATTTGCGTGCCAATGATATTCAGGTCACCGCATTGAATGGCAAAATCATGCTGACTGGCCATGTTGCTGATGCAACCAACAAAGAACTAGCGGGCGCGATTGCTGCTGGTGTTGATGGCGTAAAAGACGTTGATAATCGCATTGTAGTGGACCGTGACTATAAAGCGCCTCAGCGCAGTAATGCCAATCCAAGAGGTTATGCACAGACTGTCAGTGATGCGGAAATTAATGCCGCCATCAAATCAAAACTGATTTGGAGCAAGCATGCCGACGGTATGGACATGACGGTTACCACAGCAAATGGCCAAGTGGTGCTAGCGGGTAATGTGGCTACTCAACAGATGAAGCAACTGTCTGAAAAGTTAGCCCGTGACACCAACGGTGTGCGTTCGGTGGACAATAAGTTGGTGGTAAGTGATAAAACCATGGCTGGCCACAAGTATGGCACCGTTTATCAAGATGAAGAAAGCACCATGATGTCAGATGCTTGGATTACTACCAAAGTGAAATCAAGCCTGCTGTATTCGCGCAACGTGTCTGGGTTTGACATTGGTGTGAATACTGAAAAGGGTGCAGTGACCTTAGACGGTCGTGTCAATAGCGGTGCAGAAAAGGCGTTAGCCGTTGAACTAGCTGAGCATGTACGCGGTGTGAAAAGTGTTAATGCGAGCAAGGTAGTTTTCTGAAACGCAAGAAAGCAACCGTTCTAAGAAATGTTGTAGACAACAGTAATTGTGCTGTTGTCTTTTTTAGTGAGGAATCGTTATGAAAAATCCAATTGAAATCCAGTCACCGGCAGGCGCTTTTGACCGCAGTGTTGATTCTGCATCGGATAGCATTCACAACGTTATTGATAAAGCATCTCATGCTGCCGCCCCGGCCATAGAAAGTATGGCTAATGGCGCTCATCATGCGGTCAATAAAATGGCTGATGGCGCGCATCATGCAGCTGATGCGGTTGTTCATAAAGGTGAACAGTTGCACGATCTGCAGCAGCGTCTGACCGTCAGTACTCGTGAACACGTGCGCAAGCACCCATTTATTACCCTAGGCCTTGCGGTTGCCGGTGGCGCCTTGCTGGGCTTGTGGTTAAACAAGAAAAGAGACGTCTCGTAATGGCACAAGAACCTACTGAAACACCCGCTAACACGGGTGTTTTTCCATCATCGCAATTGTTAACACCGGAGCTTTTGTGCTGGTGGAAGCAGGCAGCTAGCTTGTTTAATACCGAACTAGAAATTGTCGCTTTAGAAGGTGAGCGGGTGGCACGCAGTATGGTTCGATTGCTGCTCTATAGCCTATTAGCCGGGCTGTTAGTGTTGACCCTATGGTTTGCTACGCTGACGCAATTGCTGTTATTCATTCAAGCAGCAAGTTTTACCTTGGCACAAGCCCTAGGGCTGGTGATGGTGGCAAATTTGGCTGCCGTGTGGTGGTTGATTCGGCGTTGTCGTCATCATAGTAAATATCTGCGCTTTCCTGCTACACGGCATAGTCTGAAATTGCTGTTAACAGCTGGCACAGGAGGTTAACCGATGAGTCATACTAGTCATATCCGCTTGGCTCAACTGTTGCAGCAATTAGCGGCTGAACGAGGAGCGTTGGCTGTTCAGTCGCACCGAGTGGGGCAGGTCGCTAAGGCTACTATAAGCTCACCGCCAATCCTTATCATGGGGAGCTTGGTGGGTTTTATTATGGCGGCGCGCGAACCGAGCTGTGCACCAGAAGTCAGCGATCAATCGTCGACTGTCGGGGCGCGGCCACGACATCATGGTCTGTTGCTGTTGGCGATAATGCTTCACCGCATCAAGCGCTCAATCTCGTCTTTCACGACGGTGTAACATTCGCAACTCAGTTGTTCTAGTTTCGGTCTATTGGTGACCAAAATGTGACCACGACTGTAATCAATCACGCCTTT
>DIVC01000097.1:33046-37688 GCA_002423905.1 Idiomarina sp. UBA6142
ACTGCAGTTTGCGACATTTGGGTCAATAGTGCTTGGATATAGAGCAACACTAGTGTCATAAGCTCGGCATGCAGATTAAATTCTTTTCCTATCTTACAGCGGGCCAAACGATAAGCAAAACCGGTGCTTTGCACGACGGCACGACTGGTAGTGCTGTCGCCGCCCATAAATAGCGAAACGCCCACAAAACCATCGAAGCCGACTACCGAAATTTCGGCTGACGAGCCATCTTCCATGACGTACAGCAAGGACACAATACAGTCGGTGGGAAAGTACACATAGCGCTGGGCTTCTCCCGCTTCATAGAGCACCATGCCTAGTGGCATTTCAACCAACTCCAGAAACGGAAAGAGTCGCTGTTGAACACTGGCAGAGAGTTTTTTCAGCAAGCGGTTTTCAAGTGGTGTGTGAAAGCCAACAGCCCCTCGGGGCTTGTTGGCAAAATTTAAAATTGTGGCGGGCATCAACCTTACTCCTTTAGGTTCGAACGATCGTTATGCGCTCATTTCAAGCGCATAGAGTTCTTCACCGAGGTCACACCGGTCACTTCGCGGGCAAGTCGCACTGCCGTGGTCATATCATCGCTTGAACTGACATAACCGCTGAGCTGCACTTCGCCTTTAAATGTTTCCACATTAATTTCGGCTACTTTCAGCGTCGGATGATTAAAGATTGCCGCTTTTACTTTGGTGGTAATGACTGAATCATCAAAATATTCGCCGGTACTTTCGCGTTGTGGTGAAGCGCCACAACCGGTTAATAATAAGCCACTAAGAGCTAAGAAAAAGACAGCGTAGATGTTACGTGTGTTCATAATAAGGTATCCATTTTCAATCCAAGCGGTTGCTTGTTTGCAAAGCATACGGTGATTGTTCGGTGCACTCTGTGCGATGCCGCACAGAACCCTTTTGCAATGCAGGCTATGGTCGATAAGTCATTCATTAACGGGAACATTAATATGTTAGAAACAATCATCATACTGTTAGTTATTCTTTGGGCACTGGGTCTGGTGTCGTCGTACACCATGGGCGGCTTTATTCACATTTTGTTGGTGGTCGCACTGGTTATCTTCATTATTCGCCTGATCCAAGGTCGCCGTATCCTATAAAATCAAGGGGCAGGTCGTTTAACCTAGTTGCCTGCCCCTTAATTTTTTTCGCACTTTTACTGTGCTCGCGTTTACCCTGATCACACTGATATGCGTGGTGCTGTCAAAACAACCATCGGCCTCCGCATCGCCATGAACCTAGTTTATGGTGTCGTCCTCGGCTGGCTAGCGCTTAACGGTCAAGTGCTTAACCTCAAGCCCGATAACTGGCAGAGCGTGTTCAATCTTGATCACCTGGATCGTGTCGTAAGTACCGCCTTAGGGATCATTCTATTATTCCTAGCCTACGAAGTGTTCCGTGACCGTCGCCACCTTGCTAAAGGCGCAGGCAATTAAGGGATAAAAGTAAAGTTTAGGTAAAGCCCAAAACTTAGCTATACTTTTCGTCTGTACCTCTGTCTACAGCCATGTAAAGACAAGGTGATGTCTGCCCGACAATAGCGACGACAAGAAGGAATTGGCCATGAACGCGGTAGTGCGATTGATAGCGGTAAAGTTGGTTATGGCGGCGTTGCTGGTAAGCACGCTCATGTTCAGCAGCACTGCCGATGCGACCACCGCTTATGTGGCTAAGCGCACGGTGACGACTTCACAGGGTGATATCATTCCTGCCGGGGTGACGGTTGAAGTGCTCGGTATCAACGAGGTAGCTAATCGTCTTGCGCCGAGTGGTCAACTGATTACCTTCACCTTGCGCGGCAAGATATTCACCGCTGATGCCACGGACTTTGAACTGCAACCCGACCAAGCGCCATTTATTATTAGCGGCTGGGTGTTTCAAGCGAGCGCTGCACAAGCGCGCTTGTGTACCAATTTTATTCGCCGTGAAGCGAAACAGTTGTTATGGACTGAACAGAGCAATTTGCAAAGTTATGTGCGCGTCACCAGCAATGGCAAGACGGTTAGCTTTAGCGTGAATAGTCCGGCCGAGCCACCAGAAAATCGTCCACGCCAATATTACGATTATCTCAACGAATCGGCACAATTGTGTATTGAACGGTTAGACTACAACACCGATTACCAGATTGAATTATTACCTGGGCTTCAACTCAGCAGCTGCAAAGGTGCAAACTGTCATCAGCTGACGCTCGAACAAGCGGTAAAATCATTTGCTAGTACCGAAAAACGCCCAGCAGAAATTATCTTACAGCAGGGTAAAACGATTCTGCCAATGAGTCAGCAAGCGCTGGTACCGGTTACGGTAACGCATGTGGATACCTTGCAGATTAATCTGTTCAAAGTCGATTTACGCAGCGTCACCAATGCTTATGATCTGTTCCAAAACTTGAGTAGTTACGATGCCGAGTATTTCGCCGAGGGAGTTGGCTTGAAAGTTGCTAGCTTTGCCCTAAAAGTTAACGCTGGGGATCAGCAAGAGCAGGCATTAAACCTTGATTTGAATAAATATTTACCGGCTCATGAAGAAGGGCTTTTTGTGGCGTTGTTTGATTCACCGGAGCTCAAGCAAGAGCGCTGGCAGCAACGGCCAACACAATGGCTACTGCGCTCTAATGTGGGTTTGACCAGTTTTCATGGGCAACAGTTTGTTGACGTCTGGTTAGGTAGTTTTGATCTGGCGCGTGAACATGCAGACGCGCACGTGCAAGTGCTGGCGAAAAACAACCGGTTACTGTTTGATGGTCGCAGCGATAAACAAGGACGAGTGCGCATTGAACGGGCACTTTTGAATGGTAATGGTGAGCACGCGCCAGCTTTTTTGATGGTACAGACTGCTGATCAAGGTGTTGCCTTGATGTCATTTAGTGCCAGTGGAAACCGCATCAGTAGTAATCAACGTGGCCGTGTGAGCGATGCCCAAGGTGATATTTACCTCACCAGCGATCGTGACTTATATCGTGGTGGCGATCGGATTGAATGGCTGCTGCTCGCGCGTGATAATCAACTCAACGCGCAACCACAGCGTGATTTGCAGATCCGGCTGGTAAACCCGCAGCGTGAGGTGGTACACAACAGTACCATAACTACCGATACCAGCGGTGCGGCTGCCGCGCACATCAGCTTGGCAGCGCAGGCGCAATTGGGTGACTATGAGTTACAAGTACTTAGTATGGATAGTCAGATTGTCGCTCGCCAATCCATTGAAGTGGATGATTTTGTGCCTTTAACCATTGCTGCACGCATTGATGGGCCGAAGCAATTAGGTTTGCATCAGCCATTAGAACTGAGTGTTAGCGCTGATTATTTGTCGGGTGGGGCGGCGGCCGGGTTAAATGCCGAACTCAAGTTGGCGCTTAGCGGCAGCAATAACCACGAAGATGCCCGCTGGAAAGGTTTTGTGTTTGGTCAGCCGACCAATAGCTACACTTACCTTGATCAGCGCAGCGGCATATTAGATGCCGACGGCAGATTTATTACCACCTTCACCATCGACCCAGATGCGATTGAAAAAACAGCATTATATAGTCTTGGTGTTGATGGCAGTGTCTTCGATGCCAGTGGCCGAGCCAATGACGCCCGCGGTCGCATCATGCTTGATAGCCATAGCAGTTATTTAGGTGTGCGTGCTCAAACCAGCGGCGATAGTGCCAACTTTGATGACGGGCAGGCAGTTAAATTTAGCTTGCAACGCATCGATCGCCAAGGCAAAGAGTTGGCACTGCAACAAGTGAACTATGAACTGCGCCACGTGCAATATAGCTACGATTGGTTCTATCAAAACAGCGACGGCTGGCGCTACCGTTTGAAACGGCAAACGGATCAACTGATCGAGCAAGGCGACACCGAGCAGGCCAGTTTGAGCTTCAGTACTCCACTGAGTTGGGGCTGGTATGAACTGACTGTGACCAGTCACGATGGTTTTAAAACGGTGTTACCATTCCGTGTCGGCTGGGGCAGTGGCGTGGCGATGAACGAGCCGGAAGTGCTGCCACTGCAAGTGAATGAAGTCGATGGGCTATTGATCCTGCAACTTCAAGCCCCATTCGCTGGGCGCCTAAAAGTGTTGCAAGCCGGCAGTGATATTGAAGCGGTGCAAGATTTTGAGGTAAAAGCCGGTGCTAACCGCATTCAATTGCGTAAACAAAGTGCTAGTGAGCCGGGTTTTCATGTATTGGCGAATCTGATTCGGCCGATCAGCCGCGGTAGTGAGCATTTGCCACAACTGGCGCTGGGGAGTAGCTGGGTGAGCCAGCTGAAACCACAACGCAACATCACCACCTCCATCAGCACCGCTGAGCGGCTTAATTCGACCGACCCAATTGAGGTCGATGTGCAATTTTCAAGCGTTCAGGGTAAGGCGAAGATATTTTTGGTGGATGAAGGCATTCACGCTATTAATGGCTATCAAAATGCCAATAGCCAGCAATTCTTTTTCGGCGCGCGTCGCTTTTCGTTGGGCTTTCTATCCAACTATGGACAATTGCTGCAACAAGATGACAGCCTAAAAACCATTGCTGTGGGCGGTGATCGAATTATGGTCACGGGATCTGCTATGGCAAGCCCACCGGAAGAGAAAATGCTGATTCAAAAATCAGATTTCTTCGATACTGTTACCGCGGCTTCGCCGTTATTGGA
>DIVC01000061.1:0-9352 GCA_002423905.1 Idiomarina sp. UBA6142
ATTCAGGCTGAATGTGCCAACTTAGATCAGCCGTGGCAGCAATTTCGTTGGCATCAAAAGGCGCTTAATAAAGTATTACTGGATCCGGCTCGTGCCGGAGCTGGTGTAGCTATTCATGAAATTGCCCAGCGCCGCCCGCAACGCATTGTTTACGTGTCATGTGCGCCAGACACCTTTGCGCGTGATGCGGCGGTATTGAAAACCAGTGGCTACCAATTACGCGAAATCGGTTTGGTTGACATGTTTCCGCAGACCCATCACATTGAGACCATGGCATGGTTTGAGCGGGAGCAGTAGGCGGTGGTGCACATTCGCAGTACCCATGTGGATAAGCCGGAACAACAGACCGGTAATTGGTTGGCACAACTTACCGATAGCGCGCGGCGGCAGCAGCTTGAGGAGCATGCAAGGGCGTTGCAGCAGGTACTTCTCGGGCAGCCCGATCTGTTGGTAAAAGGCCAAGAAATGGTCGAGATTTTGCTCGCGCTTAATCTGGATCAAGATGCTTTACTCTGCGCATTATATAGCCCTGCTTATGAAGCGTCGCACCTGAGCGAGCAACAACTCAATGAGCAATTAACGCCAGAGATAATGGCCTTGCTCATTACCGTGCAGCAAATGAATACTATTGGCACCTTACAACATTTTCAACATGGCAAACCGAATGCCGAGCAGTTAGACAATGTTCGCCGCATGCTGTTAGCTATGGTAGCTGATGTACGCGCCGTGTTGGTGAAGTTGGCTGAACGAGTGTGCTATTTACGTCAAGTCAAAAGCGCTGATGAAGAAACTCGGGTACTGGCCGCTAAAGAGTGCCAAGAAATCTACGCACCGCTAGCCAACCGTTTGGGAATTGGTCAGTTAAAATGGGAGCTTGAGGATCTATCGTTTCGCTATTTACACCCAGCCACCTATAAGGCTATTGCCAGTCAGTTAACTGAGCGGCGGGTTGATCGTGAGAGTTTCATCAGCAACTTTGTGCAGTCACTGCAGCACAACTTGCACCAGCAAGGGGTTATGGCAACCGTATACGGGCGCCCCAAGCATATCTATTCGATTTGGCGAAAAATGCAGAAAAAACATCTGGATTTTAGCGAGCTGTATGATATTCGTGCGGTGCGCATCATCACCGAGTCGTTAAAGGATTGTTATGCTGCACTGGGGGTCGTGCACAGCATGTGGCGCTATATTCGTTCCGAGTTTGATGATTATATTGCCACCCCGAAGGCTAATGGTTATCAATCTATTCACACAGTGGTGGTAGGCCCCGAAGATAAGCATGTCGAGATTCAAATTCGTACCCAAGCCATGCATGATGATGCCGAGCTGGGCGTGGCCGCGCATTGGGTTTACAAGGAAGGTGCCGCAGCAGGCCGTAGCCAAGGTTTTGAAGAAAAAATTGCATGGTTGCGTAAGTTGTTGGCGTGGCAAGAGGATATGGCCTCAAACGATGAGTTAGTGGCCGAAATTCGTTCACAGGTGTTTGAAGATCGGGTCTATGTATTCACTCCCAAGGGTGAAGTCATGGACTTACCGAATGGCGCTACCCCCCTCGATTTTGCCTATTATGTGCACTCACAGATTGGTAATCGCTGTATCGGTGCCAAGGTTGATGGCCATATTGTGCCCTTTACCTACGTGCTGAAAAATGGCGAACGGGTCGAGATACTGACACAAAAAAACGGTCAACCACGGCGTGATTGGCTCAACCCAAGTTTGGGATATCTCAATACCAGTCGCGCGCGAAGTAAGGTACAAGCCTATTTTAAGAAGCTTGATCGTGAGAAGAATCTAAAGCATGGGCGCGAAATTCTTGAGCAGGAGCTGAATAAGATCAATGTAGCGCTTAATCAGCTTGAGACGGTGCTTGAGCGCTTTAACATGCATAACCTCGACGACCTGATAGCGGCGGTTGGGGCCGGTGATGTGCGCTTATTACAGGTGGTGAATGCGGTGCGCCCAGCGCTGGATACCAGTGCTGAGCGTATTGAACGATTAACACAACGCAAAAATACCGCTACCCCGAGCAAGCAAAGTGATGTGGTGGTGCAGGGCATTGGTAATTTGTTAGTGCAATATGCCAAGTGTTGTCAGCCTATTCCGGGTGAGGCCATTATGGGGTTCGTAACCCAAGGTCGCGGGGTGTCGGTGCATCGGGACGACTGCGAGCAGTTACGTCATTTGTTGCAACAGCATCCAGAACGCGCCTTAGCGGTGCAGTGGAGTGCGCGCGAGCGAAGCAATTATCGGGTCGACTTGGTGGTTGAAGCCAACGATCGAACCGGGCTACTGCATGATTTGACGAGTATTTTGGCAAACGAAAAAGTCAGCGTTAGCCAACTCGAAACCAGCACCGATGGCGTGGCTCAACAAGCGCGTATTCAATTAGGTTTATTGATTCCTAATAGTGATAACTTACAACGCATTATCAACCGCTTGCAGCAGGTGAAAGGGGTTCATAAAGTTGAGCGAGCGCAACGATCATGAGTGATAATCAGCCTAGCACCCAGTTCCCCGGTGTTGCCGCCTTGGTTGAGGTGATGCGTCGGTTACGTGATCCCAATGGTGGTTGCAGCTGGGACCAGCAACAAACCCTGACGAGTTTGATTCCCTACACCTTAGAAGAGGCCTACGAAGTTGCGGCCGCGCTAACCAGTGGGGACTTCGCTGCGATTAAAGATGAACTCGGTGATTTACTATTTCAAGTGGTGTTTTATACCCAATTAACCAGTGAACAGGGGCAGTTTGATTTTGACCAAGTTGCGGGCCAATGCGCAGAAAAATTGATTCGTCGGCACCCGCATGTGTTTGCTAATCAGGGTGAACAGTTAGCTCCGGCTGAAGTAAAAGCGCAGTGGGAACGTATCAAACAGCAGGAACGCCAACAGCAGCAAGCGAGCCCTTCGGTATTTGCTGGTATGGCGGATAATTTGCCCAGTATTTTGCAAGCGCTAAAGATTCAAAAACGTGCTGCGAGTGTTGGCTTTGATTGGCAAGATTTGCAGCCAGTCATGGCAAAAATTCGCGAGGAACTGGATGAATTAGCGGCTGAGTTACCGCAACCGAATAATCAGGATCGTATAGAAGCTGAACTGGGTGATTTATTGTTTGCGGTAGTGAATTTAGCACGTCATGCCCAGGTCAATCCGGAACAGGCATTGCGGCGCACCAATCAGACCTTTCAGCAGCGCTTTATGGCTATTGAAGCCAACCTAGCGCAGCGCGGGCTGCATGCTGAGCAGCTGAGCTTAGACGAGTTGGAGCAGGAGTGGCAGGCAGTGAAAAAAGCAGCGGCGCAGCATGGTGAAATAAAATTGTCGGAATAGACTTGCTCGCGTATACTATTTTCCCGTCTTGAAGCAATTCCCAATTTAACCTGACGACTTAGGTTTCGCATGACAACTAATTATATTTTCGTCACCGGCGGTGTTGTATCTTCGCTGGGTAAAGGTATTGCAGCAGCGTCATTGGCGGCAATTCTTGAAGCGCGTGGCCTCAAGGTCACGATCCTAAAACTGGACCCATACATTAACGTTGATCCGGGCACCATGAGCCCCACTCAGCACGGGGAAGTGTTCGTCACCGAAGATGGTGCCGAAACTGACCTCGACTTAGGTCACTACGAGCGCTTTATTCGCACCCGGATGACCAAAAAGAACAACTTCACCACTGGTCGCGTTTACGAAGACATCATTCGCCGTGAGCGCCGTGGTGAGTTTTTGGGCGCCACCATTCAGGTCATTCCGCACATTACCAATGAAATTAAGCGCCGTATTGTCGATGGTGCCAGTGGCTATGATATCGGTATTATCGAAATTGGCGGTACGGTGGGGGATATTGAGTCGCAACCGTTCCTTGAAGCAATTCGCCAACTAGCCGTTGAAGTAGGGCGCGATCGTACCTTATTTATGCATCTGACCTTAGTGCCATTTTTAGGTGCAGCGGGTGAAGTGAAAACCAAACCCACACAACACTCAGTGAAGGAACTTCGTTCCATTGGTATTCAGCCTGATATTTTAGTGTGTCGTTCTGATCGTGCCTTGCCGGCCAATGAACGAGCCAAAATATCGCTGTTCACCAATGTTGAAGAGCGCGCTGTTATTGGTCTCAAAGATGTCGACAGTATTTATAAAATCCCCGCCATTTTAAAAGCCCAAGGCTTGGATGAAATTGTGGTAAGCCGGTTCCGCTTAGATCGCCCAGAAGCGGATCTATCCGAATGGGAACAGGTACTCTATCAGGAGTCCAATCCAAGTGGTGAAGTGACGGTTGGTTTTGTTGGCAAATACATTGAATTGCCCGATGCCTATAAATCGGTGAATGAAGCCTTGGCACATGCTGGTTTAAAAAATCGTTTGACCGTGAATATTCGCTATATTGATGCGCAAGATGTTGAAACCAAAGGTGTGGCTAAATTAGCCGATGTCGATGCCATTATCGTTCCTGGTGGTTTTGGTGAACGTGGTATCAAAGGCAAAATCATGGCAGCACAGTATGCTCGCGAGCAGAAAATCCCGTATTTGGGTATTTGCTTAGGGATGCAAATTGCCATTATCGAATACGCTCGCAATGTGTTGGGGTGGGCTGATGCCGACAGTACCGAATTTAACGCCAAAAGCAGCCATCCAGTGGTCGGTTTGATCACTGAATGGATGGATGAAAAAGGCCAAAAAGAGCTACGTGATAATAGCTCTGACCTCGGTGGTACCATGCGTCTCGGCGCCCAAGCCTGTAATTTGGTGAGTGGCAGTAAAGCTCACGCTTTATATGGCAACGATGTGATCCGTGAACGGCATCGCCATCGTTACGAAGTCAATGGCCATTTTGTTGAGCAATTACAACAAGCTGGGCTTAAGGTTTCAGGTTGGTCGTTTGATAATCGCTTGGTTGAGGTGATTGAAATTGCTGATCACCCATGGTTTGTGGCGGCACAATTCCACCCAGAATTTAATTCTACACCGCGTGATGGTCATCCATTGTTTAGAGGCTTTATTGAAGCTGCAGGACTTTATCAAAAAATGCGTCGCGCCTAAGCGGGGCTTATTGCACTTAGGAGAATAACAGCATCATGGCAACAATTTCTCGCATTGTAGCTCGTGAAATCATGGACTCACGCGGCAACCCCACGGTTGAGGCTGATGTGTATTTAAGCGATGGCCACTGGGGTCGTGCGGCGGCACCAAGCGGTGCTTCAACCGGCTCGCGTGAAGCCTTGGAACTGCGCGACGGTGATAAAGGCCGCTATTTGGGCAAAGGCGTGTTAACCGCCGTGGCTCATATTGAACAACTGATTCAGCCTGCGTTACAGGGCGTGGATGCGGCTAACCAGAGTCTGGTCGATGACATTATGATCCAGCTCGATGGTACCGAAAACAAAGAAAAACTCGGCGCTAACGCTATTTTGGCAGTGTCATTGGCCACCGCAAAAGCGGCCGCCAATAGTGCTGGTATTGCTTTGTATGAGCACATCGCCGACCTCAATGGCAGTGCCGGTCAGTTCAGTATGCCGTTACCGATGATGAATATTTTAAACGGCGGTGAGCACGCCGATAACAACGTTGATATTCAAGAATTTATGATTCAACCGGTGGGCGCTAAAAACTTCAGTGAAGGCTTACGGATGGGCGCGGAAATATTTCATGCGCTGAAAAAGGTATTGCAACAACGCGGACTAAGCACTGCCGTTGGCGATGAAGGTGGTTTTGCCCCTAATTTGGCCTCCAATGAAGAAGCCTTGGCAGTCATTGCTGAAGCGGTTGCCAATGCCGGTTACACGCTCGGTGGCGATGTCACCTTGGCGTTAGATTGTGCAGCGTCAGAGTTCTACCGCGATGGTCTTTATCACTTAAGTGGCGAAGGCAAGTCATTTACCGCTGCTGAATTTGCCGAGTATTTGGCCGGTTTGTGTCAGCGTTATCCAATTATTTCTATCGAAGATGGCTTGGATGAGAGCGACTGGGCGGGCTGGAAAATCTTGACCGAGCGCTTAGGTGCCAAGGTGCAGCTAGTGGGCGATGACTTGTTCGTGACTAACACCAAAATTTTAAAACGTGGCATTGAGCAGGGCATTGGTAATTCAATCCTGATCAAGTTCAACCAGATTGGCAGCTTAAGCGAAACCTTAGCGGCCATTCGGATGGCGCAAGAGGCAGGCTTTACCGCAGTGATCTCGCACCGCTCGGGTGAAACCGAAGATGCCACCATTGCTGACTTAGCCGTGGGTACTGCGGCTGGGCAAATCAAAACTGGCTCCCTATGCCGTTCTGATCGGGTGGCTAAGTACAATCAATTGCTACGCATTGAAGCGGCTTTAACCACGGCAGCACCATACCGTGGTCGTGCCGAAGTGCGCGCGGCGCAGCAGTAACCGGTAATTACCATGACCATCATGCAAGGCGACATTTTTCAGTCGTTTGGTCAACGCGATGTGCCTACGGGGGCTTTCCCTGAGCTGTGTACCGCCTTGTATGAACGCGAGTTAGCCACCTTAGCACGGGCCGAGGTGGCATCGCTTGCGGCTTTGCAGCGGCGTCTGAGCAGTACCAGCTACTATGTTAAACAAGCAGCACGAGCTATGTTACAACAGCCAATACCGCTGGAATTGGACGTACAAAACGCCAGTTGGCAAGCGGCACAAAAACGCCAACTCAATCATTCCGCCAGCCAACCGCAAAAATTACAGCAATGGTTGCAGCGGCAAGCGCGTTTGGGTTCGGTGGTGCCGGTATTCGATCTACAACCACGCTTGCAACGCGTGCTGTTAGACTCCATTGATCGGTTGGACGTCCAGCAACAACGGGTGCACCTCAATATGCACGGCTGGTTTGATTGGCAGGGGCAAAGTCTGGAAAGTGGTAGTGAGCATATGCGCTTGGTGCGACCTGATTCCCAAGCGCTAATTCCAGCCTTGTGTGGTCATCAATGGAATCACAAAGGCCGCATTGATCCGCGCACTTTGTCGTTACGCGAAGTGCTGCTGGCGACCAGTTTCAGTTGGGCTTAGAACCAGGCTTTTAGCAAGGCAATCAGCGCAGCAATCATGACCAATAGCAAACTCACTTTGCGGAATAGTTGGTCAGATAGTTTGGGGCTAATGTGATGGCCGAGCCACGCACCACTAATCACCGCCAGTAACAACACCCCAAGTTCATCGAGCATGCTGACATCATAGCGTTGCTGCACGGTAAACGAGGTGACATTAGCCGCCGCAATAACCAAAAAGAACCAACTTAGGGTAGCTCGAAAGGATAACCGATCGAGCCGTTGACTGGTCAAGAACAGCACCACCGGTGGTCCACCGAGGGTGAGCGCGCCGTTGCTGATGCCCGCCAAGAGACCAGTGATGGCTTGCTGGGGCACCTTGGCTTGCAGGGTGACTTGCACAGCAAACCAAAACAACAGCGCTACCAGCAGCACGAACACCGCCATGCCGATTTGCAGTAACCCAACATCGTAGTGCAGCAATATATAGTTGCCAATGAGTGAACCAATCACCCCAAATAGCACCAAGGGTAACCACGGGCGAATGGCTAAATAGCTTTTTAGCAGCCAGCATAGATGCACTGCCATGACTAAATTAACCACTGATAATAGCGGCGTAATCAGTGTCAACGGTAACAGTAAACTCAGCAATGGCACGGCAAAAAGGCCCGAGCCAAAACCGGTGATGCCTTGTAACAAAGCGCCACTAAACATGATCATAAAAATATAAAGATAGTCCATGTAAAATTTGACTTGGTCTGGCTGGATAGGTCGGTATACTAACAGATATCTGGTGCCAACTGGCACCCATTTGGTGAGGGTGGCTATGCGATTATTAAAACTCGCATTGTTGGTAGTGCTGTTAGCACTGCAATATCGCTTATGGTTTGGCAAAAATAGTTTGCCCGATTACTGGCGGGTCCAGCAAGATGTTGCCCGACAAGTCGAAGCCAACCAACGCTTACAACAACGCAACCAAGTGCTCGCCGCTGATATTGCTGACTTGCGTGCTGGGCAAGTTGCTTTAGAAGAGCGCGCCCGCAACGAACTCGGTTTAATTAAACAGCACGAAACGTTCTTTCGTATCGTCCCGGTAAAACCTCAATAGTATGGGTAACAAAGGATCTATCGCTGCCGTTGTACCTGCTGCTGGTATCGGTAGTCGAATGCAAACGAACGGTGTACCGAAACAATATTTGCAACTTCACGGCACTACGGTACTTGAGTATAGTTTGCGAGCAATGTGCGGGGACCCGCGTATTGGTGAGGTTTTTCTGGCCTTGGCGGCTGATGATCACTATTTTGCCGAACTGGCGTTAAGCCAAATTAATGGCGTTGTTATTACGCCGGTGTTCGGTGGTGCCAATCGCGCCCAGTCGGTCTTGGCCGGTGTGCAACGTGCTCAACAGCAGGGCTATCAGTGGGTGGCGGTGCACGATGCGGCGCGGCCGTGCCTGCTCGCCAGCGAACTGAGTGCGGTACTCGATGCTGGTATCAGTCACCCCGCTGGGGCGCTGCTGGGGCTGCCTTGTAGTGATACCATGAAACGAGTGGATCCGCAGTTACAGGTAGTAACCAATGTCGATCGTGAACAGCTGTGGCATGCCCTAACACCGCAAGTGTTTGCTACTGATTTGTTATTGCATGCACTGTTACAACAAGACCTTGATGACCCCGGTTTAACCGATGAAGCCGCCGCAGTTCAGGCACTTGGGCGGGCACCGCAGATGGTCATGGGGCAGCGCAGTAATTTGAAGATCACCCAACCGGGTGATGAATATATTGCCGCAGCAATTCTTGCGGCAAGAAGCTCATGATGATCCATTAAGGAGAAAAGATGCGCATTGGCCATGGTTATGATGTCCATAAATTTGGCGGCGATGGACCATTAACACTGGGTGGTATTCAGGTACCCTATGAGCAGGGCTTGCTCGCTCATTCGGATGGCGATGTGATCTTACATGCCTTGGCGGATGCCTGCTTAGGTGCGGCCGCATTAGGTGATATTGGCCAGCATTTTCCTGACACCGATGCCGCCTATGCGGGTGCCGATAGTGCGGAACTCTTAAAAACCGTGTTACAACGAGTTGCTGCTGCAGGCTGGGTGATTGGTAACCTTGATCTGACGGTAGCCGCACAAGCGCCAAAATTAGCAGGTTATATACCGAGTATGTGCGAGCGTATTGCCAGTATCTGCCAGCTGCCATTGCATGCAGTGAATGTAAAAGCAACCACCACCGAACGGCTCGGTTTTGTCGGTCGTAAAGAGGGTATTGCCTGCTACGCGGTGGTGTTGCTGAAGGATATCAACGGTGGATGAACTTGCCTATTTACATGGCAAACCGCAGGTAACTGGGGTTTTTCGGCAGCA
>DIVC01000061.1:9385-35661 GCA_002423905.1 Idiomarina sp. UBA6142
TTAGCTACGCCGGCTTAAAGGACCGTCATGCGGTGACGCGGCAGTGGTATTCCATTCAATTACCCGGTCAGCCGCTATTGGCGTGGCAGCAGCTTGAACATCCAGAATTCAAAGTGCTGGAGGCGCGTCTACAACCGAAAAAATTAAAATCCGGTGCACACAAAGGCAATCATTTTTCTTTAGAGCTGCAACAACTCAGTGCCATGCAACCATTGGTCGCGCGTTGGCAGCAGATTGTTGAACAGGGCGTTCCGAACTATTTCGGGCCACAACGCTTTGGTCGCCAAGGGCAAAATATTGCCAAGGCCCGCGCTTGGTTTAGCGGTCAATTACGACAGAAATTATCACGTACTCAATCGGGGTTGTTACTATCGAGTGCGCGCGCATTCTTGTTTAACCAAATTGCCAGTGCCCGCATCGCGGCACAGCGCTTAGCGATTGAGCCAGGTGATGCGCTGATGCTAGCGGGAAGTCATTCGTTCTTTGTCGCTGATGACATTGATCAGACGCTGATTGAGCGCCTGCAAACGGGCGATATTCAGCTCACCGCGGCACTGCCAGGTTCTGGTCGTAACCAAGTGAGTGGCGCTATTGCTGAGTTTGAGCAACAGATTATCGGCAGCTATAGCGATTTGCTGGAAGGGCTGCAAAAACATCGGGTTGATGCCGCCCGTCGACCCTTGCTGGTGCGCTTGGTTGATGCCCAATTGACGCAGCTCGACGATCAGCGGGTGCGGCTTGACTTTGCGTTACCCAGTGGCAGCTTCGCCACCAGCGTATTGCGCGAGCTCATGGTCGCCCCCACTACCGTATTTACCGCAACAACCACAGGTCACGAAACGTATGATGAAGTTATTAGTGAGTAACGACGACGGTGTGCATGCACCAGGTATTGAAGCCTTGTATGAGCAACTCAAGCACATCGCTCAAGTACGGGTTATTGCGCCTGACCGAAATTGCAGTGGCGCCAGTAACTCGCTGACTTTACACAATCCATTGCGGGTTCAACGCTTACCGAATGGTTTTTACTCACTCAATGGTACCCCCACGGATTGCGTGCATTTAGGCACCAACTCGCCGCTTGCTGACGATGTCGATTTGGTCGTTTCCGGCATCAACGACGGCCCTAATATGGGCGACGACGTGTTGTATTCAGGTACCGTTGCTGCCGCTATGGAAGGGCGCTACATGGGCTTACCAGCCATTGCAGTGTCGATGGGCTCGCATAGTCATGACTATTATCAAACGGCTGCGCGGGTGGTGGCTGATATCGTCAATCGTATGGCAGAGCAGCCACTGCGTCTAGATACCATTCTCAATATCAACGTACCGGCAGTCCCTTATGAGCAACTAAAGGGCATCAAAGTAACCCGGTTAGGGCGCCGTCATCGAGCCGAAAGGATGGTGCAGGCAAAAGACCCATTTGGCCGTGAAATCTATTGGTATGGTCCCATTGGCGGCCATCAAGACGATGCCGAAGGGACTGATTTTCATGCGGTGCAACAGGGTTATGTATCGATTACCCCCATCAGCCTGGATATGACGGCACAGTCACATCAGCAAACGCTCGCTACCTGGTTGGTCACTAGCGACTCATGATGATGCAAAACTTTCAAGGCATGGCGCGACGTTTGGTGGAAAAATTAGCTGCCGAAGGAATTTCTGACAAGCGCGTGTTGCAGGTCCTTGAGAACACCCCACGGCACCTATTTATGCCTGAATCGCTGGCGCATAAAGCCTATGAAAATACCGCCTTACCCATTGGCAGCGGGCAAACTATTTCGCAGCCGCTGATGGTCGCTAGCATGACGCAGCTACTGACCCAGCATCATTGCAAACGGGTGTTAGAAATTGGGACTGGGAGCGGCTATCAAACGGCGGTGCTAGCACAGTTGGTAGACCAAGTATTTTCGGTTGAGCGCATTGCTGAACTACAATATCAGGCCAAACGACGCTTGAAAAAGCTCGAGCTGCATAATATCAGCATGCGCCATGGTGATGGTTGGCAAGGCTGGGCCAGCAAAGCACCGTTTGATGGGATCATCGTTACCGCTGCGGCCAGTGATATTCCAACTGCCCTGATGCAACAATTAGCCGATGGCGGGGTACTGATTATTCCGGTTGGTACCACTGCACAACGATTATACGTGATCCGCCGTTTTGGCGATGATTTTGAACAAAAGCAATTGGCTGATGTCAAGTTTGTACCGTTGGTACCTGGAGCCCTTCTGTGAGAATTTTTGGCTGGTTATACGATAAAGTATTAAGTTGGTCACAGCATCGTCGCGCGCCAGCCATTTTGGGCTGGCTGAGCTTTGCCGAAGCGACCATTTTCCCGATCCCGACCGATGTCATGCTAGCCCCCATGGCTATGACTCAACCGCAAAAAGCTTGGTACTTCGCCACCATCACCACAGTAACATCAGTGCTGGGTGGTATAGTTGGCTATATGCTTGGTTATATTGCATTTGAGCCGCTGGTACTGCCAGCCATTGAATGGTTAGGTTGGCAGGATAAATTAGCCACGGTAACCAGCTGGTTTCAAGCGTATGGCTTCTGGATTATTTTTATTGCCGGATTTTCACCCTTACCGTATAAATTGTTCACAGTCACCGGCGGTATGTTGCAGGTGGCACTGCTACCCTTTATTTTGGGATCATTGATCAGTCGCGGTCTTCGCTATTTTATCGTCGCCGGACTGATGCGTAGCGGAGGGCCCCAAATGGCTGTTAAGTTACGGGCTTACATTGACCGAATTGGTTGGGGCATGGTGATTATAGCCGTGATTGCTTATGTATGGACGCGTTAGAACTGCGCTACTTGCTAGCCTATTGCTGAGTCAACTGAGTTGCGCTGGGCGTGATCAACCGGCGCCAGTCGATAGACTCTACCAAGGTAAGTCATTTCTTGATTTTGAAGCCGGTAGCTTACGCCAAGAAAGCTATCAAGTGGTGGCCGGTGATACCCTCTATTCCATTGCCTTCCGCGCCAACGTTGATGTGCGTACGCTGGCGCAATGGAATCAATTACGCGATCCTTATCTCATCGTACCCGGTCAAACTTTACGCTTAGCAACCCCGCAAGCAAACCAGCAAGGCATTGATCCAGTAGCAAAGAAAGAGTATCGTGATACGAAACCACAACAAAATAATGATAAAAAAATAACGCCAACACCACGGTCTACGCCCAGTCCAACGCGGATTGAGGTAGCACACACCGGTGAAATTTTTGCCAGCAATAATGATATTCGTTGGCAATGGCCGGCAAGTGCTCGGGTAATTACTGAATTTTCCACCGCAGAGGCGGGTAGTAAGGGCCTCGATTTTAGCGGTGGTCGTGGTGACCCGGTGTATGCTGCGGCAACTGGCAAAGTGGTTTATGTTGGTAATGCACTAAAAGGTTTCGGTAATTTAATCATTTTGAAACATAACGATGATTATATTACCGCCTATGCCCACAATCAGCAGTTGCTGGTAAAAGAACAACAATGGGTGAATGGCGGTGATGAAATTGCCAAAATGGGAGATTCTGACGCTGAGCAAGTGAAATTGCACTTTCAGGTGCGCTTTCGCGGTAAATCAGTGAATCCCAGACACTATTTGCCGCGGGGGAAGCAATGAGTCGTCACGATGAAGTCGAAGACATTGATGAGCAAGAACTAATCGCCGCTATGCAAGGTGGTGCAGCGCAATCTGCGCCAGACGCCGAAAAAGAATTTGAAGAGATCCTCGCCAACAGCAGTCAGGCGAAAAAAGAATTTGATGCAACCCAACTGTATTTAACTGAAATTGGCTTTTCGCCCTTATTAACTGCTGAAGAAGAAGTCACTTTTGCGCGTTTGGCGCGTAAAGGCGATAAACAAGCACGTTGTCGAATGATTGAGAGCAACTTGCGCTTGGTAGTCAAAATCGCACGGCGTTACACCAATCGCGGTATGGCCCTGCTTGATCTGGTTGAAGAGGGTAATTTAGGTCTGATACGTGCGGTGGAAAAGTTTGATCCCGAGCGCGGATTTCGTTTTTCAACCTATGCCACCTGGTGGATACGGCAAACCATAGAACGCGCCATCATGAATCAAACACGTACTATTCGGCTGCCCATTCATGTGGTCAAAGAGCTCAACAGCTATCTGCGTGCAGCGCGAGAATTATCGCAAACCCTGGATCACGAACCGACTGCTGAAGATATCGCGCAGCGCATGGATGTAAGCGTTGCCGAGGTCACCAAAATGCTGCGTTTAAATGAGCGTATGACCTCAGTTGATACCCCCATGGGTGGCGATAATCATGATAAATCCTTAGTGGATCTGCTCGCCGATGGACAACAGCAGGGCCCAGAGGGTATTTTGCAGGATAACGACTTGCGTGAGCATATTATTGCTTGGCTCGATAGTTTGAACGCGAAACAACGCGAAGTACTGGCGCGACGCTTTGGCTTATTAGGTTATGAACCGGCAACTTTAGAAGATGTCGGCCGTGAAATCGGCTTAACGCGCGAACGTGTCCGGCAAATTCAAGTGGAAGCACTGCGCCGGCTGCGCGACTTAATGCGCCAACAAGGGCTTAGTTTGGACGCGCTATTCCAGCGCGACTAATTTCGGCGCTGGCCAGGTTCTCACTGCTTTAGTTGTTGCTGCAACAGTGCTAACTGTTGAAGTGCTTGCAATGGCGTCAGTTGATTGACATCTAATTCCGCCAATTGGCTGAGCACTGGGTGTGGTGTTGATGCGGGGTTAGCCGCCGTAACAGACGCCGTGGCGGGCTCTGACCGCCGAGCTGCGCTGGCTTCGTAGTGCTGTAAAAATTCACGCGCAGCATTCACTGCGGCTATCGGTAAGCCGGCTAATTGCGCGACTTGAATACCAAAACTACGACTCGCTGCTCCAGCTTCGACCTGATGCTTAAATACAATAGTATCGCCATGCTCTACCGCACTGACATGCACATTATCGCAACCCTCTTGTGCACCAATTTGCTCGGTGAGCTCAAAATAATGGGTTGCAAACAGCGTTAAAGCTTGGTTATGAGTGCGTAATTGCTCCGCACACGCCCAGGCTAAAGCCATGCCGTCATAGGTTGAGGTGCCGCGGCCAATTTCATCCATAATGACTAAACTGTGAGGCCCAGCATGATGCAAAATATTCGCTGCCTCGGTCATTTCCACCATGAATGTCGACCGCCCCGAGGCCAAATCATCAGCAGCGCCAATGCGGGTAAAAATGCGATCAATCATGCCAATACGAGCAGCTGTGGCAGGCACAAAGCAACCACAATAGGCCATGATCACCAGCAGCGCAGTTTGCCGCATGTAGGTTGATTTACCGCCCATGTTTGGGCCGGTAATCAGTAACATGCGCCGATCAGCCGTGAGCTGGGTATCATTAGCAATAAATGGCTGTTGTTGCAGACGCTCCAAGACGGGATGACGACCAGCACGAATATCTATCAGGGCAGCATCGACCAATTCGGGGCGAACGTACTGATAGGTTAGTGCCTGTTCAGCAAAACTGCGTAATACATCGAGTTCAGCAATCGAGCGAGCTGTTAACTGTAATGGGGTGAGTTCTATGGCTATGGTTTCCAGTAACTGTTCATAGAGCCATTTTTCTCGCATCAAGGCGCGACTTTGACTTTGTAACACTTGATCTTCGTGGGTTTTTAGTTCGGCAATGATAAAGCGTTCGGCATTTTTTAGTGTTTGTCGACGCTGGTAGTCGGCCGGCACGTGCGCGGCAGCGCTGCGACTAGTTTCGATATAGAAGCCATGGACCTTGTTGTAACCTACTTTCAGACTACTGATTCCGGTACGTTGACGTTCGCGCTGCTCTATGTGGGCGAGGACATCAGTGGCACCTGCTGCTAAAGCACGCTGTTGATCCAGCTCATCGTCGTAACCATCAGCAATCACTCCGCCATCACGGATAAGCTGAGGTGGTTGTGCCACCAAGGCATTTTGCAACTGCTCGAGTAATTCTGGAAAACTCTGAATACGCTGTTGCCATCGCTGTAGCGCGGCGCTATTCAGCTGTTGCTGCAACGCTGGTAGTTGTTCCAGAGCGGTGCGAATACGAGCCAGATCACGCGGGCGGGCGCTTCGTAAGGCAACCCGAGTAAGAATACGCTCCAGGTCACCAATTTGTCGTAATTGCGCTTTTAGCTCGTTCAGCGGCAGCTGCTGTAACGCGGCTACTGCATCGTAACGGCTATTCATCTGCTGCTGATCACGCAACGGTTGTTGCAACCAGCGCTGCAGCAGGCGGCTACCCATGGCTGTTGCGGTATCGTCGAGTACGTCAAATAATGCGGTTTTAGCGCCACTGAGCGAGCGCACTAATTCTAAATTACGACGGCTAACAGCATCAATCTGCACTACCTGCTCACGCTGTTCAACTTGTAATTGGTTAATGTGCGGCAAGGCTGCCCGTTGAGTACTGCGGACATAACTGATAATGGCTCCAGCGGCTCCTACCATCGCGCTTTTAGCCGCTATACCAAAGCCATCGAGATGGCGCACGTTGAATTGTCGCAGTAGTAATTGTTCTGCACTGCTGTGTTCAAACTCCCAGTCAGGACGGCGTCGTACGCAATCACACAATTGCTGCGCATGGGGCCAGTGAAAGGTGTCGGGGTGCAATAGTTCAGCTGGTTGTAAGCGTGCCAGCTCAACGGTTAATTGTGCTTCGTCAGTGCATTCCAACACGTGAAAACGACCACTGGCCATGTCTAAGTAGGCGATGCCAAAGCTATCGCGGTGGGGATTAATGGCGACCAATACATTTTCTTTGTCGGCTGGCAATAAGGCTTCATCGCTCAGCGTGCCTGGCGTCAAAATACGTACCACTTGTCGTTCGACTGGGCCTTTGCTGGTGGCAGGGTCACCAATTTGTTCGCAAATAGCGACCGATTCGCCCAGCTGTAACAGTCGCGCCAAATACCCTTCGACCGCATGATAAGGCACACCAGCCATGGGAATGGGTTCCCCATTGCTAGCGCCGCGTTTAGTCAAGGAAATATCGAGGAGTGCCGCAGCACGTTGCGCATCGGTATAGAACAATTCGTAAAAATCACCCATGCGATAGAACAATAGGGTGTCGGCGTGCTCCGCTTTAATGCGCAGATATTGCTGCATCATGGGAGTATGTGAAGCCAGTTCAGCACGGTTCTTTTGTGTGGTCGACATGCCTGATATTATCCGTATAGTAGCCATTTTAACGCGTCGAGGAATGTCCAAATGGTATCACAAACTTGGCTTGATTCAGCAGCTGATTTAGCCACATGGTTACGGGCCAAAAACTGGCATATTGCTACCGCAGAATCCTGTACCGGGGGCGGAATAGGCTATGCTATGAGTGCTTTGGCAGGTAGTTCCGAGTGGTTTGTCGGTGGTTTTATTACGTATTCCAACACGCTAAAACATCAGCTGTTGGCAGTGCCAACAGCGATTCTCGATGAGTTTGGTGCGGTATCGGCGCAAACCGCAGCGGCTATGGCCCGCGGTGCAGCGCAAGGCAGCGGTGCCGAGGTTGCTATCGCAGTCACCGGTGTGGCCGGTCCAGGCGGCGCTACGGTCGACAAACCAGTCGGTTTGGTCTGGTTCGGTTTGGCATGGCCGGGTGGTGTCATCACTTGGAACCAGCAGTTTAGCGGCGACCGCGCGGCGGTGCGTGAGGCTACCATTGATGAAGCATTGACGAGTTTTAAAAAAATACTTGATACTGTATAAATACACAGTATACTAATTTCAATTGAGTCAACTGTTATGGAACCCCATATGAGCAACGATAACAAACAGAAAGCCCTTGATGCCGCGTTAAGCCAGATTGAACGTCAATTCGGCAAAGGCTCCATTATGCGTTTAGGTGATAACCGCGCCCTCGATATCGACTCGGTCTCGACCGGTTCATTAAGTCTGGATATTGCCTTAGGTATTGGTGGCTTGCCTTATGGTCGAGTGGTTGAAATATATGGGCCAGAATCAAGCGGTAAAACCACGCTGACTTTGCAAGTCGTCGCCGAAGCCCAGAAACAAGGCAAAACCTGTGCATTCGTTGATGCCGAGCACGCGCTTGATCCAATCTACGCGGCGAAGTTAGGAGTAAACGTTGATCAGCTATTAGTTTCTCAGCCAGATACCGGTGAACAGGCGCTCGAAATTTGTGACATGCTAGTTCGTTCAGGTGCGGTTGATGTGGTGGTCGTTGACTCGGTAGCAGCCTTGACTCCTAAAGCCGAGATTGAAGGTGAAATGGGTGATACCCACGTAGGTTTGCAAGCACGACTGATGTCTCAGGCATTGCGTAAATTAACGGCTAACATCAAACGTTCGAATAGTTTGTGTATCTTCATTAACCAGATCCGGATGAAAATTGGCGTGATGTTTGGTAACCCAGAAACCACCACCGGTGGTAATGCGCTGAAATTCTATTCATCGGTACGTTTGGACATCCGTCGTACTGGTGCGGTGAAAGAAGGCGACGAAGTCGTGGGTAACGAAACCCGCGTCAAAGTGGTTAAAAACAAAGTCGCGCCGCCGTTCAAGCAAGCTGAGTTCCAAATCCTGTACGGTAGTGGTATCTCGAAAGAAGGCGAGTTGATTGACCTTGGCGTGAAGCAAAAAATCATCGATAAAGCGGGCGCATGGTATAGCTATAAAGGCGATAAAATTGGCCAGGGTAAAGCGAATGCCATGAAATACCTTAGTGAAAACAAAGAGGTCGCCGCTGAGGTTGAAAAGTTATTACGCGAGCAACTCTTGGCTAAACCAACGGGCGAAAAACCCGTGGGCGAATTAAGCGTGAGTCATGATGATGACGATACCGCATTAATCGACGATGATTTGATTTAAGAGCAACAGGAAGACTGTTATGGCAACAGTAAAGGTCGCACTAGCTCTTGGCGGCGGTGCGGCGCGCGGGTGGGCTCATATTGGTGTTATTCGCGCATTGCAAGAAATGGATATCACCATCAGTATTGTTGCTGGTACATCAATCGGCTCCCTAGTGGGGGCCGGTTTTGCTTCTGGCAAACTGGATCAACTTGAGGATTGGGTTCGTCGCATGGATCGCTGGCAAGTGATCCGGTTATTAGACATTGGTTTTAATCGTGGTGCACTGATTCACGGTGATAAAGTCTTTGCCTATGCTCGTGAACTGCTCGGTAAGATCAGTATCGAAGATCTTCCTATGTGCTTTGCCGCAGTAGCTACCGATCTTCATAGTGGCCGTGAAGTGTGGCTGCGTGAAGGTGATGTGTATGACGCTGCCCGTGCATCCTGCGCGGTACCCGGCCTCTTGGCAGCCATATTGCGAGATGATCGTTGGCTCGTTGATGGCGGTTTGGTCAATCCAGTACCGGTATCATTATGTCGCGCTTTAGGGGCTGAACTGGTTATCGCCGTTAATCTTAATGATCAACAAAACACACAGGTGAATGGTGATCAACAACCCGGCTTGCTGAATGTGGTGGCTACTTCTATTGATATCATGCAAGAACGCATTACCCGAGCGCGATTAGCCGGCGATCCGCCGGATATTCTGATTCAACCGAAATTAGGTGGTATTGGTCTGCTGGAGTTTGAACGCGGCAACGACGCTATCGACATTGGCTATCAAGCTACTATGCGGATGAACGATCAGATCCAACACGAACTGGACTCCTTATAAGGGTGTTGGTCGTTTATAGAATTAAAAAGCCCAGCAATGCTGGGCTTTTTGTTGAACGCTTGAATGGTTAAACGTCACTGCGCTGAAAGGTTTGTTCCATTTCTATAAAGGTGTCGGTCAGGTGCGTTGCCGGCAGTGCGGTCAATTTACTGACTATCACGATGGCAAGACTACAGAGAATAAACCCTGGAATAATGGAATAGACCACATCGTTGATGATGACGCCATTGATCGGTACGTACGTACAGACCAATACCGTGGTAGCGCCCACCAACATGCCAGCCAAGGCACCGTGGCGGTTCATACGGCGCCAGAACAAGCTAAATATAATCACTGGTCCGAATGCTGCACCAAAACCGGCCCATGCGTTCGCTACCAGGCCCAGAATAGTGTTCGTTGGGTCCCACGCCAGCGCAATGGCGGCTAAAGTAACTAACAGTACCGATATACGGCCGACTGTAACCAACTCGCGGTCGCTAGCGTCACGGCGTAAAAAGGCTTTATAAAAGTCTTCCGTCAGTGAGCTTGAGGTCACCAGCAACTGTGATGAAATGGTACTCATAATAGCCGCCAGAATGGCCGCTAGCAGAAAGCCACCGATATAGGGGTGGAACAAGTACTGCGAAAAGACAATGAAGATGGTTTCTGGGTCGGCCAAGGTCATTTTAGTATCGGCGACGTAGGCAATACCGACAAAGCCAGTCAGCATGGCACCAACAATCGTGATGATCATCCAACTAATACCGATACGACGTGCGGTGGGTACGTCATCGACCGAGCGAATCGCCATAAAACGCACAATAATATGCGGTTGACCGAAATAACCCAGCCCCCAAGCTAGTAGCGAAATGATGGCTATCCAACTCAGTTGATTGGTACTACCGTCGGTAATCTTGGCATCCTGAAACACGCGTAAATAATCAGGATTCATAGCGCTTACAGTTTCAGACACCATGGCTAAGCCACCCAGATGGTCCAGTGCTACCAGCGGCACAATCACCAAGGCCAACAGCATAATGATGCCTTGCACAAAGTCGGTCAAACTGACGGCTAAAAAACCACCAAACAAGGTATAGGCGCATACCACACCGGCGGTTACCCATAAGCCCGTGGTGTAATCAAAGCCAAACGAGGTATCGAACAATTTACCGCCAGCGACTAAGCTGGCTGAGGTGTACAAGGTAAAAAAGATAATAATAACTAGTGATGAAAATACCCGAAGTACACGGGTTTTATCGTCAAAACGATTGGCAAAAAAGTCAGGAATGGTGATGGAATCGTTGGCGACATGGGTGTAGCTGCGTAATCGTGGGGCAACAATCAAATAGTTGAGCCAGGCGCCAATCACCAAACCAACAGCTATCCATAATTGCGAAACGCCCGAGACATAAATCGCCCCTGGTAGACCCATGAGCATCCAACCGCTCATATCTGAGGCGCCGGCTGATAGGGCGGTGACACCTGGGCCTAATCGACGCCCACCGAGCATGTATTCAGACACATCGCTGGTAGAGGTACGATAGGCATAAAGGCCTATACCTAACATGACGAGAAAATAAATGCCTAATGAGATAAGCGATTCAGTGTGCAAAGCAAAACTCCTTGGTTGTTAACGCGTGATACGCTGCTCTTTGTTGTAAATTTTATTCGACCCCCAGCAACAACCGCGTGAGTTGCTGTTGTGGTTGGGTGAGCAGCGCTTCGGTGGTACCAAACTCGACCAGTTTACCATGATGCATAATCAAGATCTTGTCAGCGACATGTTTCACGATCTCCGCCGAATGGGAGATAAAAATAAAGGAAATACCCATATCTTCTTGTAAATCTAAAATCAGATTGATGATTTGTGCGCGAATAGAGGGGTCTAATGCGACGAATGCTTCATCGGCAACGATGATTTGCGGTTCAAGAATAATAGCGCGAGCGATACACACCCGTTGTTGTTGTCCACTAGAGAGCATGTGCGGATAGAAATTGTAATGCTCAGGCAACAGGCCAACTTGGCGCAGGGTAGTCACGACTTTTTGCTGTTGTTCTTGGCTAGTCAGCGTACTGTTAAAGCGCAGCGGTTCAAGTAACTGCTGGCCAATACTAATTTGCCGATTCAATGAGCTTAAGCTGTCTTGAAATATCATCCGAATATGCTGACAACGTTGGCGATAGTTATGCGGCTCTAATACCTCGCCACGCAACAGCACTTGACCGCTGGAGGGGACTTCAACCCCGGCAATAATCTTTGCTAGGGTGGATTTGCCAGAGCCAGTTTCACCCATAATGGCCAAGGTTTCGCCTGCTTGTAAGCTAAAGCTTATTGGCTCCAGTGCAAGGGTTCGTTTACCACGGAACCAACCCGTCTTGTGATAGTAGGATTTGCTGACCTGCTGAATCTGCAACAAGGGCTCAGTCATAGTTCTTGACCTCAATCAGCGGATAATGGCAAGCGAATTGATGCTGTTTTAATTTTCGTAACCGCGGGGTCTCAATACAGGCACGTCGCGCATACTGGCAACGTGGTCCTAAGCGGCAGCCAATGGGCAAATTTGCCATGGTTGGTATAGCACCACCGAGTGTCGGTAGACGGGTTTTCACCGGTGTACTGTGATTGGCTAAGCTCATACTCCGCATGGCTTCGGTATAGGGGTGTAGTGGCTGTTCTAATAATTGTTGTGGGGTACCCACTTCCATTAGCTGACCACAGTAAACCATACTAATGCGTTTGGTTTCCGGCATAATTGCGGTCAGATCTTGGGTAATCATTAATACCGACATACCGTGGCTAGCGTTGAGTTTACTGAGCAAACGATAGATTTGACTGCGAGTTTGGGGCTCCATGGCCGTGGTTGGTTCGTCAGCGATTAATAGTTTTGGGTTGTGGGCAATCGCCATAGCGATACTCACTTTCTGTGCCACGCCATCGGAGAGCTCAAACGGGTATGCCCGCATCACGCCTTCATGATCTTTGATACCGACGCGATGCAATAATCGCGCAGCACGGGTTTTGCGATCGGCCCGGCGCCGCAAATAAACGCCTTTCAATTCGCTATTCGGGATACATTCCTGCAGCTGTGCGCCAATGCTGGCATTGGGGTCGAGGTAACTGCCGGGGTTCTGAAAGATCATTGCCATATCACGCCCAGTGACGAGACGGCGCTGTTCCGGATTAAGTGCCAGCAGATCATAATGGCGCCACCACAGACGATCAGCAGTGACGCGCCAGCGTGGATTAATAAAGCCAAGAATCGCCTTAGCGAGAAGACTTTTACCTGAACCAGATTCGCCGACTAAGGTGTGAATTTCACCCTCGGCAATCTGCAGGCTAAGCCGGTCAACGAGCCGAATAGGGCCGTTATCTCCGTCAATTTCAATGGTGAGGTTACGAATATCGAGAATATTCATGCGGAGCGCACCCGATCTTGAATAGCGGCACGAATACTATCGCCCAAGACATTGATCGATAGAAGGGTTAAAAATAGGGCAAAACCCGGCAAAATCATGGTCCACGGTGATAAATACACATGTTCTAAGCTGCGCGCCAACATCGTGCCCCATTCTGGTGCCGGTGCTTGAACGCCCAGGCCTAAAAAGCCGAGTGCGGCAATGTCAAAAATTGCCGTGGACAGCGCTAGGGTGACTTGCATAACGAGTGGTGCAGTAATATTGGGGAAAATCACCCGGGTCATAATATACCAGCGTGAACAACCATTCAGACGTGAGGCCATCACATAATCTTGATAACGTTCATCGTAGATGGCGCTATGAACACTATGAATAAATTGTGGCACCAACACCACCACTATGGCCAACAGCACGTGCTGCAGGGCTGGACCAAGGATTGCTATCACCAGCAGCACCAGTAGTAACGATGGAATGGAATTGATGACATCAAGAAAGTGATTCAAAGCAGAGGATTGCACACCACGGCTCATTCCTGCCCAAGCACCAATCGGAATGCCGATCAAAGCGGCAATAACCACGGCTAACAGCGGATAACCCAGACTATAAACTGAACCGGCAATGATGCGCGAGAGTAAGTCACGCCCCAGGTCATCGGTGCCAAAAAGAAAGCGGATCTGACCGTCATGGTGCCATGAAGGGGGTTGAGAAATATGCGCAGCAAACTGTTGATCGGGGCTAAACGGGGTGATGAGTGGTGAAAATACCATCATTAAAAGTAGCAGCGCGAGGGTATAAAGTGCCGCTAGCGCCAGCGGATTAGCACTCATGTGCAACCAGATTTGCTGCAGCGGTGATGGTTCGCGTTGTTGATAATAGATACTAGCGTTCGGCATACAATTCCTTGCGAACCTGCGGATAGCGCCAGGCGTGGTATAACTCAACCGCCACGTTCACCAACAAAATTAATGCGGCGAGGGTAAATAATCCACCGAGCATGACCGGATAATCACGTTCATAAATACTTTTAATCAATGAGCTACCAATTCCTGGCCAATTAAAAATGGTTTCAATAATAATAATGTTACTCATGAGTAAACTAAATTGCAGACCGAGTTGGCGCACGATCACTTGCATCGCATTTGGCATCACGTGTTTGATCATGATACGGCTTTCACTTAATCCGCGTGAGCGTGCCGCGCGTAAATAGTTTTGTTGCAAGACATCAAGGGTAGCGTTACGGGTAATTCGAATCAGCAGGGTGAGTGGAATAATTGACAGCACCACGACGGGCAACCATAGATGATGCAGCGCATCAACAAAGGCAGCACTGCGATAATGTGAATCACTGAGAAAAATATCGACTAATACTGAGCCGCTGACGGGTGGAATATTGAACAGTGGATTCAGTTGTCCCGAAATAGGGGCCCAACCTAACTTCACAGCAAATAATAACAGTGCTAATTGGGCCAGCCAAAAGGCTGGAATGGAGTAGGCACTGAGAGAGACCGCCATAATGACGCGATCAAGCGGACCGCGCTGTTGCACGGCGGCGTACAAGCCAAGTGGTACGCCAATCACCAGCGAAATGATCATGGCCAGTACCGTCAGCTCTAGGGTCGCACCAAGCTGTGGCATAATATCGTTGAATACCGCGCGCTGAGTAACCAGTGATTGCCCCCAATCACCGCGCAACAGATGCTGAAAAAATTGCCAATATTGACTGAGCCATGACTGTGACATGGCATAGTGTTGGTAGGCGAGTTCATAGGCCACGCCATCACTCGGCCGAATGCCGCTGATATTGGTCAGTGTGTCGCCGGGAAACAACTGTTGTAGTGCAAACATGAATAGGCTGAGCAGCCACAACGTAATCAACAGTAATACTAAACGCCGAATACTATAGCGGATCATGGCTGCTCTCCGCTGACGATAGGTGCAGTGACACGGCGCGCATGGCGAAAACTAATTCCGCCATAGGGGGGTAATTCAACGCCACTGATGTCCAGCCTATGTGCTTGAAAACGTAGAGAGTTAGCAATAGGCATTAGGGGGGCTTGCTGTAACGCATAGGTCTCAATGGTCTGATATAACAGGCGCCGATTGTCAGCCACAGTTTCGGCCAGTGCTTGTGCCAGCAGTTGATCAAAAGCCGGGTCGCACCAATTAGTACGATTATTACCGCCTTGTGCGGCTGCGCAACTGAGAATAGGACCAAAGAAGTTATCTGGATCGGCGTTATCAGCGACCCAGCCAATAAGTACGCTATCGTGTTCGCCTTGATCGAGTCGCCGCCGAAATTCATTCCACTCATAACTGACAATTTCAGCGCGCACTCCAATGTGCGCTAAATCCGCTTGAATGAGTTCAGCCATGCGCTGGGCATTGGGATTGTAAGCGCGCTGCACGGGCATCGCCCAAATACGCATGGCAAAGCCCTGCGCATAGCCGGCCTGCTGCAGCAGCTGTTTGGCACGCTGGGGATCATACTCGTGGGTCTGATCCAACTCGGTAAATGCCCAGGACGTTTCAGGCAAAATGCCGCTGGCCTGGCGGGCATTGCCGTTGTAAATAGCCTGAATAATTGCTTGACGATTGACCGCGTGTGACAACGCTTGGCGAACTAAAGGTTGGTCAAAAGGCGGGCGATTGGTGTTGAAGCCCCAATAGGCGATATTTGGGTTGACCGCACTTGATACTTCAATTTCATCATCGACATCGAGCTGTTGTAGTTCATCGACTAGTGGGTAGGGGATGACATCACATTCGCCGGTCAATAGTTTTAGCATGCGTTTATTGGCACTGGAGGTAATGACGTATACCAGTTGCTCAAAGTAGGGCGCTTCGCGCCAATAATGCTGATGGCGCTGATAACGGATCAACAGGTCTTTACGAAATTCAACAAATTGAAAAGGGCCGGTACCAATGGGTTGTCGATCAATGTGTTGAAGCTGGTCGGTAGTAATCAGCTGCTGCCCATATTCGGCCGATAGAATCACCGCAAAGTCAGTCGCCAGATTAGCCAGAAAAGAGCTATCTGGTCGGCTTAAGTGAAAATCGATGGTGTAATCATCGATGCGCTCCACCTGCCTGATTAGATTAACTAGCCCACTTGAGGTAAAAAACGGATAATTACCGCCGTTGACGGCATGATACGGATGGCTCGGTTGTAACCAGCGCTGAAAGCTAAAAATTACGTCATCAGCAGTTAAGGAACGGCTCGGGGTAAACCAGTCAGTATGATGAAAATGCACGCCCTGACGCAGCGCAAAGCGATAACGTCGACCATCGTCTAGAGCCTGCCAGTGCTCGGCAAGGGCTGGTACAAATTGTTGTTGCTCGGCATCATAGTCAAGTAAGCGATCATAGAGTTGTGCCGATGTGGCATCAATGGTAGTGCCGGATGTGCCTAATTGTGGATTAAACCCCTCGGGGTTACCCTCAGAACAATAAACCAAACCTTGTTGCAAGGGTTCCACATCATTTGTGGCCGGCTGGCACGCCACTAAACTGGCACTGAAACCGGCTATCACCAGCAATTGCCAAGGGCTGATACGGCTGCAATCATGGCATTGCCCGCTCATCAGGATGAACCTTCGAGCAATTGGTACTTTTTCAAGTAGCCACGCAACTGGTGATAGGTTAAACCGAGTAATTCAGCGGTTTTCTTTTGATTAAATTGGGCGCATTGCAGGGCACATTGCAGCACCTCCTGCTCAAATTTAGCGGTGACTTCCTTAAAATCAATCACGCCATTGCTAAAATCGGGTCGAGGTATCTGTTCTGAAGATGCCGCTGGCGGTTCTGCCCCGCTCACGGTAACCATTGAATTATCGCTAGCCGCGATAGCACCATTACTGCTGCGATGCGCGGCAGGTTTGGGCCGCCAAGGGCTGGCAAAGGGGTCAATAATAATCTCGTGCAAGGGCAATTGGCCGCTACCTAGACGATAGACTGAGCGTTCGACCACGTTCTTTAATTCACGAACGTTGCCTGGCCACGGGTAATCCAGCAGGGTAGTACGTGCGTGTTGGGTAAAGCCACCAAATAGTTCGTAATTTAATTCACGGGCCATTTGGATGGCGAAGTGTTCGGCCAGCACTAAAATGTCTTCGCGTCGTTCACGCAGTGGCGGTAAGGTAATGACATCAAAGGCCAAACGATCGAGTAAGTCGGCACGGAATTTACCTTGTTCGGCCAATAGCGGCAGATCTTCATTGGTTGCAGCAATCAGGCGAACATCGGTTTGCACGGTTTTGGTTCCACCCACGCGTTCGAACTCACCATATTCAATGACTCGCAAAATTTTCTCTTGCACCAGTGCTGAGGTATTTGCGAGCTCATCCAAGAATAGAGTGCCGCGGTCAGCGCGCTCAAAGCGCCCTTCATGACGTTTTTGCGCGCCAGTGAAGGCACCTGCCTCATGACCGAACAATTCGCTTTCGAGTAAGCTTTCGCTTAAAGCAGCACAATTCAATTTGACATAGTTTTGCTGCCAGCGTTGCGATAAGTAATGCAGCCGCGCCGCTATGAGTTCTTTCCCGGTGCCACGTTCACCGATAATGAGCACAGGCTTGGATAGCGGCGCTATTTGCGAAACTTGCTCAAGCACAGTCAGAAAACTGTTCGCTTGACCGATTAAATTGTCGCTTTCATGAAACCGACTCATGGCAACACTGCCTGACTTAACATGTTGGACTCGACCGTCTTATTGTTATGGGTGGCGAAAATCACTAAATATTAGTGTAATTGCTAACCGCTAGGGGTCAATGTAAATTTTCAGATAATTCAATAAACTCATGTAAAACAGTGAATTGCATAAATAATGAAAAGTTGGCACGGTTGCTGCAAGTTACCCAACGACCGTCCATGTGACAGCAATTTAAACCGAAATGAGGAACTAACTATGGGTATCTTTTCACGTTTTACAGATATCGTAAATTCCAACATCAATGCTTTATTAGATAAAGCTGAAGATCCGGAAAAAATGGTCCGCCTGATTATTCAGGAAATGGAAGACACCTTGGTGGAAGTGCGTTCGACCTCTGCACGCCTGATTGCCGAGAAGAAAGATTCTGAGCGTCAATTAAATCGCATCAGTCAAGAAGCCGCCGATTGGGAAGCCAAAGCCGAGCTAGCCATTAGCAAAGACCGCGAAGATTTAGCGCGTTTAGCATTGGTTGAAAAAAAGAAATCGGTTGAACAAGCCGCGGCATTAGAGTCTGATATTCAACGTTTAGACGAACATTTAAATCGTCTTAATGAGGAAGTTGGTCAATTACAAGCTAAACTAGCTGATGCCAAAGCACGGCAGAAAACTATCATTATGCGTCAACGGGCGGTTGCTAGCCGGCTTGATGTGAAGAAAACCATTGATAGTGGCAAAATTGACGACGCAATGTATCGATTCGAGCGTTTTGAAGCCAAAATCGATGACCTTGAAGCACAGGTGGAATCATACGATATGGGCAAACGTACCTTACGTGATGAATTTGCCGAGTTAGAGGGTGCGGATAAAATCAATGATGAATTATCAGCATTGAAAGCCCGTTTGAATAAAGTCAAGAAAGCAGCGGAATAATCGGCCCACCCGCGTTGCGGGTGTTTGCTGCCTAGCGCTTAATAAAGAGAGATCATGATGGAAATTATTGCCCCCTTAATTGCCGCTCCGGTCATTTTATTTATGCTGTTCGTCGCGCCTATCTGGGTGATCATGCATTATCGTAGTCAGCGTAAAATTAGTCAGGGCTTGAGCGAAGACGAGTTGTCGCAACTGCAGCAATTGGCGCGCCAAGCTGAGCAAATGCGTGCACGTATTCAGACGCTAGAGTCGATTCTGGATGCAGAGTCACCGCAGTGGAGAAGCCGCTCATGAGTACTGAACCGAAAAAACAATTGTTACGTGATAAGCGTAACGGCAAAGTAGCCGGGGTCTGTGCCGGCATTGCTAACTATTTCAATATTGAGGTCTGGTTGGTACGGATTATTGCAGTCACTGCAATAATTTTTGGACATGGTTTTGTGGCCGCGCTGTATATAGCTATGTGGGTCATTTTGGATGAAAAACCATCCCATAGCAGCGGCCGAAGCCACGATACCATTGAAGTAAAAACCAAAGTTTGGCAAGCCGGTGAACCACCTCGTGCGGCCTACCGAGAAATTAGTAGTGAGTTTGGCGAGATGGAAAAACGCTTGCAAAAAATGGAAGGTTACGTGACCTCGACTGCGTTCAAAATTGATCGTGAACTCAATCGACTTTAACCGAAGTGGCAAATTTTCGTTACACTTCGTGAACGCCCCGCAGATAGCTCACTAGTTGCGTTGTTGGCAGGCTGAATGCACTCTGATGGACATTATCAGGAGGATTCACTGCCAATGCGCGACAACAATAATCATAAATCGCAATGGCAGCCAGCGACCGTGACCATTCATGGCGGCAAACGCCGGGATGAGTACGGTGCTTTGGTTGCACCGCTGTATCAAACAGCGACCTTTGCGTTTACCAGTACTGAACAGGGTTCACGCCGATTTGCTGGCGAGGAAGCTGGTTATATCTATTCGCGCCTAGGCAACCCCACTATTACCGAATTAGAACAACGTGTTGCCGCGCTAGAGGGCTATCCCGCTGCTGCGGCAACCGCAACCGGCATGGGCGCGGTGTCGGCAGCCATGCTGGCGTTTTTGCAGCAAGGTGATCATGTGTTGGTGTCTGATGCTATTTACGGCTGTAGTTTTGCGTTGTTTTCGCACTTGTTCAGCCGTTTTGGTATCAGCGTTGATTTTGTCGATATGGCCGACCAACAGCAAACCGCTGCGGCTTTTCGCAGAAACACCAAATTAGTGTTCTTAGAAACGCCTGCTAACCCACATTTGAAGGTGGTTGATATCGCCATGGTTAGCGCTTTAGCGCACCAAGTGGGCACGCGCGTGGTGGTTGATAACACCTTTATGACGCCGTTACTGCAGCAACCACTTAAGCAGGGCGCCGATATCGTGATCCATAGCGCCACCAAATACTTAAATGGTCATGGTGATGTGGTGGCCGGGATTATTTGTGGCAGTGCCGAAGACATTGAGCTGATCAAGTTAACCACCTTAAAAGACATGGGGGCGACGATGAGTCCTCATGATGCGTGGCTTATTTTACGTGGTTTAAAAACGCTTGATGTGCGCATGGAGCGGCATTGCAAGAATGCCCGTATAGTGGCTGAGTTCCTGCGTGATCATGCGTTGGTCAAAACGATTTATTATCCGGGTTTTGCCGATCATCCGGCCCAGGCACTGATGGGTAGCCAAATGCATGGTGCGGGGGCGGTTATTGCATTTGAACTCGAGGGTGACATTCACAGTGCCCGAACAATGCTCGATCAGTTGCAGTTAATCACCATTGCAGTGAGCTTGGGTGATGCCGAAACCTTAATTCAGCACCCAGCCTCTATGACCCATTCACCGTATACTCCTGAAGCGCGTGCCAAAGCGGGTATTAGCGATACCTTGATTCGAATTTCTGTTGGCCTTGAAGCGGTCGACGATATTATTCACGATTTAGCCCAAGCACTGGACCATTGCGGTGCTGCGGCACTGACTAAAACAGCACTAACAAAGGAACCAGTATCCCATGGGTAAGCAAAGCAAATACGTGTCGCGCCTACCAGAAGCCGATGGCACTATTGCATGGTCGGCAGAAGATAACGCGGTATGGCATGACTTGGTGGAACGGCAGCTCAAGCATATTCCGGGCAAGGCCTGTGATGAATATATGCATGGCTTGCAGTTGCTTGATCTGCCTAAAGACCGTATTCCGCAATTGCACGAAATTAACCGCGTACTCGCTGCCACGACCGGCTGGCAAGTAGCTCAGGTGCCTTGTTTAATACCCTTTGATGAGTTTTTTCGTCTATTAGCAAATAAGCAATTTCCGGTGGCTACTTTTATTCGTACCCGTGAAGAATTTGATTATTTGCAAGAACCGGATATTTTTCATGAAATTTTTGGTCACTGCCCGCTGTTGACTAACCCTGACTATGCACATTTTACCCATCAGTATGGTCGCTTAGGGTTAGCCGCAACGCCCAAAGAGCGGGTGTATCTGGCCCGCTTATATTGGTTCACCATTGAGTTTGGTTTGATGCAAACCGCTGAAGGCCTGCGTATTTATGGTGGCGGTATCATGTCGTCGCCAGGTGAAACCAATTATGCCTTGAGTGATATACCCGAGCGCAAGCCACTGGTGGCCCTCGATGCCTTACGTACACCGTATCGTATCGATATTATGCAGCCAATTTATTACACCATCAGTTCGTTTAAAGAACTGTTCAAGATTGCTGATCAAGATATTATGGCACTGGTGCACCAAGCTATGGAACTGGGCTTATTTGAGCCGAAGTTTCCGCCTAAGCCAGCGGCATAAACAATACATTGCAGATCATTTTAAAAAGACTAATGGAGTCGTGATGTCTGAGTTAAAACAACAAACCTGTGAAGCCTGTAACGTCAATGCACCAAAAGTGACCGACGCTGAGCTAGCCGAATTGATGGCGCAGATCCCCGACTGGACGCCGGTCGTGCGTGATGGTGTGATGCAGTTAGAGCGTCAATTTAAATTTAAGAACTTTAAACTAGCGTTGGCTTTTACCAATCAAGTCGCAGAAATTGCTGAAGCTGAATTCCATCATCCAACGCTGGTGACTGAATGGGGCAAAGTGACGGTGGTATGGTGGACTCACGCTATCAATGGCCTACATAAAAACGATTTCATCATGGCTGCTCGTACCGACGCTTTGTTAGCTGCTTAAGCGCGCTCGTCGAGAACGATAAATTGACGCGCAAGCTCGATAAAAAAGCCGCCGAAGCACTCGCTCCGGTGGCTTTTTTGTGTATACTTTACTTTACACTTTGCTCTGAGAGTAGGCGCTATGCGGTTGGAAATTAGTTGTGATGATCGGCTTGGTATTGCTCAAGACGTGCTGGAAATTCTGCGCGATCACGAAATTGATCTACGCGGCATTGAAGTGGATCCAAAGGGCAAAATATTTCTTAACTTTCCCGAACTCGAATTCGCTGACTTTCAACATTTGATGCCGGAAATCCGCCGCATCGCCAACGTAAAAGACGTAAAAACCGTCGCCTATATGCCCAGCGAACGCGAACACTATGAATTTAGCTTGTTACTCAGCCGCTTACCCGATCCGGTGTTATCGGTGGATGGTAAGGGTACTATTACCGTGTGTAATGATGCCGCTGAGCACATTTTTGGTGATGGCAGTCAGTCTATCAGTGGTACCGCGATCAGTGAGTGGGTGAGTGGCTTCAACCTAGCCCGCTGGTTAGAGCGTCAACCGAAAGAGCCGACTGTAGCGCAGGTGAGTATTGGCAGTGCCATGTATTTTCTAGATTTATTGCCGCTGTGGGTGACCGATGAGAATCAACGCGCTAGTTTCGCTGGGGCGGTTATCACCGGCAAACCACAGCCTCTGACTGGGCAATGGCAGCGCAGCGGACAACCCGAGGTGTTCGCTAAGATCTTGGGGGATCATCCGTTGATCAAACGGCTGTTAAAAGATGCGGCGCGAATGGCTGAATTGCATGTGCCGTTGCTAATTCAGGGCGAAACGGGGGTGGGTAAAGAGTTATTGGCGCGGGCGTGTCATCAAGCTGGATCACGTTCAGCGGCGCCATTCTTAGCGATAAACTGTGCTGCCTTGCCAGACAACGTGGCCGAGAGTGAACTTTTTGGTCATGGTAAAGGGAGTCTCGGGCCTTACACCGAAGCAAAAAAAGGCATTTTTGAACAGGCCCATGGCGGTACCGTGCTGCTTGACGCGGTCAGCGAAATGTCCAATAGCCTGCAGGCTAAGCTATTACGTTTTATTCAAGAAGGGCGCTTTCGCCGCATTGGCGAAGAAGCAGAAGTGACTGTGGATGTGCGGATCATCTGCTCGGTGCAAGATGATTTATTAGCGCGAGTCGAGCAGGGGCGCTTTCGCGAAGACCTCTATTACCGCTTGAATGTTCTCAGCCTGAGCATCCCGCCCTTGCGTGAGCGGCGCTCGGATATCGCGATGTTAGCTGAGCATTTTGCCTTGCAAGCATGTCAGCATCTTAATCGCAATTTGGTGCTGTTGAGCCGTGACTGTCGTGAGCTACTGCAACGTTATCAATGGCCAGGTAATGTCCGGCAACTGGAAAACGTGTTGTTTCGTGCTATTTCGATGCTCGAGGGTGACCGTTTAGATGCCCGTGATTTGCAATTACCGGGTGGTAAAGGGGTGAGCGAGAGTGTTGCGATAGAATTTGACGAGCAAGACTTAGATAGTGCGGTGAAACAATTCGAGAGTACTATTTTGCGGCGCCTCTATCCGAGTTATCCGAGCACGCGACAGCTCGCCAAGAAGCTGGGTTTATCACACACGGCAGTAGCCAATAAGCTGCGTGAGTACGGTATCAGCAAACCGGGGAAAAAGCCAAATCGTTCATAAAAGTTTACAGTTCACCCTGTTGCGAGGAGCCAAACTGTACCGAAAAGCTGACAGTAAGACCGCAAATGCTCGCAGACCCGCTAAACTGTATCAAATAGTTTACAAAATAGTGTTTCGCTGCTGCTGGAGCATTTGCCGCGGCAAACTGGCGCAGTCAGCAATTCTGGCGCACAGTAAGGCCATTGAATATAAAAATATCGCAACAAGGAGTAAGGCATGTCTGATCAATCTTATAACCCGTTACAAACCAACGGTTTTGAATTTGTTGAGTATACGGCACCCGATGCACAGGGCATTCAAGCATTGAAAGATCTGTTTGTGACTCTGGGCTTCACCGAAGTTGCCAAACACAAACGTAAGCAAGCCTGGCTGTACAAGCAGAACGATATTAACTTTATCATCAACGCCGAAGCCGGCGGTCAAGCAGCTGAGTTTGCTAAAGAGCACGGGCCAAGTGTGTGTGGTATGGCTTGGCGCGTAGCTGATGCTAAACATGCGTTACAGCATGCGGTCGCCAATGGTGCGAAGACGTTTAGCCGTGATATTGCGCCAGGTGAAGCGGATTTCCCGGCGGTGTACGGCATTGGTGCGTCCACCTTAGCCTTTGTGGATAACTATCAGGGTGCGGACACGATTTACACCAACGATTTTGACTTTTACCCGAACTGGGAAGCTGACATGAAAGCTCATGCTGCCGGTTTGTATGAAGTCGACCACCTGACCCACAACGTGTTCCGTGGCAACATGGATACCTGGGCTGGCTTCTACCAGCGCATTGCCAACTTCCGTGAAATCCGTTACTTCGATATCGAAGGCAAACTGACTGGTTTGTTAAGCCGTGCCATGACCGCGCCATGCGGCAAGATCCGTATTCCGATCAACGAATCGCACGATGACAAATCACAAATTGAAGAATATCTGCGTGAATACAACGGCGAAGGCATTCAGCACATTGCTTTGACGAGCGATAATATTTACCAAACTGTACGCGCATTACGCGCCATTGGTATGCAATTCATGCCAACGCCTGATACCTATTACGACAAGGTGAACGAGCGCGTTGAAGGTCATGATGAGAACCTAGATGACCTACGCGAAACCCGTATTTTGATTGATGGCGCGCCCATGAAAGACGGTATTTTGCTACAAATTTTCACCAAAACCGTGATTGGCCCAGTGTTCTTTGAAATTATTCAGCGCAAAGGCAACGAAGGTTTTGGTGAAGGTAACTTCAAGGCCCTGTTCGAGTCGATCGAGGAGGATCAAATTCGTCGTGGAGTATTAACCGATGCGTAAATGGGTGAGTTTTCCGAAAAAAGTCGGAGTATTTTCAAAACAAGCGCATGCTGATTTGCCGGAGCAGGCCATTTATGAGCGTGAAGTAGGGCGTAGTGGTTTTTTTGGTCCCGCCACTCACTTTCATCATCGCCATGCCCCAACCGGTTGGAACAACTGGGAAGGTGAGTTGCGGCCGCGTAACTTCGATTTCAATAAACTGACCAAGCTGGCGGTTGAATCACCATGGTCGGTGCCGCTGTTGTTGCATAACGCCCACTGCAAATTCCGCATTTGGCATTGTCGCGACAACATGCCGTTCTTAGTCCGTAACGCTGACGGCGATGAATTGCTGTTTATCCATGAAGGCCGTGGTGAGTTGTTCTGCGATTATGGCCATATCACCCTTGAAAAGGGCGATTATTTCAGCATCCCACGCTCTACCAGCTGGCGTCTTGAACCCATCGAGCCGATGCAAATCGTGATGATTGAAGCCACCAACGGCTCTTATCAGTTGCCAGAAAAAGGCTTAGTGGGTAATCATGCGATTTTTGACCCAGGTTGCTTGGATGTCCCAGAAATTGACGATGCCTTCAAAGCACAGTATAGCGAAGAGCAGTGGCAGATTCAGGTCAAACGTCATGGTCAGGTGAGTGTTATTACCTATCCGTATAATCCGCTCGATGCCATTGGTTGGCACGGCGATCTTGCCCCGGTACGGATTAACTGGCGCGATATTCGGCCATTGATGAGTCATCGTTATCACTTACCACCGTCAGCCCATACCACCTTTGTGGCTGATCGGTTTGTCGTCTGTACCTTTGTGCCGCGGCCGATTGAGTCGGACCCAGGTGCCTTGCGGGTGCCGTTCTACCACAATAACGACGACTACGATGAAGTGTTGTTCTACCATGAAGGTGACTTTTTCAGCCGTGATAACATCGACAAGGGCATGGTCACCTTCCACCCCGCTGGATTCACCCATGGTCCGCATCCGAAAGCGTTTAAAGCCGGTTTAGAGTACAAGAAAAAATTCACTGACGAAGTGGCGGTGATGCTCGATACCCGTGATGCTTTGCATATAGGCGAGGTTTGCGCCAGTGTCGAAAATCCAGACTATGTGTATAGCTGGAAGCCAAAAACCGAATAGGAAACAAACTTACGATGAAGTTTGCAAGTTATCGAAATGGAACTCGCGATGGCCAATTGATGTTGGTCAGTCGCGATTTACGTCACGCTGTGGCGGTACCGGCTTTAGCCGCCACGTTACAAGAAGTGCTCGACGATTGGGATGGTATTGCGCCGGCATTAGCGCCGATTTATGCCGCCTTAAATGCCGGTAAGCTCAGTGAAGCGGTGGATTTTGACCAGCAGCTCTGCGAATCGCCGCTACCGCGCGCTTACCAATGGGCCGATGGGAGCGCTTATGTCAATCACGTCGAATTGGTGCGTAAAGCACGTAACGCCGA
>DIVC01000061.1:35675-55078 GCA_002423905.1 Idiomarina sp. UBA6142
ATGGGTACACCTGCTAGTCAAGCGGGCGAGTACATTCGCTTGCTGATGCTGGTCAACGATGTGTCGCTGCGCGGTTTGATCCCCAATGAATTGGCGAAAGGCTTCGGTTTCTTTCAATCTAAACCATCGTCAGCCTTTTCACCGGTCGCGGTGACTCCCGATGAACTGGGAAGCGCGTGGCAGGATTTTAAAGTGCACTTACCGTTGCTGAGCGAATTAAACGGCCAATTATTTGGTAAGCCAAATGCTGGTGTGGATATGACCTTTAACTTTGCGCAACTGGTTGCCCATGCAGCAAAAACGCGCCATTTAAGTGCTGGTGCGATTATCGGTTCAGGCACGGTATCCAACAAACAGGGTACTGGTCATGGCAGCGCAATTAGCGAAGGTGGTCTAGGCTATAGTTGTATCGCTGAGGTGCGGATGATTGAGACCATTCGTGACGGTAAGCCGAGTACTGGCTTTATGCAGTTTGGTGATAGCATCAAAATTGACATGCTTGACGCCCAAGGCGCCAGTATTTTTGGCAGTATTGAGCAACAGGTGGTGGCCTACACTGAGCCACAAACCGAATCATATGCTGAGTAATTAGCTTGCCAGTTAGGGAGTGAGCACACTGATGGAACTCTATGGGTATTGGCGTTCGAGTGCTAGTTATCGGGCGCGTATCGCGTTGAACTTTAAACGCCTCGATTACCATTATCTGCCGGTGCATTTGCTTCGTGATGGTGGCCAACAACATCAACAGGCCTACCGGCAACTGAACCCCAATGGTTTGGTGCCTACTTTGGTGGATGGCAAAACGGTTATCCACCAATCGTTGGCGATCATGGAATATCTTGATGAAAAATATCCAGGACCAGCGTTACTGCCGGGTAAAGCTGCCGATCGAGCACAAATTCGTGCCATGTCACTTGATTTAGCGAGCGAGTTGCAACCGCTGATTAATTTGCGCGTACAACAGTATTTAACTGGTACCTTGAAGTTAGATGATGCGGTCAAGCAGGCGTGGTTAGCGCATTGGTTTGCTAAGGCCTTCGCCAGTTTTGAAGTGCAATTGATGGATCACAGTGGCGCGTATTGTTACGGCCAGCTGTTTTCGATGGCTGATGCTTGTCTGGTACCACAAGTTTACAGTGCTGAGCGCTTTGGTATTGATCTCAGCCCTTATCCGCGGTTAATGGCGATTTACCACAACTTGCTCACCCTGCCTTGGGTGGTTGCCGCGCAGCCAAGCAACCAGCCCGACGCCGAGAGCTAACCGCAATTTGTGCCATCTTCATCGCAATCATGAAAAGCCCGACTCGAATTGTGTCGGGCTTTTTGTTTTAATGCGGTAACGCTTAATTAGAGGAAAATCAGAATGAAAAGCAAACTCGCGTTAGCTATTGCCGCAGCCTTGTTCGCAAGTGCCTGTGTCAGTCCCCAAGAAACGTCAGCAACCACTAGCACTGCCATGCAGCGCGCCGAAACCGTGCAACTGGCGGCTAATTCACAGGCCGTTGCAGGTACAGAACTGACCATGGAAAAAATCATGGCGGACCAAGATTGGCTCGGTCGGTCACCCGAAAATGCCTATTGGATGGCCTCAGGTGATGGCGTGTTGTATCAGCAAAAACGCGCCGGCAGCTTGCTCCGCGATTGGTATCACTTACCGTTCAATGGTGAAGCTGCGCATCAAGTGCCACTCGATCGCTTACATAACTATGCCTATGACGATGGCATCTATAACAGAGATCGCAGTTTGCTGGCCTATACCTTTGAGGGCAATATCTTTGTTCGTGATTTAGCAGCGGGGAAAGTTCAGCAGCTCACCCGTGACGAAGCGCGGCAAAGCCAATTAATGTTCTTAACGGACGGGCGTTTGGCCTATCGGCAGGGCAATGATTTTTTTGCCATCGACCCACGCTCAGGGCTAACCACGCAAGTGGCTAGTTTAGTCACTCGCGATGCGCCTCAAGCCAACCCACCGGCGAAAGACTTTATTGCCCGTGAACAAATTGAACTGATTGAATTTATCCAAACAGAGCGCCGTGACCGGGCCGAGCGCTTTGAACAGCAGCAGTTACTCGCGCAAAGTAATAGTAGTTTAGCTCCGCAGCCTTTCTATTTGGGTAACAATAAGCAAATTGTTGCGGCCAGTTTGTCACCTGCCGGTGATAAGTTGTTGGTGGCCACCACCAGCCCGCAAAGCTGGCGCGGCGAAGGCGATATCATGCCGGATTATGTGGCTGAGGATGGCCGCGTTAAAGCGCGTGATGTGCGCCGCCGTGTTGCTGACGCCAAACCGGTTGAACATACAGTGATGGCGTTGGATCTCACCGACGGCACGCAGACAACCTACACTTATAATAGCTTACCAGGCTATGACGATGATGCGTTAGCTGCGGTAAAGGCGGAAAACTATCAGGCGCAAGGTAAAACCTACATCAGCGAGAAAAAACCACGACCGATTACCTTAATTAATGGCGGTGCCTTTCGTTGGGCCGATGATGGTCAACATGCGGTCGTAATGTTGGAAGCGTGGGATAACAAAGATCGTTGGATCGCCAGTTTTGACTTTGCTGGCAAACAGCTACAAAGCCAACACCGATTAACTGACGAAGCGTGGATAAACTATGCTCACAATGAATTCGGCTTTTTACCGAATAGTACGACCTTGTGGTACAAGTCTGAGCAAGATGGTTATGCCCATTTGTACGTGAAGCCGCTGAATGGCAAAGAACGCCAATTAACACGTGGAAAATACGTGGCCGAAGATCCACAAGTGAGCCGCGATGGTTCATATATTTACTTTAGTGGTAACCAACCGCATCCGGGTAATTATGAAATTTTCCGCGTCGCTACCGCGACCGGTGAATTAGAGCAACTGACTGAGTTGGGCGGTATTAACAACTATCAATTGAGCCCTAACGAAGATCAGCTGTTGATCACGCATTCCAATGCGCTCACGCCACCTGAACTATATCGCCAAGCCATCGCTGCGGGTAACACGGCGGAACGCTTAACTCACACTGTGAGCGACGAGTATCTCGCAGTAGATTGGGCGGCACCACAGATTGTGCCTATCGCCTCGAGTCATGTGGCCGAGCCAATTTACACCCGAGTGTATTACCCGGCTGATTACGATGCCAATCGGGCAGAGAAATATCCGGCCGTGGTGTTTACCCACGGCGCGGGCTACTTGCAAAATGCTCATGGCGGTTGGTCGAACTACCAACGTGAGTTTATGTTCCATAGTTTACTCACCGACCATGGCTATGTGGTGCTAGACCTCGACTATCGCGGTTCAAAGGGCTATGGCCGTGACTGGCGAACGGCAGTATACCGGCAAATGGGCACGCCAGAAGTTGAGGATTTGATTGATGTGGTGAAATGGGCTGGTGAGAACGCTCATGTTGACACCAACCGTATGGGGACCTATGGAGGCTCTTACGGTGGCTTTTTGACCTTCATGGCATTATTTAAAGAGCCGGGCTTATTCAAAGCAGGTGCAGCTTTGCGGCCGGTCAGTGACTGGGCCCATTACAACACCGGCTATACCTCAAATATTTTGAATTTACCCGATGACGATCCCATTGCTTATCGTCGTAGTTCGCCGATTTACTTCACTGAAGGCCTACGCGATCAGTTACTGATCCTCGCGCCGATGGTCGATGACAACGTGTTCTTCCAAGACAGCGTGCGTGTGGTACAGCGCTTGATTGAACATGAAAATATCAACTTTGAAACCGCTATCTATCCGGTCGAACCACATGGTTTCCGCCAGCCGTCGAGTTGGTTGGATGAGTATCGGCGTATTTTTAAACTGTTTGAAGAGAACTTGAAATAGCCGTATGCAGGCATAAAAAAAACCGGGGCTTACCCCGGTTTTTTATGGCTGACTGGTAGCGCTAATTAACTACTGAGTCTTGGTCATTGCCGCTGTCGCTATCGACTTGGCTTCGCTCAGACTCGCCGTTACCTCTGCTTTGGCAAAGCTTGGACGTTGATCATCATTGGCTATTGCGAGCGGGCTAAATTGGCCCTCACGTACTGGTGCTGAAGCTTTGGCCATGGCCGCAGAGACAATCTTTTTAGCGGGTGCTGGCGTTGCTTCGCTTACTGCTTTCGCTGGTGCTTTAGGTTTTGCCTTCGCCTTCGCTGCGGTTTTCAGCTCAGCAGTTACCGCTGCCTTATCCGCACTGACTTTAGCAGCTGGTGTAGCTGCTGTGGCCTGAATGGCTGCGTCGGTTTCAGCTGGAACTGCATCAGCATTGGTATCTGCTGGTGCTGATTCGACTCGTGTGACGACTGGCTCGGTGACAGCTGCGGTTGGCGCTGATTCAACAGCATCGGCCGCGGCGGCAACACTTTCACTAGCGGTTTCAGCGTCAACCATAGCGGTATCATCAGCAAGAGCGTCTTGTTGTTCGGCTTTACGGCGTTGACCGGCCGCACGCTGATGGCGAGGCGAACGGCGGCTACGACCACGCGTAGGTTGCGGTTCTTCAACGTCGTTGACCGCGGTGTTACTGACATCAGTATTACTGACATCAGTGTCGTCACCGTCTAGCACACTGGCCGTTGTAGCGTTGTCAGTGCCAGCTGAATCAGCTGACATGGCCGTTGGCTCAGCGGTTTCAGTCAGTGCAGCAGGAACTTCAGTCGCCTCAGTGACGGCAACAGTGCTGGCATTAACTTGATCCTCTACGCGACGTTCAGGAGTGACTTCAGGCGTAACTGCCACGACAGTTTCATCCTGAGTTACGACAGCTGTTGCGATAGTGCTATCAGCGGCTTCACCTGCCACTACGCGGACTGACCGCTCAAGCTTGCGGCGCTGACGGCGCGGCTTGCTCACGCTAGGCGTGTCCTGCTCAGCCGATTGATTGGCAACTTCATCAGCCACCACGGTTGCGGTGGTTGTGTCAATGGCTGAGGCATCGCTGGCAGCGGCATTTTCATTGCGCTGTCGATTATTACGATTGCGGCCACGACGTCCACCCCGTTCGTTCCGAGCTGCTAGATTATCATCCGGACTTACTGGGGTGGTTGACTCAGTAACCGCGCTTACCGCCGTTTTATTGGCGCTGTCATCACGCTCGCGTGGACCGCGGTTAGCTCCACCACGACGCCGATTGTTACTGCGCTGATTGCGGCGTTGTTGCGGTCGATGTTGTGGTTCTTGCTCAGTTTTTTGGGCACTGCTGCTATCGCTACTAAACAGGCTCCCAAACCAAGCAGCTAAGCGACCCAGCACACCAGGACCAGCGTTCTTGGCGGTTGCTTTATCCGCGGTAACGACATTGCTTGGGGCTGGTGCAGCGGGTGCTTGCAGATGTTTAATCGCAGGCTCATCCATGGCCACTTTTTCTTTATTCAAGGTAAATGTAATGGTCGCATCGTCAACTTTGTCGAGTAAGGTGAAGCTGTTGGCTTCTTCAACTTCATCGGAGCGCAAACGGCGCACATCAAAATGTGGCGTGTCTAAGTTTTGATTTGGAATAACCAAGACGGACACTTTATGGCGTTGTTCAATATCGGTGATTGAACTACGTTTTTCGTTCAGTAAGTAAGTGCCGACACTGACCGGAACCTGGGCTTGAACTTGCAAGGTTTTGTCTTTCAGTGCTTCTTCTTCAATCAGCCGCAAAATAGACAATGCCAGTGACTCGACCGAGCGAATAGTGCCTTGGCCGCTGCACCGCGGGCAGACGTGGTTCGATGATTCGCCGAGGCTAGGACGCAGACGCTGGCGAGACATTTCGAGTAAGCCAAAGCGCGAAATACGTGCGACTTGAATGCGCGCACGATCTTGCTTGAGGCTGTCGCGCAAACGGTTTTCAACTTCACGTTGATGGCGCACGGGAGTCATATCGATAAAATCGATGACCACTAAGCCGCCAACATCGCGTAAACGCAATTGACGAGCAATTTCTTCTGCGGCTTCTAAGTTGGTTTGAAACGCAGTTTCTTCGATATCGCCGCCTTTGGTAGCGCGCGAAGAGTTGATATCAATCGAGGTCAATGCTTCAGTGGGGTCAATGACAATTGAGCCACCCGATGGCAGACGCACTTCACGTTGGAACGCCGATTCAATTTGACTTTCAATTTGATAGTGATTGAACAGCGGTACCGAGCCTTGATACAACTTTACGCGATTGACAAAATCAGGGCGAATGAGGCTGACATGCTGTTTTACTTGCTCAAAGACATCATTGTTGTCAATCATCACTTCGCCAATATCGCGACGGAGATAGTCACGAATTGCGCGGAATACCACATTACTTTCTTGGTGAATTAAGAATGGAGCAGGGCGCTCGCCCGCTGCGGTTTCTATAGTGCGCCAGTGATGGACGAGTACGTTTAGATCCCACTCGAGCTCTTCCGGTGACTTGCCAACACCTGCAGTACGAACAATTACACCCATGTCATCAGGGACATTGATGGAACCGAGGGCTTCTTTTAATTCGGTCCGTTCATCGCCTTCGATACGGCGTGAAATGCCACCAGCTTTCGGGTTGTTTGGCATCAGCACTAAATATGAACCAGCCAATGAGATAAAGGTTGTTAGTGCGGCGCCTTTTTGGCCACGTTCTTCTTTATCGATCTGAACAATGACTTCTTGGCCTTCTTTAATGGCGTCACGAATATTCGGACGACCGGAAAATGAATAGCCAGTGGGGAAGTATTGTTTGGCGATTTCTTTGAGCGGGAGAAAACCGTGCCGTTCAGCGCCGTAATCAACAAAGGCAGCTTCCAGACTTGGTTCTACGCGGGTGATTTTGCCTTTGTAGATATTGGATTTCTTTTGTTCATGGCCACGACTTTCAATATCGAGGTCATAAAGACGTTGACCGTCTACCAGCGCAACGCGCAATTCTTCTTGCTGCGTGGCATTAATTAACATTCTTTTCATGGTTGTGACTCTTATGATGAAGCCACAACACAGCACGAGGGGCGAAACGCCGTCGCGATTTCGTGTTCAAATTGTTGAGTTGTCATGGCGCTATCTCAGCGGGGACTGACACCGCCCGTTACCTGTTAACGCGCGGCTTGCAATTGGTTACCAAGCCGAAATCTGCTGGTATATTCTCGTCGTGCTATGCCGTAGCATTAGCTTTTTGCTTAATAAGACTCGAGTGCGCATGCCAAGGTGCGGCTGAGATTATCTTAATGCGACCCACTCAAATCTTCTGAATTTTTAAATAATATTTATTTATCAACGTGTTGCCACGTACCGCTCACTGTTAACCGGTGCGGAATTTTTCCGGTGGTTGATTATCCCATGTTTTCGCTAGTTATGACAAGATAAGCTTTGTAGTTGTTCAACTTGTTACAATTAGCTACACTAATTTTACATCTGTTCACCCACAGAGTTTATACTCGTTCTAGCAACTCTTCGCTATCAAACCAACTTGGAGCCCCTAATGCGAACCACACTAATAGCCGCAGCCATTATTGCTGCGGGAGCCGGCGGTTACTATGCCTATACTAATCTGCAATCAAGCAGCACCGTGTCGATGGCTGAATTAGCGTATGTACCCGCTGATACTGCGCTATTCTCAGCGCAATTAAAACCGATTGATTTGCCCACCTATTTGGCAACCACTGCATTTATGACCCCCGATATGGTTGCCAGTGCCAAAGCCGATATAGATAGCTTGTTAATCGATGCTATTGATGGCGAAAGCAATGGCTTGGTGTTTGCATTGAGTTTATATGGCGAATTTCTTGACGCGCTGGCGCAGCCAGAAAATTTCACTGAGTTGACGGGCGCGAGTGATCAAGTGCGGTCATTGGCATATCTGGTTGGCGCTGCGCCGGTATTGCGTCTTTCCATCAGCGATGAAAGCAAATTTTTAGCGCTGTTTGAGCGCGCTGAGCAAACCAGTGGCTACAGTGCCAAAGTCGAAACGGTAGAAGGTGCCACGGTCTACCGTTATGAGCTGTTCCACGATACTGACGAAGATGTCGCTATTGACCTGTTAATGCTCGTTGCTGATGGCTGGGCGACCGTAACCGTTGATGCACCCAGCTTAGACCCAGCGACTTTGGGCCAGCGCTTAGCGTTAACCAAGCCGGCGAAGAGCTTGCAGGATAGTGGCTATATTAATGATGTGGTCAAGAAATATGAGTTACGTACCGATGGGGTCGGTTATTTACGGACTGATATCATTGTCAATGCGTTTGTTGATCCGCAGAGTAATCAGTTAGGGCTAGACCTCCGCGCAATTTCGGCTGGAGAGTTAGATACCTCAGTTGCTGAGTGGCAAACATCAGAATGTCGCACCGACATGAGTGCTATTGCGAATTTATGGCCAGGTCTATTTTTTGATGCCGCCATTGATCAGAGCAAAGCGGGCATGACTTCGGTGTCGAGCAAAGTCTTGATCCCGACTCACCATCAGCCAACGTTGCAACGCTTGCAAGGCTTACGCGGTTTTATTCCAAGCGCTATTAGCAGTAATTTAGCGGGCGTGATGGGTTACTTTGGGCTCGGCACTGATGTCGGCCGGTTGGCGCCTAATTTGAGTCAAATGTGGGTTAGCATGACCAATGCCAAGTTCAGCTGTGCGCCATTAGTTGCCGCGCAAGAGAGCCTGAAAGCGAATAATCCGATGGCGGCCTTGGCAGTCACGCAGATGTTTTCTGGTTTAACCGGTGTGGCCGTGCAAGTGGTGAATTTTGATTTGGCTGGATTAGAATCAGGTACTGGCGACGCACTGAATATGACCTTTAGCTTGACCGGTGATGATATTCAAACGTTGTATGCGACCTTGCAGTCATTTGATCCAAATTTCGCTGCGCTGGAATTACCGAGTGTAGGCGAAACCATCACGTTATCAGGGGATGATTTGGGTCTCCCGGTTGATGCGAAGTTGCATCGCGGTCAGAACACCTTGGCATTAGGCGTATCCGCTGCAAGCGACGCCACGGCCAAAGCAGTGGCCGCCGAAAAAATGAGCAAGAACGGCTTTTTGGTCATGGGTTTCAACTACGGCAAATTGTTTGAAGCGCTTGGACCTGTGATGGCGATGGAAGGTGAGCCAATGACTCCAGAAATTGAAGCCCTGATGAACTCCGATATGCAATTGCAGTTTGGCATGGACTTTAATAAGCACGGCTTTGTCATTGACTACAGCATGACCATTGCCAAACCATAAAATTTTCAGTTATAGGCGTAAGTTTAGTGATAAACTTACGCCCTATGACTGATACTTCTACCACTCAACAAGTTCGTTTTCAGACTGTCGAACCAGACTTCGCTGAACAACGCATTGACAACTATTTGCTCGCGCAATTAAAAGGCGTACCTAAATCATTGGTATACCGAATCGTGCGTAAGGGTGAAGTGCGGGTCAATAAAAAACGCGTTAAGCCCGAATACAAGCTCCAAGCAGGTGATGTGATTCGCATACCGCCGGTACGGGTGGCTGAAGCGAACGCATTGCCGTCGGCTAAATTAGACCGCGTGCAAGCGTTACAACATCAAATTCTCTACGAAGATGATGTGCTCATGGTCATTAATAAGCCAGCGGGACTGGCTGTGCATGGCGGCTCAGGTTTGCAATTTGGACTCATTGAGAGTTTGCGCGCGTTACGACCGCAAGCCCAGCACCTTGAATTAGTCCATCGTTTAGACCGCGAAACCAGCGGCTGTTTGCTTATTTCAAAACGTCGTTCAGCACTGCGTAACTTGCATGAACAGTTGCGACTGAAAACCATGAATAAGCAATACTATGCATTGGTGCGTGGGCATTGGCAGGCGCATGTCAAAATGGTGTCAGCGCCGTTACAAAAAAATACGTTAAAGTCAGGCGAGCGCGTAGTTCGGGTTGATAGCGACGGCAAAGATGCCGAAACGCGGTTCCGGATTATTGAGCAATACCCACAAGCCACCTTAGTTGAAGCATCTCCGATTACCGGACGTACCCACCAAATTCGTGTGCATGCGCTGCAGGCCGGACACCCCATTGCTTTAGACGATAAGTATGGTGATGAAGATTTCAGCCGATTTATGCAGGGCTTAGGTTTACAACGACTATTCTTGCATGCGCATTTACTGCAATTCAATCACCCGCAAACCGGTAAAACCATGACTGTCGAAGCGCCACTAGACGACGCCTTGCGCGATGCGCTGCGGCGTTTAGGTAGTAAGCGTTTCGCATGAACTATCAGCTCATCATCTTTGATTGGGACGGTACGCTGATGGATTCGGTCGGGCGTATTGTCTCATCGATGCAGCACACGGCGGCAAAAATCGGTTTGCGTATTCCGTCGGAAAGTGCGGTGCGTGATATTATCGGCATTAGCTTATTACCAGCCATCGACCGCTTATTTGGGCGCCTGGATGAGGTACAAATGGCGCAGTTTATGCAAATTTATCGGCAGCAATATGTGCATGATGACCCCACCCCATCACCGTTATTTGACGGTGCTCACGAGATGTTGACGAGCTTGCGGGCGCGCGGTTTTCGCTTGGCAGTGGCGACGGGTAAGGCCCGCCACGGCCTTGAGCGGGTGTGGCACGAAACGCAAAGCGGGCACTATTTTGATTTTTCTCGCTGTGCCGATGAATCAGAGTCAAAACCCAGCCCCAAAATGCTGCTAGAGCTGACTGAGCAAGCTGGCGTTACGGTGCAGCAGGCGTTGATGATTGGCGACTCGATTCACGATATGCGCATGGCCAAGGCGGCAAATATGGCTGCCATTGGTGTCAGTTTTGGTGCCCATGACGCGGCGCAATTGCGCCATAGTGGTGCGCTTGCAATCATTGATCAGCTTGAACAACTGCATGATCATGTTGGCGCGGGCGCCCGCTCACGAGAGGAGTTGTTATGAAGTTTGTTTTGGCCTCTAGCTCACCTTATCGGCGAGAACTGTTGCAAAAAGTGGTAGCCGATTTCGTCTGTGCGGCGCCGCAGGTTGACGAAACCGCTCAAGTGGGCGAGTCGGCCCAGCACTTGGTGGAGCGCTTGGCGATTGCCAAAGCCAAAGCATTGGCAGGCGTGTATTCAAGCCATCTGCTCATCGGTTCCGATCAGGTTGCGGTGATCGATGGACACATCGTTGGTAAGCCACATACATATGACAATGCGGTGGCCCAATTACGCGCGGCCAGTGGTAAAGCGGTGACTTTTTTAACTGGTTTAGCATTATATGATAGTGAAAATCAGCGTTTACAACATTGCGTTGAGCCTTTTACCGTGGTGTTTCGCGCCTTAACCGACGCCGAAATTCATGGCTACATTGCGTTAGAACAACCGCTGAATTGCGCCGGTAGTTTTAAAAGCGAAGGCCTAGGTATCAGCTTGTTTGAACGACTGCACGGTGATGACCCGAATAGCTTGATCGGCTTACCACTGATTCGCTTGCTGGCGATGTTACGTGAATGGGGCATTAATCCGCTGACGGATGCGACGACTAAACCGTCTGAAGCGCAGTAAAAATGCGAAAATCACTTGTTTTCAAACGGCTAATCCATTAACATTCGCGCCCTATGCAGAAGGTTCGTGTACCGATTTCGGTAGATCCGGTTAAAAGTGCCGGTAAGCAATTGAGTTACCTCGGTTTAATTCCGGGGAAAAACCTTGTGCGTTTGCAAGAGCTGCTGGTTGAGGCTTGCCCAGACATTGATGCGCAGATCCATTTTGATGTGGATGAGCAGGGCATCAAAGTGATTCGCGGGCACGCTGAAGTAACGGTAGTGGTGGCTTGTGAACGCTGTGGCGATCCAATGACCTTACCTGTGCAATGTGATTTTGTGTACGCACCGATCACAAAGCGCCAACAGGCCACCGATATGCCTGAGGAATACGAGCCCATAGATCTTGATGAGCTTGGTGAAGTTAATCTGCATCAAATAGTTGAAGATGAATTGATGTTAATGATGCCTGTGGTGCCTAAGCACGATGAGCTCGAATGTCGAATTAAAGCGGATGCAATGCAGTGGGGCGAGTTAGACCCAAGCGCCGAGGCGAAGGAAAATCCTTTTGCCGTATTGCAGTCCTTAAAGCGTAAATAAACCTAGGAGATAGCTGAAATGGCTGTACAAAAGAGTAAGAAAAGTCGTTCTGCCCGTGGCATGCGTCGTTCACATGACGCCCTGAGCGGACCAACCTTATCAATCGATTCTACTTCTGGCGAAACCCATCGTCGTCATCACGTGACTGCGGATGGTTTCTACAAAGGCCGTAAAGTAGTCGGTAACTAATCGACGCTGGTGGACGTGCGGCAATGGCCACACTGACTATCGCAATCGATGCAATGGGGGGCGATAACGGCCCCTTAATTGTTATTGACGCGCTGCAACAAGCGCTGAAGCAATTTGCAGATACTCATTTCGTGCTGGTTGGCGACGAAACTGAACTACAGCCGCTGCTCCAGCAAGCAAAACTCGCGTCACACCCGCGCCTTACCCTGAAACACGCCAGTCAAACAGTGACGATGACCGACAAACCGGGTTATTCGTTGCGAGCCAAACCTGATTCATCAATGCGCGTAGCACTCGAATTGGTCGCCGACGAAACCGCCGACGCCATGGTCAGTGCCGGTAATACCGGCGCGTTAATGACCAAAGCTTATTTTAGCTTGAAGACGCTACCGGGTATTTTACGTCCCGCGCTGTTATCAGCCATTCCGCAAGCACAAGGCGGCTCAGCGTTTATGCTCGACTTGGGTGCTAACCCAGTGTGCGATTCTGATACCTTGTTCCAATTTGGCTTGATGGGTGCGGTTGCGGCGCAACAAGTATTGGGTATTGAACAGCCGCGGGTTGCCTTGTTAAATATGGGTGAGGAAGAAATTAAGGGTAACGATGTGGTGAAAGCTACCGCGCAGTTATTCCAACAAGCCCCATTAGTGAATTATATCGGCTTTATTGAAGGCGACGATCTATTTTCTGGCAAAGCTGATGTCATTGTTTGTGATGGTTTTGTTGGTAATATTGCGCTAAAAAGCTGTGAAGGTTTAGCCGATTTATTACTCAATAACATCCGCAGTAATATTCACGATCATTGGTTGACCCGTTGGTTTGTGAAACTCTTTTATAAGCGTTTACAACGTTCATGGGATTGGCTGAAGCCCGACCACTATAACGGCGCCAGTCTGATAGGATTGCGTGGAGTCGTTATTAAAAGTCACGGTGATGCCAATGCTAGGGCCTTCTATAGTGCCATAGAGCAAGCCGTGCAAGAGGCTCAACAGCACCTCCCGCAGCGTATTCGCGAGCGGGTGGAACAGGTTCTCCTCGAGCAGGAATAAGACATCATCATGCGATCAGTGATTACTGGCAGCGGCCATTACTTGCCGTTGCAACGGTTAACCAATGCCATGTTAGAACAACGCGTCGATACCACCGATCAATGGATTGTAGAACGTACCGGTATTCATGAGCGGCGTATCGCTGCGGCGACAGAAACCCCTGCTAGCATGGGCGTGGCTGCAGCACGACAGGCGCTGCAAGCAGCTTCATTAAGTGCCGATCAATTGGATCTCATTGTGGTTGCGACCACCTCCGGCGAACGTGCGTTTCCGAGTGTTGCCTGTGATATACAGGCGGCCTTAACCAGTCAAAATATTCCAGCATTTGATGTGGCAGCGGCCTGTTCAGGCTTTCTGTTTGCTTTAAGTGTTGCCGACCAATACATTCGTAGTGGCACCTATAAGCGTATCTTAGTGATCGGTACCGATGCACTGTCACGGCTGTGTCATCCCGATGACCGCAATACCCTGATATTATTTGGTGATGGTGCCGGTGCGGTGGTGCTTGAAGCCGGTGAGCGCGGTGGTATTTTATCGACCCACTTGCACAGTGCTGGCGAATTTGCTGATTTGCTCGGTGTACAGCATCCAAAACGCCACCAACCCGAAGCCTTAAGCGAAGCATGGATGTATATGAAGGGCAGCGAAGTATTTAAAGTGGCGGTGAGCAAGTTGAGTGAGTTGGTGCAAGAAACCCTCGCGGCCAATCAACTTGATGCCACTGATTTGGATTGGCTGGTTCCACATCAAGCCAATATGCGTATTATTAGTGCTACCGCTAAAAAGCTAAATTTGTCCATGCAACAGGTGGTAACGACCTTGGATTACACCGGTAACACCTCGGCGGCATCGGTGCCGATTGCGCTGGATGTTGCTATTCGTGACGGTAGAATTAAGCGTGGCCACAAGTTATTACTCGAAGCCTTTGGCGGCGGTTTTGCCTGGGGCTCGGCGTTTATTGAATATTAAGCAAGGATTGATTCATGCAAGCTTATGTATTTCCCGGACAAGGCTCACAAAGTGTAGGCATGTTAGCTGATGTGGCTGCGGTCTATCCGAGCGTTACTGAAACCTTTGCCGAAGCCAGTGCGGTATTAGGCTATGATTTGTGGCAGTTAATCCAACACGGTCCAGCTGAGCAGCTCAATGAAACCCATCGTACGCAACCGGCATTACTGACGGCCAGCGTGGCGTTATTTCGGGTGTTGCAACAAGCGGGAGTGCCAGCACCAGATTATTTTGCCGGCCATAGTTTAGGTGAATATTCAGCGCTAGTATGTGCCGGGGTGCTTGATTTTACCGATGCAGTTGCGCTGGTTGCTGCGCGCGGTGAGTACATGCAACAAGCGGTGCCGGCTGGAGTAGGCGGCATGGCGGCAATTATTGGTCTGGCCGATGACCAAGTGGTTGCTGCCTGTTCCGAGGCAGCTGCTGATGAAGTGGTTGCGGCAGTTAACTTTAACTCACCGGGGCAAGTGGTAATCGCTGGTCACAGCGCGGCCGTGGTTCGTGCCGGCGAAGCGTGCAAGGCACGTGGAGCAAAACGCGCGCTGCCATTACCCGTGAGCGTACCCTCGCACTGCGCGTTAATGCGTCCGGCGGCGGAGCAGTTGGCGCAGCGATTGGCGCAGCTATCATTGCGAACACCAAGTATTCCAGTGATCAATAACGTCGATGTGGTAGCAGCGCAACAACCAGAATTAATTCGTGATGCCTTGGTTCGCCAGCTTTATTCGCCGGTACGCTGGACTGAAACGGTGGTCTATTTGGCCGCGCAAGGGGTGACTGAATTAGTTGAAATTGGTCCGGGCAAAGTATTAACTGGGTTAAACAAACGTATCGTTGATGGTATACAAGCAGATGCCTGCAATACTGTCGACACTCTTCAAGCAAGGATTTTAGCATGACAACATCAATGCAAGGCCAAGTAGCGCTGGTCACCGGTGCTACCCGCGGAATTGGTAAAGCCATAGCGCAACAATTAGCTGCACAGGGCGTTAAAGTCATTGGTACCGCAACCAGCGATAGCGGTGCCGCGAGTATCACTGAGTATTTAGCTGCACAGGGCGAAGGTTTAACCTTAAATGTCGCCGATGAAGCCAATATCCAAGCGGTTCTAGCGCATATTGACAACCACTATGGCCAGCTCGATATTTTGGTCAATAACGCTGGCATCACTCGCGATAACCTGCTGATGCGCATGAAAGAGGATGAGTGGGATAGCGTCTTAGATACCAATCTAAAATCGGTATTTCGGCTCTGTAAAGGGGTGATGCGTGGCATGATGAAGCGTCGCAGCGGTCGTATCATTAATATTTCGTCGGTGGTGGGAACTACCGGCAATCCGGGGCAAACGAACTACTGTGCCGCAAAAGCCGGATTGGTTGGCTTTACCAAAGCGTTGGCGAAAGAAATTGCTGCCCGCGGCATCACGGTCAATTGCGTGGCGCCAGGCTTTATTGATACCGACATGACGAAGTCATTAACAGACGAACAAAAGCAGGCTATATTTAGCAATATTCCGGCTGCACGCTTAGGTCAGCCCGATGAAATTGCCGCTGCCGTGGTGTTTCTGGCTTCACCTGGAGCAGCCTACATCACTGGTGAGACCATCCATGTGAATGGTGGCATGGCAATGATTTAAAACGACCAGCGCCGGCAAAGGGGTATGACCTGTTAGGCTACGACTATTTTTTGCTTTATTAATGGCGCTGCATTCACTACACTAAGCCGAATTTTGTACATGTGACCGAAAATCAAAGGAAGCACAATGAGCACTATCGAAGAACGCGTTAAAAAAATCATCATCGAACAACTAGGTGTTAAAGAAGAAGAAGTGAAACCTGAAGCTTCTTTCGAAAACGACCTAGGCGCTGACTCACTGGATACCGTGGAGCTGGTGATGGCGTTAGAAGAAGAGTTTGAAACTGAAATTCCAGATGAAGAAGCGGAAAAAATCAAAACGGTTCAAACCGCTATCGACTACATCAAGAATCACGCCAGCTAATTGCACTGCGGTGTGATCACTTGCTTAGGAGGCGGAATGAAAATTCCGCCTTTTTTCTATGTGGCATAACGGCATTCACCACGCTGCAGAGCAGCTAGACCGTGGCTTACAATTTGCCGACGGACATTTCACCACGTTACTGGTAAAACACCAGCAAGCGCTATTGTGGCCGGCTCATTGGCAACGTTTACAACAGGCTAGTGAGCGTCTGGCGATGGGCTTACCCGATGAACAAGCGGTACTTCGCTGTGTCCTCCAAGCCGCTGCCGATTATCCCTGTGCAGTCGTGAAGGTGATTATTACCCGCGGTTTGGGCGGGCGCGGTTATAGCCCCGCCGGTCAGCAGCATGGGCAATGGTATGTAACAGCTACCGAGCACAAGCTGCAGACAATGGCGCCGGCACGGCTAGGTGTGGCCGAACTGCAACTAGGTAGCCAACCCCTGTTGGCTGGCTTAAAGAGTCTGAATCGCTTAGAACAAGTCCTACTGGCTGCTGAACGCGATCAGCGTGGTTATGATGAGCTGGTGGTATTGGATCAACATCAGCAGGTAGTTGAAGCCGTTAGCAGTAACTTATTTTGGCGCGTGGGTAAACGCTGGTATACGCCACAGCTTACCAACACTGGCGTTGCTGGGGTGCTGCGGCAACATGTGCTGCAGCAAGGATTGTTGAGTGAAGTTGAGTTGGGGCATTTCAAATTAACGCATCTGCTTGCTGCAGAGCAGGCGTTTTTATGTAATTCTGTACATGGGTTTCGCGCAGTAGCGTCGCTTGATGGGCAAGCGCTGGCAGACGACGAAATTCCTGAGATGCTTTCATGGTGGTGGCAGTCAAACGTATCGTTATAGCTGGGCTCGCGCTAGCTTTACTCGGGCTGAGTGTTGCTTTGCTTGGCAGTTGGTGGCTGCTGCAGCAGCCGTTGACCAATCTGCAGCAGAGTCAACTCATTGAAATTAACCGAGGTGCCAACGCCGGTACCATCGTCCGTTTGTTGCAGCAGCAACAGCTGCTGAACTATCCGCGCTTAGCCTACTATAGCAGCCGTATGTGGTCGAATCCCCGCGATCTGAAAGCAGGAGTCTACCAATTAGAGCCCGGATTAACGTTGAGCGAATTTTGGCGACAGCTGCAACACGGGCAACAGCACCAGTTTCAATTGACGCTGATCGAGGGGCAAACCTGGCGGCAGTGGCGACAACGCTTGCAGCAAGCGCCTTACTTGAGCGTTCGTAGCGAGCAATTAACCGACCTCGAGTTACTCAAAGCGGTGGTCGGTCCCGCCGCCAGTTATCTAAGTATCGAAGGATTATTGATGCCGGATACCTTTAGCTATCAAGCGTACAGTGACGACCTCACGTTGCTGCGCCAAGCGCATCAAAAATTAATGGCTGAATTAGACTTACAGTGGCAGCATCGAGCCGATGATCTACCCTATAAAAATCCGTATGAACTGCTGATCATGGCTTCAATCATTGAAAAAGAAACCGGTATCGATGGCGAGCGAGCATTAGTCAGCTCTGTGTTTGTGAATCGCTTAAATGCGAATATGCGCTTGCAGTCAGACCCGACCACCATTTATGGTATCGATGATTTTGATGGCAACCTAACACGCGCCCATTTGCGTGAACAAACCGCTTATAATACCTATCGGATTGCGGCACTGCCGCCAACTCCGATTGCCATGGTTAGCCGTGCCAGCTTGCAAGCAGCGGCGCAGCCAGCACGCAGTGATTATTTTTATTTTGTTGCTGATGGCAGCGGTGGACATGTATTTTCGCAAACCTATGAACAACATCAACAAGCGGTCAATCGCTATCAACGGAAGCAGCGTTAAATCATGACAGCTGGAAAATTCATTGTCATTGAAGGACTTGAAGGGGCCGGGAAAAGTACCGCCATAGCCCATGTCTGTGCCCAATTAGCGGGCTACAAACTGCCGCTTCAGCAGGTTCGCGAGCCCGGTGGAACGCCGTTGGCAGAAGCATTACGTAGTTTAATAAAACAGCATTGGCAAGAACGCATTGCTGAGCAAACAGAATTATTGTTGATGTATGCCAGTCGGGTACAGTTGGTTACTAATGTCATCAAGCCGGCATTGGCGGCTGGGCAATGGGTGGTGGGTGATCGTCATGATCTATCATCGCGAGCCTATCAGGGCGGTGGTCGTGAGTTGGGCGACGATATGCTGCAACAGCTGAAACACTTAGTCTTGGGTGATTTCAAGCCCGATTTAACCCTGCTCTTAGATATTGACCCGCTGATCGGTTTACAACGAGCGCGGCAGCGTGGTGAATTAGATCGCATTGAACAAGAGCATGTCAGCTTCTTTTTGCGCACGCGGGAACGCTACTTGCAACTCGCAGCAGCGGATTCGAGTATTGCGGTGATTGATGCAAGCCAAAATATTGTGCAGGTGCAGCAGCAAATTACTGCGGTATTGACGCAGCAACTCAGACAATGGGGGTATTAGCGGTGCAGCTCCCTTGGCTTCGGCCGTTATGGTTAACATTACGCAACGATTTAGCCCAGCAACGCCTCAGCCATGCGCACTGTATTGCCTGGCAACCGGAACTTGGGAGTGATCGGCTGATTCAACAGTTTAGTCGTTTGCTGCTGTGTCAGCAGCCTCAGCAACAAGCCTGTGGGCGCTGTAAAAGTTGTTTGCTGGCGGCGGCCGGCAATCATCCTGATTATTATTTGTTGGATAGCGTCGATGATAAAGCCATTGGGGTAGAGGCTATCCGCGATTTGACCAGTCACTTGCAGCACACCTCAAATCAGTTTGGTGGTAAAGTAGTGTGGATTAATCAGGCCGATAAAATGACGCCAACAGCCGCTAATGCGCTGCTAAAGACACTGGAAGAACCGACCGCTGATACTTATTTTATATTGAGCCCACGGCGTGTTTCCAGTCTCCTGCCAACCCTGCGCAGCCGCATGCAAGTACACGTAATCGCTTGCCCAGAACGAGCAACCTTAGTGCGTTGGTTAGCGCAGCAGCTTGAGCGCAACCCCACCAGCAAAGAACTCGAGTTACTGCAGCAATATCCGCAGGCCCCGGTGCAGGTATTGAATTGGATCCAAACTAATGAATTACCCATTGATCGGATCAGTGTGTTAGCTGATGCGTGGTTTAACCAGCAACG
>DIVC01000109.1:0-1335 GCA_002423905.1 Idiomarina sp. UBA6142
CCCAAATGGCTTACCCCAACGGTAAATGTGCTGGCGGAACAAATCATGCAGCGCATCAATAATGCAGCGGCGCTGAATAGCATTAATTTATCCGCATTGGTCTTACTTAGTGCCGAGCAACATAGCTTAACCCGCGAAGAACTGATCAGCCAGATGGAGGTGTATACCACCATTTTACGTGAGGTTCCCTACAGTCTGGATAGTTATGTGCCAAGTGAAACTGGCGCTGAGCTGTGGCAGCTGGCAAGTAAGCAGGATAAATTCACTATTGTCAGTGACAGCATGGGGGAATTGATTCGGCTCGAAGGTAACAAAGCGATTGCCATGACCTATTATCGCAACAACATTATGCATATGGTGATTGTGCCGGCTATTGTGGCGGCGATTGCGGTAGCGCATGGGCAGTTTCATGAGGCCGATGCGGTGAGTCTATTGGAACAGTTACATCCGTTGTTACAGGATGAGTTATTTATCAGCCATGATCACGACAGTATGGCGCTGTGGGTAGCTGCATTGCTGCAGCAATTTACCGAGATGAAATTGGTTCGGCGTAATCCCGATGCTAGCTATCGCGCCCCAGTCCGCGAGTCACCGTACTATTTGCAGCTACAGTTGTTGGCGCGAGGTGCGAGTGAAACCTTACAACGCTATTCGATTGTCTTGGAGCTATTACAGCAGGCGCAGCCTATTGCTCGCGCTGAGCTTGAGCAACAAGCGGTAGCCTTAGCGGAACGCTTGAGCGCCTTGCATGGTATCAGTGCGCCCGAGTTTTTTGATAAAAAGGTTTTAACCGGCTTGATTGCCACCTTAAAAGCGCAGACTTATATTGATGTTGACGCTCAAGGGCAATTGATTGCGGACCAGCGCGTGGGTGAGTTCAGCGACCGCATTGATACCTTGATTGAGCCAGCGGTGTTGCAGACCATTCGGCAGTCAGTGCAGCAATGGTTGACAACCCGCTGACGGTGTTGGTTTTTAACGAAAAAACCAAAATTCAATTACGATGGCGAGGGTGAACACCCAACCTACGTGATTGTTATGCAGGAATGCGCGGAAACAGTCACTCGGCTGCCGCTGCCACGTGAGCTTGTGCTGCCAAATAAATAGTCCAACGATAACGATAAGGGCCAGGTAAAATGGATAGGCCGCACCAATCACCGATCCTAAAGCAGCGAGCAGCACCAGTGTGACCAGCTGCAGGAGGGCAATTGCTAAACGATCAAAGTGACCAAATAAAAGAGCGGTCGATTTAACCCCAATATGGCGGTCATCGTCACGATCGGCCATGGCATATTGGGTATCGTAGCCAACCGTCCAACACAAATTAGCCAAAAA
>DIVC01000109.1:1441-7506 GCA_002423905.1 Idiomarina sp. UBA6142
TTGGTGCGGGTAACGTGACCGTCGATGTGGCGATCGGCGTAATCATTGATGACACAACCGGCCGAGCGCATGACCCATACCCCAAGCACGAAAATAACCAGCGTCTTCAGCGGCGGATCACCAGCTCCCGCAATCAGTAATGCGGTTAACGTCGGCCACAGTAATAACAAGGTACCAATGGGTCGATCAGCGCGCATTAAGCGCCAATAGGCTGACCCACGTTGTGCCAACAGTTGCCGAGTAGTCATCATGATGTTACTCCGATACCTTAGTATGGTAGAGCGGGGCGGCGCCAATAAATACTTCTGCTACGAGGATATGTTGGCCTGCTGCACTAAAGCGGCTACGTCGGCCCCACAATGTGTGTGCTGTAAAACCAAGCTGTTGATGCAACTGACCGACCCGACTGTGGGGAGAAAAAGCTGATATTTCAATGGCGGAGCGTTGTAGGTCGGGTTGGCTAAATAAATGCTCACCCAGCGGACGGTTGCCCAAGTGCGCTAAGTTGAGTTGTGTCGCTTGCAGTGCCTGTTGAGGAAAGACGCTACGGGCAAAAACCCATGGCTTACTGTCACAGTACAAAATGACTTCCCGCACTGTAACGGCGTCATCGTCACCGAGCCAGCGCGCTTCATCAGCCAACAGGGTCGCTTGTTGCTGACCGAGCAGGTGTACACTAAACTGCGAACAGTGTGCTTTTAACTTGGCCGTTAGCGAACTGTCATCGCTTAACCATTGTTGTTGCTGCGGTGATAACAAGTGCGCCCAAGCAGAAGCGGCTTGCCAATGCGCTTCGCCGCCGCGGGTGACAATTGGAAAGTCGAGCATTACCGGCTTAACCCGCGCATGATGCCACCGACCATGAGGCCACTAACGAGCCCGGCGGTGTGGGCGGTATTGGCGATATTGACCCAAAGCAAGTCGGTATAGCCGAGCACTAACCAAAACAGTAAAAAACCAATCAGCCCAGGTGGTAAGTAAAGCGGGTGGCTAGGGCGCTGCCATGCCATGACCACAGCAATACCAAATAACCCATAGACCACCCCGGAGAGGCCACCGAAGTAAGGGCCACTCACCATAAATTGGGCGATATTTGAAATGCTTGCGCACACCAGTAAGGCCACGATCAGCCAGACACTACCGTACAAGCGCTCAAAACGCCCACCCAGATACCACCACCAAAACACGTTAAACAAAATATGCAGTAGGCTGAAATGCAGCAATGCTGGCGTCACCACCCGCCATGGTTGCTGCCATGGAATGCTGGCAAAATTATCGCTAATACGCAGCAACTCAAACAAGCCCTCGCTCAGTGGCGATAACTGACCTAAGAATACCGCAATCACTAATACCGCAAAGCTGATGGTGACCACCCCTGCTTGGCTTAATAGATTACCGAAGATGGTCGGTGAACCGCGCGGAATGCGCGGGCTGCGGTCGGCAGCAAAGGGGCTCAAATTAGGCTCTTGCTGCGGGGTGTTCGCAATACTCGGATTTGCTTTATACTCAGCGATCAATTCTTTAGCCAGTGCGGCATAGCTGGTTTGGATCAGCCATAATTCGAGCTGCTCACCATGTTCGCTGACTGTCACCGGAATACCGCGTTGTTGCAGGAACCCGTAGAGTTTTTCCATGCTACTGTGATCGCGGGTGGTGTACAGTTTTTGCATTTAGCTTCGCTCCACGGCCTCTGGGAATTGCTGGCCCCAGGCGGTAAATCCACCGTCGAGGCTGCTCACTGGATCTAACCCTTGTTGGGCTAGGTATTGGGCTGCGCCTTGGCTGCTGTTGCCATGGTAGCAGACCACGACGACCTCAGTGGTATCGTCAAGGCCGGCTAAGAATTGTGCGAGATTACTATTGGTCAGATGCACTGAGCCGGGAATGTGACCGAGTGCAAATGATCGTTCGTCACGGATATCAGCAAAAGCAGCGGCACCCTGTTGCCAGAGTGCATGGGCAGTCGCCGCGTTGATACGTTTATAATCGGCCATCAGTGATTACTCCCAGTTCATCACTACTTTGCCTGATTGGCCCGACGCCATCAACTCAAATGCGGCTTGATAATCATCAATATGGAACTGATGCGTCAATATGGGTTGCAGATTTAGACCAGACTGCAGTAAAGCGGCCATTTTGTACCAGGTTTCGAACATTTCGCGGCCATATATGCCTTTGATGATCAACCCTTTAAAAATGACTAAGTTCCAGTCAATGGCTATCGGCTTAGCGGGAATACCCAGCATGGCAATTTTGCCACCATGATTCATGGTGTCGAGCATTTGATTCAGCGCTGAGGGCACGCCAGACATTTCTAGGCCCACGTCAAAGCCCTCTTTCATACCCAGTTCAGCCATCACATCGCGCAGATTCTCTTTGCTGACATCGACCGCACGGGTGGCGCCCATTTTTGTGGCAAGATCTAAACGGTAATGATTGACGTCGGTAATGACGACATGGCGTGCGCCCACATGACGACAAATAGCGGCCGCCATAATACCAATCGGACCAGCACCAGTAATCAATACATCTTCACCGACCAAATCAAATGACAACGCGGTGTGCACAGCGTTGCCGAATGGATCAAAAATAGCCGCCATGTCATCGCTGATGTCATCGGGTAATTTAAATGCATTATCAGCAGGAATCACTAAGTATTCGGCGAAACTACCCGGACGGTTGACGCCAACGCCGAGGGTATTGCGACATAAGTGACGGCGGCCAGCGCGGCAATTACGGCAATGACCACAGGTAATATGACCTTCGCCGGATACCCGGTCACCAATACTAAAACCCTTTACGCCATCACCCATAGCTGCAACTACACCGGCGTACTCGTGACCAACAACCATGGGCACTGGTACGGTCTTCTGTGACCATTCATCCCATTTATAAATGTGAATATCGGTGCCACAAATGGCTGATTTTTTAATCCGAATCAGTAAATCGTTGTAGCCATACTCAGGTTTGTCCGCATCGGTCATCCAGATACCTGGCTCGGCGTGTAATTTCGCTAATGCTTTCATGCTGTGCTCTCCACCAAATGCTTAAATAATGCCGAGTTGTTTGCCAATACGGATAAAGGCGTCAATTGCGCGGTCAAGCTGCTCGCGACTGTGGGCTGCTGACATTTGCGTACGAATACGCGCTTTGCCACGCGGCACCACGGGGAACGAGAAACCGACTACATAAATACCTTCTTGTAGCAACCGTTCAGCCATTTCAGCGGCTAGCCGGGCATCGCCGATCATCACCGGAATAATGGCGTGATCGGCACCACTTAAGGTGAAGCCGGCGGCGGTCATTTTACTGCGGAAATGACTGGCGTTGTCCCACAGCTGCGCCCGCAAGGCATCGCCATTTTCTAGTAGCTCGAGTACCCGAATAGAGGCTTGCACAATGGCAGGCGCTACCGAGTTTGAGAACAAGTATGGGCGTGAACGTTGGCGCAACCAATCAATAGCGGCCTTTTTACCAGAAATATAACCCCCTGAGGCCCCGCCTAGGGCTTTACCAAGTGTGCCGGTGAGCAAGTCAATGCGGCCGAGTACACCACAATACTCATGAGTACCTTTACCATGAGCGCCTAAAAAGCCAGTGGCGTGACAGTCGTCCATCATCACCAAGGCACCGTATTGGTCGGCTAAGTCACATACCCCAGCCATGTTGGCAATCACGCCGTCCATCGAAAACACCCCGTCGGTGGCAATCAGCAGGTGGCGGGCGCCGTCAGCTTTTGCTTGTTTAAGTTGTGTTTCAAGGTCGTTCATATCGTTATTTTTATAACGATAGCGTTTGGATTTGCTTAAGCGGATGCCGTCAATAATACTGGCGTGGTTGAGTTCATCGCTGATAATCGCATCTTCTGGACCCATCAAGGTTTCAAATAAACCACCGTTGGCATCGAAACATGACGAATACAAAATGGTATCTTCAGTACCTAAAAAAGCACTCAGCTTGGCTTCAAGGGTTTTATGAATATCTTGCGTACCGCAGATAAAGCGCACTGATGCAGTACCGAAACCATGCTCATCGAGCCCTTGTTTGGCCGCTGCGATTAACTCATCGTTGTTGGCCAAACCGAGATAATTATTCGCGCAAAAGTTCAATACATGCTGGCCGCCAGCCACGGTGATCTCAGCGTCTTGGTCGCTAGTGATAATCCGCTCGTGCTTATACAACCCCTCTTGTTTGAGCTCTTCAAGTTGCTGCTCAAGCTGTTGATAAAAATCGTGCTTCATGTAATTCTCCATTCGCGCGCTAAGGCCAGTCGATAGCTGTCGTCATTGCACGACGATCATTGTGCGGCCACGTAAGTGCTATAGTTTAACCGATTCGTGGGGCGCTGCGCATCCTCATTTATGCAGCAGGAGATAATCATGCACAAGCGGGCAATTTATCCGGGTACCTTTGATCCGATTACTAACGGTCATGCTGATTTGATCGAAAGGGCAGCCAATTTATTTAGCGAAATTGTCGTCGGGGTGGCGCAAAGCCCGAGTAAAAATCCACTTTTCAGCTTGGCTGAGCGGGTTGATTTAGTGCGCCAGGTCACCCGTGATTTAGCCAATGTGAGCGTGGTTGGATTCAGCGGTTTACTGGTCGATTTCGCCCAAGAACAGGGCGCTACGGTATTGATCCGAGGACTTCGTGCGGTATCCGATTTCGAGTATGAATTTCAGCTTGCTAACATGAATCGTCGGCTATACCCCGATCTAGAAAGTGTTTTTTTAACCCCAGCTGAAGAAAATTCGTTCATTTCCTCAACCTTAGTAAAAGAAGTGGCACTCCATCGGGGTGATGTGCGGCAGTTTACCGATCCTGCCGTAGCAGCAGCGTTGCAGGTAAAAATTAAGCAACGCCAAAGCAGCTAACAGCGCTCAGAAGGCTACATCGATGAAGACCCAACCTAACAGCAGCGGGCAAATTAAGCGCAAATGCCAGAACAGTAATTGATAGCGCCAATGCGTTGCAGCTAAATCGCGTATGCGGTTACTGCGTTTCCATAACCAGCCCAACACCAGAAAGTAGAATAAGCCACTGAGTGGTAGTTGAAATTGAGTGACATAACTCACCACCCAACCGAATAGCGGATCAAAAAATAACACTAATAACCCCGCTAATACCATCACCACTAGTGCCAGTATCCATGCTGCCCGGGCGCGCGCTAGTTGGTGCCGTTCAATGCTATAAGAGAGCGGTATTTCAGCAACGGCGATAGTCGATGTAAGCGCCGCCACCGACAGCAAGCTGAAGAATGCGAAGCCGACCCATGGGCCAGCTGTACCGAGTCGGCTAAATAGCTCGGGTAACACGTGGAAGATCAGCTGACCCTCGCCGATGAGCTCACCGTTGGCTGTGACCGTCATGCCTTGCGCCATGGCGACATAGAGTGCTGGAATAATCAGCAATCCAGCTAATAGTGCAACCAAGGTATCGAGTGCTGCGACACTCAGCGTGAGTCGACCCAAGCGAGTTCCGGGAGCCAGATAGCTGCCGTAGATCATCATGCCGCCGAGGCCAATGGACAGTGAGAAGAACGCCTGACCCATAGCGGCCACCAACATGTTCGGGTCGCTCAGGGTGCTGAAGTCAGGCACTAAATAGGCGCGAAATCCAGCGCCGGCGCCGGGTTGTAGTGCAATAAACACAATCAGCCCGAGCAGCAGCAGCACTAATACCGGCATTAACCGTTTGGACCATGTTTCAATGCCATTTGAAATACCGCGAGCAACAACACTAAAAGTGAGGCTGATGAATAGCCCCACCAGAATCAGATCACGACTGCTACTATCGGTTGCCAGCCAGCTCGCTGCGCTGGGTACTGCGAACCCAGTGGCAAGGGCTGCTAGCCCCTGCGCCAGCATCCAGGCCGCTACTAAGTGGTAAAAGCTCAGCATCAGCAATGCGCCTAAAACATTCAAATAGCCCATGCTGCGGCCCGCCAGTGGACCGATGCGGCTGCGGGTTTGACTTAATTGTTCAAGCGCTGTGACAGGATTAGCCTGAGCATGCTGACCCAAACTGAGTTCGGTATAGAGTGCGGGAATGGCTAATAGCAGAAC
>DIVC01000109.1:7617-16416 GCA_002423905.1 Idiomarina sp. UBA6142
ATGATGATTTTCTCATTATTTAATGATCAGACCCGCAGGAGTTCGCCAATGACTGATCTGGATTTAAGCCAGTACGGCATCACAGACGTTACTGAAGTTGTGCATAACCCGTCTTACGAGATGCTGTTCGCTGAAGAGACTCGGAGTGATTTGGAAGGTTACGAGCAAGGCAAAGTAACCACTCTGGGCGCGGTGTCGGTAGACACTGGGGTCTTCACTGGCCGGTCACCAAAAGATAAGTACATTGTGCGTGACGACACCACCAAAGATACCTTTTGGTGGTCTGATCAGGGTAAAAATGATAACAAGGCCATTACCCCCGCGGTATGGTCTGATTTGAAAGCAACAGTGACTCAGCAACTCTCGGGCAAACGCCTGTTTGTTGTGGATACCTACTGTGGTGCCAATGCCGATACCCGTTTGTCGGTGCGGTTTATCATGGAAGTGGCGTGGCAGGCGCATTTCGTCAAAAACATGTTCATTCGCCCCAGCGCCGAAGAACTGAAAACCTTCAAGCCTGATTTTGTCGTGATGAATGGTGCCAAGTGTACCAACAGCAACTGGCAACAACATGGCTTGAATTCTGAAAATTTCATTGCCTTTAACCTGACCGAGCGCATTCAACTTATTGGTGGCACTTGGTACGGCGGTGAAATGAAGAAAGGCATGTTCTCGATCATGAACTATTACCTGCCGCTGCAGGGTATTGCCTCAATGCATTGCTCAGCCAACGTTGGTGATGACGGCGATGTCGCGGTATTTTTTGGTTTGTCAGGCACTGGTAAAACGACCTTATCAACCGACCCCAAACGGCGTTTAATTGGCGATGATGAACATGGTTGGGATGACGACGGGGTGTTCAACTTCGAAGGTGGTTGTTATGCCAAAACCATCAATTTGTCGGAACAAGCTGAGCCAGATATTTACCGTGCTATTCGTCGTGATGCGTTGTTGGAAAACGTGACGGTACTGGCTGACGGTACGGTGGATTTCGATGATGGTTCAAAAACCGAAAACACGCGGGTGTCGTACCCGATTTACCACATTGATAACATCGTCAAGCCAGTCTCAAAAGCTGGCCACGCCAAGAAAGTTATTTTCTTGACCGCCGATGCTTTTGGCGTATTGCCACCGGTTTCAAAATTAACCAAAGCGCAAACAGAGTATTATTTCTTGTCGGGCTTTACCGCTAAATTAGCGGGTACTGAGCGCGGTATTACCGAGCCAACGCCAACCTTCTCAAGCTGTTTCGGGGCGGCCTTTTTAAGCCTCCACCCAACCCAGTACGCGGAAGTACTGCGCAAGCGTATGGAAGCATCCGGTGCCGAGGCCTATTTGGTGAATACCGGTTGGAATGGCACCGGCAAACGGATTTCCTTGAAAGCTACGCGCGCTATTATTGATGCCATTTTAGCTGGCAGTATTGAAAATGCTGAATTTGTGCAATTGCCTTTCTTTAATTTAGCCGTGCCGACTAGCTTACCGGGTGTTGATAGCCACCTGCTTGATCCGCGTAATACTTATGCGGCCAGTCAAGAATGGGAGGCAAAAGCCTATGACTTATCGAAGCGCTTTGTGGAAAACTTCGTGAAATTTACCGATACCACCAACGGCGCGGCGCTGGTTGCTGCTGGACCGCAACTATAGCATCCGCACACAATTGCGGCCGTCTTCTTTAGCTTGGTAAAGGGCTTCGTCGGCGCGCCGCACCAGTGCGGTCACACTATCACCATGACGGAAGCGGCCAATACCGATACTAATCGTCAGTGAAAGCTTATTTTCAAATTGACGGTCAGCCATCACTGCACGCAGTCTCTCCGCAATGTCACCGGCGCTCACGCCATCGATATTCGGGCAAATACACATGAATTCCTCACCACCCCAGCGTCCCATATCGACATCGTCTTGGCTATGTTGTTTGAGTATCTTCGCGGCTTCAATCAACATTTGATCGCCAGCTAGGTGCCCGTGATTATCATTAATGTGCTTAAAATAATCGATATCAATTAACATAACGCACAGTGGTGTCGAGTTTAATTGTGCGTGGGCAACTTGCTCGGCCAAAGTCTGATCGAGCTTGCTGCGATTCATCAATCCGGTCAACGAGTCGGTAATTGAGAGCAGTTCAAGTTGTGAATTTTTTCGTTCCAAGGCTTCAAAAGCTTCGGCACGAGTCAGTTCAAAATGTCGGAACAGCAAGATCAAAATCGTTGTTGCCAATAACATATTGGACAAGGCTTCAGCCTTAAACACCGCAGGTTTCCAATACGGTGATTCAATAGCAATAAAGCTAAAGCAGTACACAAAGAACACCACCGACAGATAAAAACCGACTTTACGACCTAACAAAAAGAATGCGACTGGTGGGAAAATGGTCAGCCAATACAGAGCGTAGTTGCGCCCTTCGGTACTTTGGATAAACACCACTAAAATAGCACCAATGAGCACCACGGTAAGCCAAGCAACCAACTCAACATTATTGCTGTAACGAAAGTACACCATAATGGCAATGGCAAGTGCACAGCCAATAAAGTCAACAATCGCCATGGCTGGCAAATCGAACACCGTAATGTTCATGATACCAATGGCAAAGAAATACACTTGCATCAACGCAAGTGTTGTTTCCATGAGCTGGACCCGCCTAAATTGCGGGTCCTCTTGGTTATACTGATGGCGGCTATGCCACCAGCCATTCATCCATGATTTCATTTATTTTAGTTGCTCAGCGTGCGGTAGTTGATGTGCTGGTGCCACAGTACCACCATCGACCAGAAAATGCTGCATCCAGCGCATTAAGCGCATGGAATAATCGAGTTGAGCAGCTGGTCGTGAGTTACCGTGCCCTTCACCTGGATACAGTACTAAGCGGACTGGAACCTTGCCATGAGTTTTTAAGTAGCGATAGAGCTCCATAGACTGGCTCGGGTGCACCCGGGTATCCTCTTTACCATGCATGATTAGGGTCGGCGTACGTGATTTCTCGGCGTGATAAATAGGGCTACGCTCAAGATACCACTGCCATTTTTCCCATGGATAACTGCGCGCATGCACAGCATGCATTTCTTTGGCGATATCGGTGGTACCAAACTTTGAAATATTGTCACTAATACCAACAAACATGACACTGGCGGCATAGTGCTCGGTGTGCGCTGTCGCACCCCAGGCAGAAGCAAAACCGCCGTAAGAGCCACCGGTGATACCCACTTTTTTGGCATCAACGATACCCAGTTGAATCAGGTGGTTTTTACCATCAACGAGGTCATCAAATTCTTTGCCGGCATAGTCGTTTTGCCCGAGTTTAGAGAATTCAACACCGCGGCCCGTGCTGCCCCGATAATTCGGGAAGAATAGCGCAAAACCATTGTTGGCTGCGTATTTTACCGGGCTACCGTAACGGTCTAGCCAGCCATTACTATAATGTGCTTCTGGACCGCCATGCACGACCATGATTAATGGATACGTTTGTCCCTCTTGATAATTAGTTGGGTAAACCAGAATACCCTCCAGCTCAACGCCATCAGCCGCCGCGTAATTGATGACGACTTGATTTGGCATGGTGATTTCAGCCAACACTGGATTGGAGTTGGTCAGTCGAATCAAATCTTGGTTTTCAATACGAAATAATTCAGTCGGGTGCTCAGCAGTATGGGCCCGAGCAATAATGGTGCTGCTGCCTGGGGCCGTTTCGATATCGACGACAATGGCACGGCCCAGATCAAGTAAGCTGCGACTTTCGAGCCACTGCATGGTGAGTGCTTGTACTTCAGTTTCGGTACCGCGATGGCCAAGCCAAATGAGCTCATCATTGCGACGCCAAGCGATATCTTGCACGTGCCCTAAATAGTCGGGCAGTACTTCACGCACTTGATTATCTTGTTGAGTATCATATACATACAAGCGACCCTCTGCTGGGTCGTTGTAGTCAGCTGCACCAATCACCGCTAAATAGCGGCCGTCGGGTGAGAATTCAGCTTGGCCCAATTTACCCACCGAAGCAAAGCTACTCACCACCTCACCCTTGAAATTGAACAATTGATATTGGCTGCTCATGTAATTATCGTCGACCAATGGCGTTGGTGCAGTGCGCAGCAACAATTGTTGCTGGCCGGGTCGAAACGCAATAGACAGCACCTGTAGTTGGCTAGTGACTGCCTGTGCGCTTGGTTCGGATTGCTGCAGATCGACCAGCCAAGCATGGGTAAACTCATGCTCTTCCTCGTAAATCTCCGCTTTAAAGCCTTTTTTGGCGAGCTTGGCTTGGGTGTCATCGGCTTTATCGCGGGCACGGAACGCCAAATAGCGGCCATCGGCACTGAGTGTGTAGCTGACTAGGTTATTACTGTGGCTAAACACGCGTTGTGCTTCACCACCGGTTGTCGCAATTCGGTACAAACTAGTGTGTTTGTCATCACCGCGTTTACTCAAAAAATAAATGCTGTCACCATGAAATTGAATCGCACTTACCGGGGTTTTATTGCTAATGAATGCAACTGGCTCCGCCTCACCGCGAACGGTAAATAGTTCGATAAAGGCACTACCGTCGTCATCCACATAGGGGGTTCGCGGGGTGACACGGGTAAACGCAGTCACTTGACCATCAGCAGATACCGCGGCGCTATTGATGGTTTTTAAAGTAATGGTTTCGCTTAAGGTAAGTTCGCGGGCCAGTAATGGCATGCTGATCAGTACTAGTAAAGCGCTGATTCCGAACTTCGATAGCTTCGACGGCACCATGGCTTTCTCCTTGTTGGCAGTTTACGTGTGCAGCAATATTAGCAGTAAATTTATTGACTTCCTAAGAAATCCAGCCAATCTGAATGGCAGAGCTAAAACATTTACATGGAATAGCGAATGCTTGATCAAATTCTCATTGGTGCGGTGATAGTGGGCGCCCTGGTTTTGTTTGTCTGGGACAAATGGCGCTATGATTTAGTCGCCATGATGGCGCTATTGCTGGCCGCCGTGTTGGGGCTCGTTCCCAGCGGCGAAGTGTTCACTGGTTTTGGTAACGCTGCGGTGATCACCGTAGCGGCGGTATTAGTTATCAGCCATTCGTTATGGCGTTCCGGCGTGGTCGATGCGCTGGCCGGTATGATGAAGCGGGTCGAAAAACGGCCATTTCTGCAATTGGTGGCGCTGACGTTACTGACCACCTTGCTGTCAGCATTTATGAATAATACCGGTGCTATGGCCATTATGATCCCAGTGGCGTTGCAATTAGCGCGCAGTGGCAAGGGTAACGCGTCACACGTGTTAATGCCGATGGCGTTTGGTTCGTTAATTGGTGGTACCTTAACCTTAATTGGCACGCCCCCGAACATTATCTTAGCGGATGTACGTGAGCAAGTTACTGGCAGCGCCTTTGGAATGTTTGATTTTACGCCTGTCGGCCTTGCCTTGGCGGCCGCTGGCTTATTATTCATGTGGATGTTCAGTCGTTGGCTGGTACCAGCGAATAAAGCCCGCAATTCGGCCAATACCCCCTACGATGTTAGCGCTTATTTAACCGAGCTCTATATTCCTGAAGGTAATGCCTTGGTCGGCGAAACCTTGTTTGAGCTAGAGAGTAAGAGTAAAGAAAACTTTGTTATTGTTGCTCTTAAACGCGGTGATAAACAGATCACAGCGCCGCCGCGCCACCAGCGCCTGCAGGCTGAAGATGTACTGATCGTTGAAGCCGACGCCGACACGCTGCAACAAGTGTTGGATGCGACCAACTTAGAGCTCAATGCGGAAGAAGAGTTTGAAGAGCGCTTTCTGACCAGCGATGAAATTAAGGTGATTGAGGGTATTGTCGGCCATGATTCGCGCCTAATTGGTCGCTCTGCCGCAGATTTGCGCCTACGTCATCGCTTTGGCGTTAATGTGTTAGCGGTAGCACGCGAAGGGCAAACCTTAACACCAAACCTCTCGAACGTGCGCTTTAAGCCAGGCGATGTGTTATTGCTGCAAGGTAACGCCGATGTTTTGGATGATATTTTTCGTCGCTTTGGTTGCTTTCCGCTAGCGCAGCGGAGTATTCGCATTGGTAGCCCGAAGAATATTTGGCGGCCGCTACTGATATTCGCCAGTGCAATTGCGCTCACTGCCATGAATATTTTGAGCGCCCCGGTGGCTTTTACTATTGCCGCTGGCATGATGGTGCTGACCAACGTGATCGCGCTGCGCGAACTCTATGACAATATTGACTGGCCGATCGTGGTGTTGCTCGGTGCAACGATTCCGCTGGGTGGCGCACTTGAGAGCACCGGCGCAGCGGATACCTTAGCAGGACTGGCATTGGCTATCAGTGAAGATGCCCCTATCGCAGTCGCCATTACGGTACTGATGGTGGTGACTATGTTGCTTTCCAACGTCGTCAACAATGCGGCAGCGGCAGTGCTGATGGCGCCCATTGCGGTCAGTATGGCGGGTAGTTTAGCGGTGTCGATTGATCCATTTTTAATTGCGGTGGCAATGGGGGCGGCACTGCCATTTTTAACACCCATTGGGCATCAGTCGAATATCCTGGTAATGGGCCCGGGTGGTTACGCCTTTGGCGACTATTGGAAACTCGGTTTGCCGTTGTCGGTACTGATGGTAGTGGTCGCGGTACCAATTATTTTATGGTTTTTCCCAATTGCCGGGTAGCATCAGCGCCCCGCGCCACCATCCGCACTTGGGCGATGGTGTGCTCAGTGAGGCGTTCGCGTTCGGGATTATCGGCGTCAATAGCATCGGCTCCGGCACTAAAGACAATCCGTACAATGGCATCAGCTTGCAGTTCAGCGAGCTCACGGGAGTACTGTTGCTCAGCCACTAAGTAGTCCACTAGCTCAGCGGTAAAGTGATCAACTTCGCGTTGCACCGCCAAGCGAAAAGCCCGTGAATTGCCGGATTTTTCTTGCAGTAGTAGCCGAAATAGTGGTGTTTGATTGGCTACAAAAGCCATGAAAGTGGTTACTGAAGAGCGGATAATTGAGCCGCCACGGGCAATTTGTAAGCGCGACTGGCGCAGCAACTGGCGCAGCGCCAAACCACCTTCATCGACCAATGATAAGCCGAGCTCTTCCATATTTTGAAAATGCCGATAAAAACTAGTCGGTGCAATGCCGGCCTCACGCGCCACCTCACGCAGACTGAGGCTGGCATAACCATGCTCAGCGGAGAGCTGATTCATCGCTGCTTCAATCAGTAAACGCCGCGTTTTTTCTTTTTGTTTGGCGCGAATTCCGCTCATGTGATGTCCTCAATTGGCTGACCATTATGGCTGCCCGATGAAGCAAGTGCAATCGTGACCAAAGCTAGTGCGGTTCGGCCAAAAGATACTTGCGGAAAACCCCAATTCCAAGTACATTGAGCGTACACGTGTTAGCTAAAATATTTGAGTTGTATGAAAAGTACTGAAAATCCCCCCATTATTTGGCTTAACAGCCTGTTATTCATCATTACTTTCAGCGTTGCTGTGATCGGAGTGCCTTGGTATGCCTACAGCCATGGGCTAAGCACCGGCTTGTGGTTGGCCATGTTCGGCACTATCGTGTTCGCTGGCATATCCATTACGGCGGGTTATCATCGCTTGTGGGCACACAAAACCTATGACGCCCATTGGTCATTGCGTATTTTGTTTGCCTTAGGTGGTGCGTTGGCAGTGCAAAACAGTATCTTGCATTGGTCGTCTGATCACCGTGAGCATCACAAGCATGTCGATCATGATGAGCACGACCCGTATTCAGCCAGTCGCGGCTTCTGGTATTCACATATTGGCTGGATGTTGCGGGAATATCAGGCGAATCGCTATCACGACTACAATAACGTCAAAGACCTGCAGAAAGACCCGATCGTTATGTGGCAACACCGCAATTATCTGAGCTTAACGCTGCTGACAGCCATTGGCTGGCCGCTGCTGATTGGTTGGCTGCTTGGTGATATTCTCGGCGGCGTGTTGTTAGTTGGTTTTGCGCGGTTAGTGATTAACCACCACACCACCTTTTTCATCAACTCGCTGGCGCATATTTGGGGCAAACAGACGTATACCGATCGCAATTCTGCCCGTGATAACGGTGTGCTGGCGCTGCTGACTTTTGGTGAGGGCTATCATAATTACCACCATATTTTCTCAGCGGATTATCGCAATGGTATTCGCTGGTGGCATTTTGACCCGACCAAGTGGCTGATTCGTGCGTGTTCATGGCTCGGCTTAACCCGCAACCTCAAGCGTACCAACGAGTTTCAAATCGAACGCGCGCGCTTGGACATGGCCATGAAACGCGCCGAGCAGAAGGTTGCTGGGCGATGTGCGGATACCTATGCCAAATTGCAGGCGGAGTATGCCGTGTTGTTGGAACGTTTGCGTGAATACTATCAGCTACGAAAGCAGCTATTAGATGCCAAAGCCAAAGCCTTTAGTGACCAAATGCAGATGCCGAGCATGGCCGAAATGCAACACAAACTGGCCTATTTACGCACCAGCGTTGAAGCGCACAAGCGCTATTTTATGGCGCTGTGTGAGCCACGCCTAGCGCTGTAGGGATGTTCCCACAGCGCGCACGCTATTGGCTATTTTTTTAGTTTCGCAAAGGCATCGGCAAAGGCTGAACCCATTGCTGAATCAGCCGCAGCTGGTGCCTTTGCCGATACACGTGCGGCGGCTTTTGCCGGCTTTTGCTCCGTGCGTGGAGTGGCTGGTTTAGCAACTGCGCTGGTGACTTCATCGTGCAAGCGCATACTCAAGCTAATGCGTTTGCGTGGCACATCGACCTCAAGCACCTTCACCTTGACGATATCGCCGGTTTTTACCACTTCACGTGGGTCGCTGAT
>DIVC01000110.1 GCA_002423905.1 Idiomarina sp. UBA6142
GTGATTTGATTGACCGACACTTTGCCACCGTGGTTGGCCAACTGTGGGTTCACTTCGGCTTGAATCATGTATTCAACACGCTCAATGAGTGGCGCATGGTCATCTACTTTTTTCGCTTTGGCATTGGGTGCTTTGAGTGTCAATTGTGAGCCTAAATCTTGCACTTCAAAATCAATCACGGCATCGGTCAAAAACGGCGCGCTGCTGGAATCGACCACCGCATCAAAGCCACTAAATGGCAGTACTTGGTCATCACTTTCAACCGAATCGGGCGGACAATAGGACACGCCGCACTCAGCTGATGGCGTGCCTGGATTCACCACGAAAACCCGAATATTGGTGTTATCCGGTTGATCGGCAAGCAATTTGCGAAAGTGCGCCTGCGCGCTTTCAGTAATACGAATCATCGACAGTACACCTCATGGCTATACTTGAGTAAAATACTAGGATATATCTTATCGCAAAAAACAAGCGTTGCATAGTAACCGACTTGGTCAAGGCAATAAGTTCTGCTAGCTTGTTGGTTACTTTTTTGATTCAAGGAAGCCATTATGCGCCGTTATTTTTTTGCTATGCTAAGCCTCATGTTTGGGCTTGTAAGCTGGGCCTCAGCCGCACAACCCCTGAGTGCTTATTTACCGACCGACGTTACCTACGATCCCAGCGTGCCAACACCGCAGTCAGTGTTAGGCTACGAAGTCGGTGAATGGCATGTCCGCCATGACCAATTAGTCCGTTACATGGAAGTGCTAGCAGCGCACTCCGATCGCATTAGCATTGAATATACTGGCCGCACGCATCAACAACGCCCCCTGTTGTTGCTCACTGTCACTGCCCCAGAAAACCACAGTAACTTAGAGTCGTTACGCCAGCAGCACGTCGCGCTGACTGACCCGAACGCCAAAGCTGACCCTAAAACCGCACCCTTAGTGCTCTACATGGGTTACAGTATCCACGGTGATGAACCGAGCGGCAGTAATGCGGCGCTATTATACGGCTACTACCTAGCTGCCGCACAAGGTGAAAAAATCGAACAATTGCTGCGCGATACCATCATTTTATTTGATCCAAGCTTAAACCCGGACGGCCTGTCACGCTTCGCTGAATGGGCTAATCAGCATAAGAGCATTAACGTAGTGGCTGACCCACAGCATCGCGAACACGTGCAAGGTATTCCTCGCGGTCGGGTGAACCATTATTGGTTCGATTTAAACCGTGACTGGTTGTTGTTACAGCATCCAGAATCTCGGGCGCGCATTGCCAACTTTCAGAAATGGAAACCGAACGTACTGACCGATTTCCACGAAATGGGCACCAACAGCACGTTCTTTTTTCAACCCGGTATTCCAAGCCGTCGCAACCCGCACACGCCAGAAGAAAACGTCACCTTAACCGCTAAGTTAGCTGATTACCATGCCGCTAAATTAGATCAAGAAGGGCGTTTGTACTTTACCGAGCAAGCCTTTGATGACTTTTACGTTGGCAAAGGTTCAACCTACCCTGACGTGCAGGGCGCCATTGGCATTCTCTTTGAACAGGCTTCTAGCCGCGGTCATGCGCAAGACTCGATCAACGGCTTGGTGGAATTTCCGTTCACCATTGAAAACCAATTCATGACCTCGCTGACCACCATGTATGGTGCGCATGAAAACAAAGAACGCTTTTTAGATTATCAACAACGGTTCTACAAAACCGCTCTGGAGCAAGCAAAAAAAGCTGATTTTAATGGTTATGTGTTCGGCGATGGTAGCGACCCAGTGCGCCTGCAAGGTATGCTCGATATTCTTAAACAGCATGCTATTCAAGCCTACCCATTAACGGCTGATGTGACCATTGATAAGGTCACTTATCGCGCGGCGCACAGCTACTATGTGCCGCTGGCACAACGACAGTACACCTTGATTCGCGCTATTTTTACCAGCGAGCAAAACTTCCGCGATAACACCTTTTATGACGTTTCAGGCTGGACCTTACCAATGGCCTTTAACGTGCCTTTTGCGCAATTCAAAGGTCGCTCTATTAAACACAGTGAACAAGCCTACCAAGGCGCTCCAGCAACGCTTCCAAGCGTCCTACCAGCCGATGCCTACGCCTATGCGTTTAATTGGCACAGTTACTTAGCACCACGTGCACTCCAACAGTTACTAACTGCTGGTGTGCATGTACGCCAAGCCGATCAGCCATTCACCGCCCGTACCCCCCAAGGTCAGCAATCTTTCGAGATGGGTGCTGTGGTGGTCACTCGTGCCTATCAGCAACACGACTGGAGCAAGGTGCAACAGCAACTAGCGCAGATCGCTGCTGATAATCAACTGACCGTACACGCTATTACCACTGGCTTAACGCCATCTGGTATTGATCTTGGTAGCAGCGACTTGCGTCCGGTCAAACCGATATCGGTGATGATGGTGGTGGGCAACGATGCCGATATGTACGAAGGTGGCGAGGCGTGGTACTACCTTGACCGCCATGTTGGCGTGCCATTGAGTCTGGTCGATAGTGACCGCTTTAATCGGGTCGACCTCAGCCGTTATACCCATATTTTATTGGTTGACGGTAGCTACCGTTCGCTCGGTAAAGCCGGTGCTGATCGGCTCAGCCAGTGGGTCAATCAAGGTGGTGTGGTGATCGGTCAAAAAGGTGGCGCTCGGTGGTTAGCTGAGCAGAATATCTTAGCGGCTAAATTCGTTGAAAACGATGCCTTTGATAGTAAGTTTGATACCACCCAGCTGACCTTCGCTGACCGCGATAGTTACTATGGCAAGCGCCGTGTTGCTGGAGCTATCTTTGGCCTTGATTTAGATCTAAGTCACCCATTGCTGGCGGGCTTCCCGCGCGCTCAGTTACCGATTTTTAAAGACAGTTTGTTCGCCATGGAAATACCTGATCAGCCCTTCTTAGTGGCAGCTCGCTATCAGCAAGAGCCATTGTTGAGTGGTTATGCCGCGGCGGAAAATCGCCAAGTGTTGAGCCAAAAGGCGGCCATTCTTGGTCATCGCAAAGGCCAAGGCCGTGTTATTGCGTTCACCGATGACGTGAATTTCCGGGCCTACTTCTGGGGCACTGCCAAGTTGCTGAGTAATGCTATTTTTATGGCCCCTGCAGTAAGCCCAAGTGCTAATGCCGAAGAAGATGCCGAAGCTGCAGCTGCTGCCGCAGCCGAAGCTGCACACACACACTAAAGCATAGGTTCGCGCGGTTGATGCGGCTCGGTATAAGCGAGCGTCCACGCATCAACCGCCTTGGCACCGCGCCGCAATAGCGCATCTGCCGCAGCCGAAACCGACGCCCCAGTGGTTAATACATCATCGACCAAGGCAATGGTCAAACCCTCAACCGAACGCGTGCAGTGCATACTATTTGCCATATTATGCCAACGCTCACCCGCACCGGAGCGATGCTGCTGCTTGCCTTGTTGGGGGAGCCGGCGCAATAGCCCGGGAGCAAACGGGATCTGTAGCAACGGTTGCAGTTGCTGGCCAAGCAAGGCCGCCTGATTATAACCCCGTTCAAACCAGCGCTTACGCGTGATTGGCATAGCCACTAATAAGTCCGGCCATTGGTGCGGCCGCAGCCGGTAACAATGCCGTGCTTGGGCTGCCAGTAACGGCGCTAAAATCGCCGCCAACTCGGTCGCTCCATGAAATTTAAAGCGGTGCACCAACTGCGCCACTTCCGGTTGCCAACTCAACGCCGAGAACCAATAGCGGCCCACCGCTAACTCAGGTTGTTGACAGCGCCAGCGCAGACAACTTGGTGGTAAGCGCGGTAGATCGCGCAAACAAGGCTGACAAAAACCACCATGTTCACCGACTAGCAAACTTTGTTGGCACACCCAACAACAACCAATCGGTAGCTTGGCAAGCCAATCTATGAGCGCTACCATAAGCTCCTCCATGAGCAGTAAAAGGTAAACCTATGGTAACCCCTGTGTGGCAATCCGTCAGCGGCGCTGGAACGGATCTTGTTGTACTCCATGGCTGGGGCCTCAACGCCAATATCTGGCAAGGTATTGTCACGCCGCTGTCGGCACAGCGCCGCGTTCATTGCCTTGACCTGCCGGGTTACGGCGAATCGCCGTGGCCAACAGGAGCGGCTATTAGCTTTGAGCAATTGGTAGAACTTACCGCAGCAGCCTTGCCCGAGCGTTGCCACTTGCTTGGCTGGTCGTTAGGCGGTTTAGTGGCAACCGCCATTGCCCGGCGTTATCCAGAGCGAGTTAGCCATCTGATCACGGTGGCATCATCACCCTTTTTTCCAGCGCGCGATAACTGGCCAGGTATTGACCCGCATGTACTGAACACCTTTGCCCGCCAGCTCAGTGCTGATTTCAAACGCACCGTAGAGCGGTTTTTGGCACTACAATCACTCGGGAGTCAGAGCGCCAAAGCGGACATCAAACAAATCAAAGAATGGTTATTTAGCAAACCGATGGCAAGCCAAGAGGTGTTAAATGCTGGGCTTGATATGTTGGCCAGTGTCGATTTACGCGCTGAATTGGCGCAGCTCACCATGCCGCTTTTGCGAATTTACGGGCGCCTCGATTCACTCGTGCCGGCAGCGGTTATA
>DIVC01000129.1:0-2000 GCA_002423905.1 Idiomarina sp. UBA6142
TCATGCGCTATGCAGCTGCTGATCAGTTATTAGCCAGTGGCTATTTGTGGGCAGAAAATAGTGAGCAATTGGCCCATAAGCCATTTTTGATGTGGCAACCACGTGGTAAGGGAATGGTGATTAGTTTTGCCCAAGAGCCAACCTATCGCGCTTACCTGGACGGCTTAAACATTGTCTTAATGAATGCCATTTTCGCCGGTGCTGCACACGCAACACCGTTACGCTAAGGGTTTAGGACTGGTTGTGGTCAGCAGCAATACGTGACGCTACCGCACCACGCTGGTCTCGATATTTTGCATCTTTGCGTTTACTGTAGGGGCGCAGGCACGGCTCATCAAGCTGTTCAAAGCTGAGTGCCCCGATTTTCATTAACGGCCGCAAGGCTAGTGGTAATTTGCCACTATTGTAAAACTCCAGTACCACCTGTCCTGACCAACCCGGATCAATGCGATGTGCCGTCACATGAACCATCAAGCCCAAGCGCGCCAGCGATGAGCGTCCATCTAACCACCCTACCATATCATCGGGTAAGGTGACCGCTTCATGGGTAACTGCCAGTGCAAACTCACCGGGGTGAATAAAAAACGCTTGCTCAGGAGTCAGCACAATAGCATCGCTCATGACTTGTGAAATGGCCCGATCAATATCTTCGCGAGTACCACTGATATCAATAAATGGCGCAGCGTGGTCTTGCAACACACGAAATTCATTACCCAGCCGAATATCCACCGTAACCCCGGTGATATCTTCGCGTTGCGGCGCTGGATCGATAACGATTTTTCCAGCCGCCAAATAAGCTTCTATTTGTCCATCAGTTAAACGCATAAGACTCTCCTGTAGAACGCTATTATGGCGTGAGTTTTGCTTGTTGGTAAAGCTGCATGGCTAATTGCTGTGCCGTGCGAGAAATCATAGCAACCAGTGGATCATCGGGAGCCTGAATGGCCAGCGGTATACCTTCATCTAATGCCGCCCGCATGCGCGCTGCTAACGGCCATTCGCCGAGCAAAGGAAGCGCCTCGCGTTGCGCTACGCCAGCGCCACCACCAGTGCCAAAAATAGCTTCGTGATGACCGCATTGAGAGCATTCAAAAAAGCTCATATTCTCAATAATTCCAGTCAATGGAATGCCCACCTTACGGAACATTTCAATGCCCTTTTCGGCATCAGCCAATGCCACTGTTTGCGGCGTGGTCACCACTACCGCACCAGTAATTGGCAACTTTTGTGCCATGGTCAATTGAATATCACCAGTACCCGGTGGCATATCAACCAGCAAATAATCAAGTTGTGGCCATTGGCTATCGCGGAATAATTGCTGTAACGCGGCGCTGGCTACCGGCCCGCGCCAGATGGCTGGCGCTTTGGCATCAGTCAAATAACCCAGCGATGAAACCCATACGCCATGGCGCAGATGGGGTATCATTTTGTTCTGTGCGGTATAGTTTAACTTTTCATCGGCACCGCCCATCATAGTCGGCAGGGAGGGCCCATACACATCGGCATCCAGCAAACCCACCTTGGCGCCAAAGCTGGCGAGCGCCAAGGCTAACTGCACACTTACCGACGACTTGCCAACACCACCTTTGCCCGATGACACCACAATCACATTACCGTATAGCATGGGCAGTTCAGGCTGCGAATTCGGCAGCTTGGTAATTTTTAGCCGTAACTCCCAGTTCAGCTTGCCTAGCACTGGATCGGCTTTGAACGGCGCTAAAAACTGCTCACCCGCTGCAAATGGCAGGGTTAAGGTAGCCTGTTGCGGTTGCCCCTCACCACTGACCTGCAACCATTCGCGCGGCAGCTTACCGTGCCAACCAGGAATTTGCAGTCGGTCATAGGCGGCTTCTATCGAATCACCTGAAAACCACTTTTTGAACATCAAAAACTCCTCTCAAATGGTCTGGCTAAAATGCCGAATAAGGCATTGGCTAAGCCGCATGATACGGTGAGTGTAGCTGGATTGCTAGCGGTGATTCAGGTACACTGCAGCGATA
>DIVC01000129.1:2090-13099 GCA_002423905.1 Idiomarina sp. UBA6142
TGGGCATCGCTCCGGAGCAAATGATTGCCGACATGCAACAAGCCCACCAAGCAGATTTTGCTGACTTTCACGTGGCCTTCGACAATTATCATTCCACCCACAGCGACGAAAACCGAGCCTGTGCTGAATTGATCTACAAACGTTTGCGGGCTGCCGGTCACATTAAAACCAAAATCATCGAGCAATTGTATGATCCAGAACGTAACATGTTTTTGCCAGATCGTTTTGTCAAAGGCGATTGCCCGAAATGCGGCGCCACCGATCAATATGGCGATAACTGTGATGTCTGTGGTGCCACGTACTCACCCACCGAACTGAAGAACCCGCGTTCGGCGGTGTCGGGCGCTACCCCGGAACTGCGTGAATCAGAGCATTATTTCTTTGATTTACCAGCATTTGAACAAATGCTGAAAGCCTGGACGCGCTCTGGCTCGTTACAAGACGAGATGGCCAATAAGCTCAACGAATGGTTTGAGGCCGGCCTGCAACAGTGGGACATTAGCCGTGACGCGCCCTACTTTGGCTTTGAGATCCCCGACGCCCCGGGCAAATACTTCTATGTGTGGCTCGATGCACCAATAGGCTACATGGGTAGCTTTAAAAACTATTGCGACCGCACTGGTGCAGCTGATTTTGATAGTTTCTGGCAACCGGATAGCCAAGCCGAGCTCTATCATTTTATTGGCAAAGATATTATTTACTTCCACAGCTTATTTTGGCCGGCCATGTTAAGCGGCGCCAACTTCCGCCAACCAACCAATGTCTGGGCGCACGGCTTTATTACAGTGAACGGTACTAAGATGTCAAAATCAAAGGGTACCTTTATCATGGCGCGTACCTATTTGGATCATCTTGATCCGGATTACCTGCGTTATTACTTTGCCGCCAAACTGTCCAGTCGTATTGATGATCTTGATCTCAATCTCACTGATTTTACCCAACGGGTCAATGCCGACTTAGTCGGTAAAGTCGTCAACATTGCCAGTCGCTGTGCCAGCTTTATTAGTAAAAAGTTTGCCGGCCGATTAGCCGCACAATTACATGACACCAGCTTATTGGATGAATTCCAAGCGGCTGGTGCGAGTATTACTCAAGCCTTCGAACAACGCGAGTTTGGTCGGGCTATGCGCGATATCATGGCACTGGCAGATAAAGCCAATGCCTACATTGCCGATAAAGAACCATGGCAAGCCATTAAAGACCCTGCACGTGCCGCTGAGGTGCATGAAGTGTGTTCCATTGGTATCAACTTATTCCGCATTCTGATGGTTTATTTAACACCTGTGGTGCCACAGCTATCAGCTCGCGTGCAAGCATTCTTGCAAGACCAATTTGTCTGGGATAGCCACCAAACCCTATTACTAGATCACCCCGTCAGCCCCTTTAAGGCGCTGTTACAACGGGTTGAAATGACTCAGGTAGATGCCATGATTGACGATTCAAAAGCAATGAACAACACCAGCGCCGCAGTGAGTAACGATGATGCCGAATTGAAGGCTGACCCGATTAGTCCGGAAATTGTCTACGACGATTTTGCCAAAGTTGATTTACGGGTCGTTCGCATTGCCAACGCTGAACATGTTGAAGGGGCCGAAAAGTTACTGAAACTAACACTGGACCTAGGCGGCGAAACCCGGCAAGTTTTCGCTGGTATCAAATCAGCCTATCAGCCCGAGCAACTGATTGGTCAGTTAACCGTAATGGTGGCCAATTTAGCCCCTCGTAAAATGCGTTTTGGGGTGTCTGAAGGGATGGTCTTGGCCGCCGGTCCGGGCGGCTCTGATCTCTATATCTTGAATCCACAAGATGGTGCCAAACCGGGCATGCGAGTTAAATAATGAACGCCACCATTCACCTGCTTGCGGGTAAAGAAAAATCATTAAAGCGCTTGCATCCGTGGGTATTTAGTGGCGCCATTGGTAAAGTCAAAGGCAACCCGCAAAGCGGCGATACCGTAACCGTTCATAGTGCCGATGGCGATTGGCTTGGGTACGCGGCATGGTCTCCGCAATCACAAATTCGGGCGCGGATCTGGAGCTTTCAGCAAAACGACTGCATTGACGCAGCTTTTTTTCTGCAGCGTATCAGCGCCGCTAAAGCGCTGCGCGATAGTCTTGATATTGCCAGCAATGCCTTTCGCTTAGTTGCCGCTGAAAGTGACCAGCTACCAGGGATAACCATCGATAAGTATGACCACTGGCTAGTCTGCCAACTGCTCAGTGCCGGCGCCGAACGTTGGCGCGATGCCATTGTTGCAGCCTTACGGCAACTCTATCCAGAGTGTGCCATATTTGAACGCTCTGATGTGGATGTGCGAAAAAAGGAAGGTTTGCCACCCGTAGTGCAATTACTGCACGACAATGGCAGCGGGCTGCCGCCTGCCACACTATGGATTGAAGAAAATGGCTTGCAGTTAGGGGTGGATTTACAACAAGGTCATAAAACTGGTTACTACTTGGATCAACGCGATAGTCGTCAAGCCATGCGCCGTTATTCGGCCGGTAAACGGGTATTAAACGCCTTTAGTTACAGTGGTGGTTTTGGGTTGTATGCAGCGGCTGCAGGTGCCAGTGAAGTGGTCAACTTAGATGTTTCGACAGCCGCTCTGGAACAAGCCAGCGCCAATCATCAACGTAATGGCTTTGCCGCTGACACGCTCAAGAATATGCAGTTGGATGTATTTGAAGCACTGCGTAAGTTTCATCATCAAGGCGAACGCTTTGACGTTATCGTCCTCGATCCACCAAAGTTTGTCGATAGTAAAGCCAATCTGATGAACGCCTGCCGTGGCTATAAAGATATTAATCGCCTCGCTGTGATGCTATTGAAGCCCGGTGGTACGCTGTTGACCTTTTCCTGTTCGGGGCTCTTATCCGGTGAATTATTTCAAAAAGTGGTTGCTGACGCCTGCTTAGATGCCAAACGGCCCATGCATATCATCGAACATTTATTCCAAAGTGCCGACCATCCAGTGCGAACCAATTTTCCGGAATCACTGTATTTAAAGGGATACGTATTAAGGGGGTAACATGACTGCCAGTATTTTTGACAAAATAATTGCCGGTGAAATTCCAGCCGATATCGTCCACGACGATGACATCAGTTTAGCCTTTCGTGATATCAATCCGCAGGCGCCTGTGCATGTGTTGATTATCCCTAAAAAACGCATTGCCACCATGAACGACATTCAGGTAACTGACCGTGAAGTAGTCGGTCATCTCTATATAGTCGCCGCCAAGCTAGCGCAGCAATTTGGTATTGCCGACAGCGGCTATCGCGTGGTAATGAACTGTAACGCCGACGGCGGTCAATCGGTCTATCATATTCATTTGCATTTGCTGGGCGGCATGACTATGGGCTGGCCGCCATTTGCCAACCACTTGCCGAAAGTCAACTAACCGATGTCACTCGAGCTCCTGATCAGGCTAGCCTGCTTTGTCGGGGTACTACTTATCATGTTGGCTTGGGAAACGCGACAACCCAAACGCACTCCAGCGGTCGCAAAAAGCCAGCGCTGGTTGCATAACTTGAGTTTGTTAGGCCTGGCAACAGTGCTGGTGCGGCTGCTGATCCCAGCCGGTGCAGTCGGTGCGGCGCTGTGGGCACAGAGTCAGCAGCTTGGCCTGTGGCATTGGCTGTCAGCACCCTATTGGCTGGCCTTTGTGGGCTCTCTGCTCGTGCTCGATCTAAGTATTTACTGGCAACACCGTATTTTTCATCATGTACCTTGGTTGTGGCGCCTACATCGCGTGCATCATGCTGATCCCGACTTTGATAGCAGTACAGGGCTGCGTTTTCATCCGTTAGAAATCATGCTCAGCATGCTGATAAAAATTGCCGTGGTGGTGCTGTTAGGAGCGCCGTTATGGGCGGTTATCGTGTTTGAAGTAGTACTGAATGCCACCTCGTTGTTTAACCATGGCAATGTTGCCTTGCCGAGATGGTTGGAGCGACCACTGCGTTATCTTCTGGTGACTCAAGAAATGCATCGTATTCATCACAGCCAAGTGATGCGCGAAACCAACAGTAATTACAGCTTTAACCTATCCATCTGGGATCGCCTATTTAACAGCTATACCGAGCAGGCCGAAGCTGGATCAGATGGTATTCAGATTGGTCTACGGAACTATCCCGACCAGCGTGAAACCACCCGACTACCCGGTATGTTAATGATGCCATTTAGTCAGCCCAAGTACCCAGACGATCAATCAGACCACGATTTATCAGAGCATTCCAAGCTGCGATAGCCTGCATATAAACGACTAAGTGCGGTAATCCAGCATAAGGTCGCGAATACATAGGCGATCAGGTTAAACCACTGCGGCAGTAAGCATAGCAGCACAAATACTACAATGGTTTCAAAACCCTCGGTCAGACCGCCCAAATAATGCAGCGATTTATTCGGATAGGCGGGATTCTCAATGCCCCGCTTCGCCGCCATCACTGCAAACGCCAAGAAGGTGGCGCCGCTGCCCATAAAGGTCAGCATCAACAATCCTGCCGCTACACCGTGATGCAATGGATCGGCCAGCAAAAACCCAAATGGCACTGCTGAATAGAAGATAAAATCCAGGCTGATATCTAAATATCCACCAGCATCTGTGCTGCCCTGAATTCGCGCAATAGCGCCATCCAGGCCATCACCAACGCGGTTCAGTAAAATTGCCAAAAGTGCCCACCCATAAACTTCATAGGCTAGTGCCGGCACGGCTAACATACCAACCACAAAGCTGCCCACAGTAACTTGATTGGCCGTTAACCCGAGCCGAATGGCCACCTGTGCCAGTTGCTGTAACGGCCGCCGCAACTGCTTTATCCACCACGGATCAATCATTAGTCACTCCGTGGGGCCAAGCAAGACAGCTGCAACCAAGGGGAAAGTCGTTACGGTCATGACTCACAATAATAGCACTGGTGCCCGCCTCGCTTAAGGTGCTAAAGGTCCAGTCGCGAATGCGCTGACGCAAGTTACTATCAAGCGCCGCAAAAGGTTCATCGAGCAGCAGCAATTGGGGTTCATTGATGAGTGCCCGCACTAAAGCGATTCGCGCCCGCTGCCCACCGCTCAAGGTGGCGACTGGCTGTTGCAGCAAGGCTGCTAACTCAACGTGCTCAAGCCGCTGCACAATGAGCTGCTGTTGCGCTTGTGGTGATAGTTTTCGATGCCGCGCTGGCAGCGCTATCTGCAAATTTTCCGCCACAGATAGATGGGGAAACAGGAGAAAATCCTGCCACACAATGCCGATACCGCGTTGCTCAATCGGTTTTGTGGTGAGATCGTTGCCCGCCAGTTCAATCTGCCCGTTCACCTGCAGATGATTTTGTTGGTCACCCAACAGCCAACGTAACCAACTTGATTTGCCGCAACCACTCGGCCCCATAACTGCGATAATCTCACCTCGGGCTAAAGTTATAGCGGGCAAGCTAACCGACTGCTGGGGTAGTTGTAACTGCGCCTCAGTGAGTCGCAGGTGGGCAGTGTTCATCGCTGCTCTCCTTCAATGGTTGGCTGTGGCCACGCTAATATTACTAAAAATAACCACGCTAATAGCCACTGACTTACCGCGAATATCGCTAATAACTGACTATTTGCGCCACTACTAATTGCCACCAGTTCGCTGGTTAGTGTTGGCCATCGTCCACCACCCATGAGGATAATCGGCAGATACTGCGCCATACTCACCAGTGCCGCAAACACCCAAGCGAGTAGGAGCGGTTGCTGCAAGATACGGCGTTTAACCAACCACCAGCTGGACCAAAACCCATAGCCATAACTTTGCATGACCGTAACCAAGCGTTGTTCAAACCGACGCTCGGCAGGGGCTAAGATTAAATAGGCATAAGCAGCACTATAGGGAATTTGCACCGCAATGAATGCCACGCCGTACACCCACGCTGCGCCGCCGCCGGTTAACTGGCCGAGTGGCCCTTGCCACGCTAGTAGCGCGGTCAATTGTGGCAGTAGTAGCGGTATCAGTAATAAGCCACTTAATCCAGGTATGGCCTTACGCCGCCGCCATTCCAACAATAACACTACCCACGCAACACTCAAACTTGCTACCAACATGGCAATAGCAGCACTCTGGACAAACAGCCCAGTCAAACTCGGCAATTCAGCCTGCCAGCGAGCAAAACTCCAGTCATTCGGCCACAGTTGGGGATAAAACCAACCGATAGCAATACTTTGCGCCACCATCGCCATAGCAGCGGCAAGCCCTAACAATCGCACCACTGAGGTCACCGGAAAGCGCAGCCGAAAATCCCCCCAGCGCGGCAATAATTGCGTGATGGTGAATCGCTCAACCAGTATCACTAACAAGCAGGCGAGCAACGCGAGCAGCACTAACAAAATAGCACCATAGGCAGCAAAGTGCTGAGCGTATGGTTGGGTATCCAATTGCCACTGCAGCACTTGAACTGCCAAGGGTGGCGGTGTTTGTGGTGCCGCAATCAGGGCAATATCAACCACGCTCAAGCTGTAAATAACGACGATCATGAGGGGTAAGCGGAGTCGCCGTAATAACTCTGGCATCACCAATAGCCACCAACTCCGCTGACGGCTATGACCGAGGCTTTGCCCTATTAATAGCCAGCGCTGCCAGGGTATTTGCGCCAGTGCGCGCTGGCCCATCAACCACAAGAATGGAATTTCTTTCACTAGTAAAATCAGCACAAAACTAACCAGTTGCTGACGATCAAAAAAGGAAAACTGCCACACCTCTGGTAGCAACCGCCACAACCAACCGAAGGGTGCAAACAACCACAGCAAACCAATTGCAAAAGCGACATGGGGTAAGGCAATAATTTGAATCAACCAACCACGCGTGGCGACAACCGGCTGTAGACTCAACAGTGCTATCCAAGCGATCAACAAAATCGCCAACGCAACACCCGCTGAGTAGCTGATCATCGTCAGTAAACCCGGATATGCCAGCCATGCCCCGACATAGTCGCCTGCTTGTAGCAGTTGCTGTAGCCCAAACCACAGTACCAACAGCCACGGCAGACTCAACAGACCGACTGCGATACCGCTACGCCAGTGATGTTGCAGCGTCATAAGGATCATTGTTGATAACGCGCTAGCCATTGCTGCTCAATGAGCTTGACCCAACCAACATGAGGTTCGGGTTGGGCAGGAAATAACGCCGCTCTAGTCGCTTCGTTGGACCAGCGAATTACCGATGTATCACCCCAGCCATCGGCGGCTTGCTTGCGTTGTTGGGCGGTTTCACTCAGCATAAAATTAATTACTTGGAGAGCGGCATCAGCATTAGCGGCGGTTGTTGGCACCGCCAGATAATGGCTATTGGTAATCGCCCGTTGGCCTATCAGTAACGGTCTAATAGTCGTCGGCAAACGTTGCGCTCGCTGTGCACTGGCTAATTCGCCTGGGTTAAAACTGACCGCGTTATCTAGTACACCTTGCGCCAGTAGCTGTTGTTGCTGCGCGGCACTGACCGGAAACTGACGACCAGCTCGCCATAACAGCGGATGGAGCTGCTCGAGATAGGCCCACAATGGCGCTAACAGCTGCTCCTGCTGAGTGGCTTTGGGCGCCTCGTAGAGCGCTGGATGATGATCATTCAACTCAAGTAATAATAACTTTAGAAACGTAGTACCGTGAAATTCCGGAGGTTTGGGATAACTCAGTCGGCCCGGATTACTACTCGCGGCGGTTAAGAATTGTGCCGGTGACATGCGCTCTGGCTGCTGACCGCGCACCAACAAATGAAATTGGCCAACGCCCCAGGGTAATTCAAAGTCATCCGTGGCAATGCCAAAATCATCTTGCCAACCTAGTGTTGGATCTAATAAGACGCTGTTTGGCACCGCCGCAGATAATTCTCCGCGTAGCGCCCCAGCAGCTTTCAAGGCATGAAAATTCTCACCATTAAGCCACAACAGATCGACCGCACCAGCTGCTTGTTGGTGCGCGTTTTCACGTAATAACAGCGCCACCGTTTCGCTAATATCGGCCACTTTCACATGCACCAAATCAATGCCTTCAGCGCGCAATTGCTGCGCGCTCCAACGTAGATATTGATTCACTTCATCGGAGCCACCCCAAGCATGAAAGTAAACCTGTTGTAGACTCAATAGTGAGCTGGTGAGCGCCCCCATCAACCACAATTTCATGAGCGCCGCCACTGATGATAGCGGGCTAACCAGGCTAATATGCGCTGTGGTGCGTGGGCGCGCTTCCACGCCCCAGCCACATACTTATTAGCCTCAGCCATGGTGGGATAAATGTGAATGGTAGCTAACAGCTTATTCAAGCCAATACCATGTTTCATCGCTAACACAAACTCCGCCAATAGATCACCCGCTTGAGCACCGACAATTGTCACCCCTAGAATTTTGTCCGTACCCGGCTTGGTTAACACTTTGACCCAGCCGTAGCGGTTGTGGTCAGCGATAGCACGATCCAAATCGTCAATATCATAGCGGGTGACTTCCACCGCAATTGCGCGTTGCTGCGCTTCTTTTTCATTGAGCCCAACGCGCGCTACTTCAGGTTCACAAAAGGTCGCTGCCGGCATCACCCGGTAATCAGCCTTGAACTTTTTCAACGGGCTAAACAACGCATTCACCGCCGCATACCAAGCTTGATGACTGGCCGCATGGGTGAGCTGGAATGGTCCAGCCACATCACCAACCGCATAGATGTTAGGGAAATTAGTCTGCAAAAATTCATTGGTGGTAATCGTTTTATCGGTCACTACCCCAAGCTCTTGTAAACCATAGCCCTGCAACCGCGGCTGACGACCTAAAGCAAGTAAAATAACATCTGCTTCAATCACCCTACTGTGCTGCTCTGCAGCGCCAATATGAACCTGCTGCACACCATCTCGCTGACTGACTTTCAAGGCTTTGTGAGCGGTGTAAACCACCACCCCATCGCGCTGCAGCTGCTGCTTCACCAACTCGGCGGCATCCTCATCTTCGCGCGGCAATAGCTGTGGTAGTGCTTCGACCACAGTCACTTGACTACCGAGCCGCGCAAAGGCTTGAGCAAGCTCCACTCCAATCGGACCACCACCGAGCACCACTAAACGCTGCGGCAACTCAGTTAGCTGCCAAATCGTGTCAGAAGTAACATAGCGGCTATCCGTTAAACCCGGAATAGCTGGTACCAGCGGGCGGGCGCCGGTTGCCAGAATAATACTGCGGGCGCTACGCTGGCTTACCTGCCCGCTGGCATCAGTGATCGCCACCTGCCACGGACTAATCAACCGCGCTGTGCCCAGCATGACGTTGACACCAAGGCTCTGATACCGCGCCACCGAATCATGCGGTTCAATGTCGGTAATAACTTGCTTCACCGTTGCCATTACTGCCGAAAAATCAACCGCTCCTAGCTTCGTGCTGACGCCAAACTGATTCAGTGCCTCGGCATGCTTACGACCATGCGCCAAGTGCAACAGCGCTTTAGAGGGCACACAACCGGTATTCAGACAATCGCCACCCATGGCATGTTGTTCCACCAGAGTGACCTTGGCCTTCACCGCGGCCGCGATATAAGCACTGACCAAACCACCGGAACCAGCACCAATTACCAATATATTGTCGTCAAACCGGCGCGGCCGTTGCCAGCCTTGATACACCCGTTTGCGTTTCAGCCAGGCCACGAGTTGTTTGGCGATTAACGGGAATAGCCCGAGCAACACAAAGCTCAACAGCAGTTGACCGGAGAGAATATCGGCAACTTGTTCTACCCGCGCAAGTTGGGTTCCTGCATTGACGAATACCGCGGTGCCAGCCAACATCCCCACTTGGCTGACCCAGTAGAAGCGCCACGCACTCATGCGCGTCAGCCCCATCACCAAATTGATCATCCAAAACGGAAACAACGGCACCAAGCGCAAGGTCAATAAGTACCAGGCGCCATCGCGGCTGATACCCGCGTTTACTTGCTTTAAGCGCTCACCCAAGCGTTGTTCAAGACTATCGCGCAGCACATAGCGGGCGCTCATAAAGGCCAAAAAGGCGCCCATAGTCGAGGCAAATGATGCTAAGAGTAAACCCCAGCCTAAACCGAACAAGGCACCACTACCTAAGGTAAGAATCACAGCACCTGGTATCGACAGTGCAGTAACCACCACGTAAATCATCAAATAGCCGATAAACAACCCAGCAAAATGCTGGTTACGCCATTGTGCTAATTGGTCATGCTGTGCTTTGAGTTGTTCCAACGACAAGTACTGATGCCATTGCTGTTGATAAACCACAGCAATCACCAGCACAATACCTATGATGACAACAAATTTTCCCCACCGCACAAGCTTCTCCTTTGCGCTGCAACTATTAGAATTGGTACTTAACCGTCAGCTTGGCATGCCGTGGTAATTCAGGAAACACCAAGGTTGCACCAAAATAGCCGCCTTCAAATACCGGTGACCAGTTATCCTGCTGGGTGACATTAAATAGATCAAAACGCGCACTCAAACGCGAATCTACCTGCCACTGTGCAAACACATTCAGGGTATGTTGCTCACGAATTCGCACGCTATTCAAGTAATCAAGTTTATAGTCACCGTGATAGCTTAATTGCCCACCCAGTTCCAGTTCAGCATTGACTTGAAAGCCGGCAGCGATGCTTAATTGATGATCGGGCAAGCCTTGAACTCGCGTTGAGGAAGCGGCGAAAGCAGCAAAATTAGGCGCACCAACACCGGTACCGGCGACCACATCTGGGCGTGATGTATCGAACGCATCATACACCGTACGCGCATCTTGAAACGCCGCTGAACGATCAAACCGCGCCGACAAGTAACTGTAGCCAGCACTCAACCACAGTGCTTCCGTTTGATAGAATAACTGGCTCTCAATACCCTGCGTTTTGATGCCAGAGTTTGAACCATCGCGATTGCGCAAACTACGCGTCTGATAAAACCAATTGAGATCGGCGTACCAAGGGCTGCCCACCGGCGCATATTTGTAGCCAATTTCTAGCGCTTCGTTGGCGGTGGCGAAGTTGAGCGGGTTAATCCGCTGATCCGCTCCCAATA
>DIVC01000010.1:0-1133 GCA_002423905.1 Idiomarina sp. UBA6142
AGTTTAAAGCAGGCAGTGGCAGGCCTGCAGCGCTATCCATACGGCTGTTTGGAGCAGACCAGCAGCGGTTTACGTGGGTTGCTGGCACTGATCGCAGTGCAGGGCATGACGGCAGAACGGCAAATGCAGTTACGCCAAGGTATACAAAATTTAGCCGACAAGCAGCATAGCAGTGGTGGTTTTGGTTATTGGAGCCGGAATGCTGGGGTCGATGAGTTATATACCTTGTATGCCGTCGACACCTTGCTGCAGTCATTGCGCTATTTGGACGAGCCACAACAAGCCCGAACGGTCGTCGACAAGGCACTGGCCTACATCGATCAGAAATTCTATGACAATGCCTGGTTGGCGATGTACGCCAATGGAATTTTGCTGCAGCAGGGTTTTGAAGTAACCAGCCGTGCGCGCTATGCGCTGGATGAGTTGCTGCCTCGGGCGCTGGTGCCGTTACGGCAAGAACCGAGCAATGAGCAGCCTTGGCAGTTGCGTTATCGCCATGCCGATGAACGTGATCTGTTGATAGCCGGTTATTGGTTGGCCAGCTTGTTAAAGGATCAAACACGCCTCACCAAGGTAGATCAGCAATTAGCCGCGCTCTACAACCAACAAAACTCGTGGAGCAAGCGTTTCAGTGATTGGCTTAACAGCGACCAACAGTCACCCGAGCCACTAGCGCGGAGCCGCAGTGCGATGTTGTTAGCCGCTATTGCACCAGAACAGCAAAGCAACACAGTGCAGAAGTTGCAGCAGCAACTGACGCAAGGGCTGGCGCAAATGCGCTATCGCTCAACGTGGGACAATGCTGGGTTGGCGGCTTTGTTACAACGCTACGCGGAACTGACGCCACAGTCGGTGCAACTCAAGATTAACGGGCAAGCGCTGACCGATTGGCAGCAACTTAGCATTAGCCAAGCGCAGCAAGGCTTTCTCGTAGGCCATAACAGTAATCAACCGTTGTACTTGAGTGTTGAACTGGAAGGATTGCGCAGTGGTAGTGACGCCCAACAGCAGGGGTTCACGGTGCAGAAGCAGTGGTTTGATCTCAACGGTCAGCTGCTGAGCGACAATAGCGAGGCTTGGCAAGTTCAGCAGGGTAGTTTGTTGACGGTCATGTTAACGCTGACCAGCCACGA
>DIVC01000010.1:1146-17706 GCA_002423905.1 Idiomarina sp. UBA6142
TAAAGCCAGTGGCTTTACCATCAAGCCAGGCCAAATTGAGCGCATGGATGATCGCTACAGTGCGGCGTTGCCGGAAAATTGGTCGCCGCAGCAGCCTATGCGCGTGGTCTATCAGGTTCGTGCCAGTTTTGCCGGTAGCATGCAGGTGCCCGATGCGCACGTAGAATTGATGTATCGACCCGAAGTGCATGGCCGCAGTGCTCGCACTGAGGTAACGGTTGTACCGCGTTGAGATTGGCAAGGCTCAGATGGCGGGCAGTGGTGCTCACTGCCGCCATTGTTGCTCTGCTGGTCAGTGCCCTGACTGGCGCGCTGCTCGGTTATATTTATCAACCGCCGCCGCCTTCACGGCTCGCCAGCTTGTCGCATCTGGTAGTAGCCAACGACGGCAGCGTATTAGCGCGTCGACTGAGCGAGGATGGTTATTGGCGTGAAGCCAGAGCGCTTGATGACATCGATCCACGGCTGATTGAGTTGTTGCTAGCCTATGAAGATCGGCGCTTTTGGCAACATCAGGGGGTCGATTGGCTGGCCGTTTTACGGGCCGGCAAGGATGCGCTATTTAGCGGTACTATCCGCTCTGGGGCATCGACTATTACCATGCAAACCGCTCGCTTACTCTATCCCAACCTTAGCCACAAAACAGTGAGTGCTAAGCTGCAACAAATGTTGATGGCTTTGCGGCTGGAGCAGCACTGGAGCAAGCAGCAAATTCTGCAAGCTTATTTCACTCTAGCTCCTTATGGTAGCAACATTGAGGGTATAGCTGCCGCCAGTCAGGCTTGGTTAGGGCGTGCGCCGCAGCAGCTGAGTTGGCGCGAAGCCTCGTTGCTGGTGGCACTGCCACAAAGCCCCGAACGGCGTCGTCCCGACCGTTATCCGGTGCAAGCAGCAGTAGCCAGTGCGCGGGTATTGCAAGCCGTTGCTGAGCGGTTCAACTTCAGTGTTGAACAACTCAACGAATGGCGTGACGAACCGTTGCCGTTGCGCATCAGCAGCTTTGCACAAGGCGATGCTCACCTGATTGATAGATTGGCTAGTCGCTCCGGCGGGGTAGTTCAAACCAGCATCAACAGCCATTGGCAGCGGCAGGCACGGCATGCGCTTGAGCAGACGCTGCAACAGCTATCCACACAACATAATGGTGCGCTGATGATGGTCGAGCGACGCACTGGTGCCGTGCAGGTATATCTCGGCTCGGGTGATTATCGGCAGCATCAGCGCAAGGGCGCAATCAATTATCTCACCACCTTGCGCAGTACCGGCTCCACACTGAAACCATTCATTTATGGTTTAGCGCTGCAACGTGGGATGTTACACCCCAACAGTATGCTTCGCGATGGTGAAATTCAGGTGGATGGCTATCGGCCAAGTAATTTTGATGATGGTTTTTATGGGCAAGTCAGTTTGCAACAGGCGTTGCAGCAGTCGTTAAATATTCCCGCCATTACTACGCTGGAGCGGTTGGATGCCAATCTAGTGACGCGTCAGATTGAACAGTTTTTGCAATTGCCGGCGGCCCAGCTGAATGAGCCTGGGCTGGCTCTGGCAGTAGGTGCCGTCTATTTGAGCCCAGAACAGCTGATGAATTTGTACCTTGGCCTTACTGAGCAACAGGCGCCTCGCTTAAGCTTCTTGGCCGACCGAGCACCGCTGCGAGATGGTCTATTGAATGCCACGGTGACCCAACAATTATTGAGTTTGATGGCCATTCAGCCAGCCAGCAATAGCACCCATAGTCGCTTAGCGGCCGCCCAGGTGTATAAAACCGGCACCAGCAACGGCCGCCGCGATGCATGGTCGATCCATATTACTGCCGAGCACTTGCTGTTGGTGTGGTTAGGTGCTCCTGATAATCAGATCAGCGATACTTTATCGGGGGCAACTCATGCGGCGCCGCTGGGGTTATCACTGATTAACGCGTTACAATTGCCTGGTCCTGATCACCTTAGCCGCATTGATACTGCGCAGCGGCCGGCGCCGAGCAACAGTCAGTGTCCACGGCTGATTGAATTTCCTGAACATGACGAATGGGTGATAAGCAGCACCCTCGCAATTCGTGTTGGCAGCCGCTATGACAACTTGCACTGGTACGTTAATGGTCAGCGCAGCGCGTTAACTAGTGACGGGTTGCTCATGTTACCCAGCGCAGGCGCTCATAGCATCAGTGCACGGCAGGGTAACTGTGTGACCAGTCATCCGATATTTTTACAGCAGCTGCCATAACCACATTCATCAAGGCATGACCCAACATGGTCAGTGATATCATTAGGCGGGTCTCGATTAGGTTCCTGTCAAGCGAGGAAGTAGTGAATGCAAGCAGTATCGCAAATAGCCATCGCTGTAACTATTGCGCTTTCCACAGCTGCGGTCACCGCGGCGGAAATCCCGCTAGCACAAACAGTTGAGGCGATGGAACGGCTGCAAATTAACGCGCAGCAGCACAGTGGCTATTTAGCAGAGCATCAAGAGGGTGCAAGTAAATTACCAATCAGCATCAGCGACACCCCACAAACCATAACCGTGATAAGCGCCGCACAACTACGCGATTTTGCCTTGCATGATATCAATAGCGCGCTACAAACCTCGGCGACAGTTAACGTGGAGCAGGTGGAGAGTGAGCGGATATTCTACACCTCACGCGGTTTTGAATTGACTAACTTTCAGGTCGATGGGCTGGGTTTACCAATGTATTACGGCCATAGCACCGGCCGCATGGACGCAGCGATGTACCAGCGCATTGAAGTAGTCCATGGTGCTAACGGCATTAATACCGGCATTGGCAGTCCTGCGGCAACGGTGAACTTAGTCCGCAAAAAGCCGACTTCAGATACCCGCGCTAGCCTCAGCGCAAGTTTGCGTTCCTGGCATGGGCAGCGCTTTGAGGGTGACCTCTCCGGTGCCTTTAATCAATCATGGCGCGGTCGGCTGGTGGTGGTCAATGATGCCAGTGAGTGGTATTTAGATCGCTATCAAAACAGCAGTCAACTGGTCTATGCGGTGGTTGATTACGCCCCTAATAACAACGCCTTGATTCGCTTTGGTCATAGCAAACAAAACAGTGAAACTGATGGCAATTTGTGGGGCGCTTTAACGCTTTATTACGGTGATGGCACACCGACTAATTTTTCTAGTTCAACCAATACTGCTGCGGATTGGTCGCGTTGGTATGTGCAAGAAAGCCGGAGTTTCTTGGACCTGGAAGCCCTATTAAATGATAACTGGAGCCTACGCGCCGCTTACAATCGTGTGCGCGGTAAGCAGGATAGTTTGCTGTTCTTTACCTATTCAACCGACCCGCTGGTGGGCCTCGATCCAATCACTGGGCTTGGTTTGAGCGGATATAGCAGTGATTATGATTTTGCTGAGCAACAAGATAGTCTTGATGTTTATGTCATTGGCTCGTTCGGGGCTTGGAGCCAAAGCCATGAGGTGGTGATTGGCGGTCATTACGCAACACTGGATTATCGCAATACCTCGTTCTACGACTTTCACACGGGCAACGGCTTCCCAGCCCTGCCTAACTTAAATGACTGGAGCGGGAGTACGCCGTTACCTGAATTTACTGATGGTCCGGCGGGCAGCGATATTCAAACCAAGCAACAGGCACTCTATGCACAAACACGGTTAAGTCTGAGTGCCGACATCAAACTCGTGCTGGGCGGTCGCTATAACCAGTATGAGAGCCAAGGTAGCGGTTACGGACTAGACCAATCGCGCGATGATAGCCAGTTTATTCCCTATATTGGCGCCACCTACAGGGTCACCGATGCAACGACTTGGTATGCCTCGTATACCGAAACCTTTAGTGCGCAGACTTTGCATGATCGCCAGTTTCGTCGTTTACCTCCGCTGACTGGCAAAAATACTGAAATCGGTTTTAAAATGGATCTGTTCAGTGCAGTGGCGCGCTTATCGGGCGCCTATTTTAGAGTCAAACAGGTTAATTTGGGTGTTAGTGACGGTATCGTTACTCATCCAATCAGCAATAGCCCTGAACCCGTTTATCGCGCAGTCGATGGGGTGATTAGCGAAGGTGTTGAACTGGAGTTGGCGGGTGAGTTAGCTGCGGGCTGGCAAGGTAGCATCGCCGTGACTGCTTTTGATATTGAGGGTGATGGCATGATCGAGGATTACACCCCAGAAAACCTGTTCCGTGCGACACTGACCTATAGTCCGGTGCGACTTGAAGCGTTGACATTCGGTATCAGTTATCAGTGGCAAGATGCTATTTCGCGTGAGCAAGGTGCGGTAGGGCCAGGATACGCCAACGCCGGTGAGCTGATTGTGACCGAGCAAGGTGCTTATGGGCGGCTCAATCTGATGGCGAGTTATCAGTTTACTAGGCAACTCAGTTTGAGCGTAAATGGTAATAATGTTAGCAATAAACGGTACCTGAATAGCCTGCTATGGGCGCAAGCATATTATGGCGTGCCGCGAAATATCTCGGCCACGTTACGCTATCACTTTTGAGGGTGTTGGCTGAAGCGGTAGCTAGCTGGTAGCAACCGCCAAGCCATTCGCAGGCGTTAGCTGCGGGCATAACCATCGATACGTTCTACCGCTTTACGCAGGGTGTCCATATCAGTAGCGAAACTAAAGCGCACATGGCCCGGGGCACCGAATGCTGAGCCGGGAACCAACGCAACTTTGGCTTGTTCGAGCAACTGCTCACACAATTCCACGTCGCTGGCACAGCCTTTGCTTGCCATCATGGCGTCGACATTAGCGAAGGTGTAGAAGGTGCCATCGCCGGCGATGCAGCGCATACCTGGAATGGCGTTCAGTGCTGCCACTAAATAATCATGACGTGATTTAAACGCCGTAACCATCTCGGTAATACAGCTTTGATCGCCTTCCAACGCGGCCACTGCAGCATATTGGCTGATCGAGGTGGGGTTCGAGGTACTTTGTGATTGAATTTTATTCATGGCCGCGATCAAAGGCGCTGGGCCTGCCGCATAACCAATACGCCAGCCAGTCATGGCATAAGCTTTGGATACCCCAGATAAAATCATAATCCGATCCCGTAGATCAGGAGCAACCATGGCAATGTTGGCGAATGGTTCAGCGGTCCACAAAATGTGTTCGTACATGTCATCGGTTGCTATCAATACCTGCGGGTGGTGGCGCAATACTTCAGCCAATTCGGCAAGTTCGGCACGGGTATAGGCAGTTCCTGTCGGGTTGGACGGGCTATTCAAAAATAGCATTTTGGTCTTCGGGGTAATTGCAGCGGCCAGTTGAGCGCCGTTGATTTTGTAGCGCTGGTCAATACTAGCTTCAATAATAATGGGCACGCCACCCACCAACTTGGTCATATCGGGATAGGAGACCCAATAAGGTGCTGGAATTAATACTTCATCACCGTCATTAATCCAGGCCGCGAGCAGATTGTAAATACAGTGCTTGCCGCCGGCGGAAATCAGAATTTCTTTGACGCCGTAATCAAGTTTGTTGTCACGTTGGAGCTTGGCAATCACCGCCTTTTTTAGTTGCGGAATGCCGTCAACCGCGGTGTAACGGGTGTAGCCTGCGTCAATGGCTGCCTTGGCAGCATCACCGATATGCTTTGGGGTGTCAAAATCCGGCTCACCGACACCTAAACCAATGACATCATGGCCAGCCGCTTTGAGTTCGGCGGCCTTTTGTGCAACCGCAAGCGTTGGTGAGGGTTGAATCGCATTTACGCGGTCGGATAACAGGTAGTTCACGGCTTGATCCTTAGGCTGAATAGGGGGGCTTAAACAGATGCCAATACTCTATACCGCTTGGTCATTGTTGTCCATTCAGCTACACTGGTTGCCTGCTAATTTGATGTATGTGAAACCACCATGAGTTCTGCCGGTAAGGCCCAACCATTGCTGCATGATCCGATACCAATCACGCTATGGCGAATGACTTGGCCAGTGATCGTGGGCGTGCTGACGCTGATTAGCTTTAATTTGGTAGACACCTTTTTTATTAGTATGCTGGGTACCGATGCGCTGGCAGCAGTCAGTTTCACCTTTCCAGTCACCTTTACCGTGGTAAGTTTGAGTATTGGCTTGGGGATTGGCACCTCGGCAGTAATCGCCCGCAAACGGGGCAGTGGTTTGCATGAGCACGCACGCTTTGATGGCATGACGGCACTGACGGTTGCGGCCTTATTGGCGGGCAGTTTAGCGTTACTTGGCTATGTGCTGATGGAGCCGATTTTTCAGGCCTTAGGGGCACAACCACAATTAATGCCAGATATTCGTGCTTACATGATCCCCTGGTTTGCTGGTGCGATGTTACTGGTGGTGCCGATGGTGTGTAATTCGGTGTTGCGAGCCGCGGGTGATACGCGCACACCATCGCTGATTATGGCAGCAGGCGGTTTGTTAAATGCGATTTTCGATCCGTTACTGATTTTTGGTATCGGGCCGTTTCCGGAACTTGGCATTCAGGGCGCTGCGGTGGCCAGTGTTCTGAGCTGGATCATTGGTTCGGTAGTCGTATTGTGGTACCTGAAGCGCAAGCAGTTGTTGAGCTTACAAGCACCCGAAGGTGCGAGCTGGTTGCGCTCGGCGCGAGCCATTCTGAAGATTGGCCTACCCGCCGCTAGTGCCAATATGCTTACCCCGGTGGCAATGGCTGTGCTCACCGCCATTGTCGCCACCTATGGAGCGCCGGCGGTAGCGGCTTTTGGCGTAGGTACACGGCTGGAATCACTGGCATTAGTGGTGGTGTTGGCACTATCTATGGCGTTACCACCGCTGATGAGCCAAAATTTTGGCGCGGCCTACTATCAGCGGATGCAGGAGGCTTATCGGACCGCCATTAAAGCCGTGTTGCTGGTGCAGCTGGGAATTTATTTGGTGCTAGCTGCCAGCGCGCATTACATTGCCTTGGCTTTCACCAATGATCCTGAAGTCGCACGTTTGATCCGGCTATTTATCTATATCATGCCGTTGAGCTATGGTTTACAAGGGGTGATTATTTTGACCAATTCGAGTTTTAATGCCGTACATCAACCGATGTCGGCATTGATCTTGAGTATTATTCGGTTGTTCGTGATGTTTGTGCCGTTGAGTTATCTCGGTGCGGTGCTGGCTGATATCACTGGTCTATTTATTGGTGGGGTAGTGGCCAATGTCATCACTGCAAGTCTGGCCTGGTGGTGGTTCAACAAGACCTTGCAGCGGCAGCAGGAGAGCACATGAGTCGCGCTTTTGAACTGAAATCAGATTATCAACCGGCGGGTGACCAACCCCAAGCGATTGCCAAGTTAGTCGACAATTTAGATGCTGGTTTGGCGCATCAAACTTTGCTGGGTGTGACCGGTTCGGGCAAGACCTTCACCATGGCAAATGTGATCGAAAAAGTACAGCGGCCGACGCTTATTCTGGCTCACAACAAAACCTTAGCAGCGCAATTGTATGGTGAAATGAAAGAGTTTTTTCCCAACAATGCGGTGGAATATTTCGTCTCCTACTACGATTACTATCAGCCTGAAGCCTATGTGCCGACCACTGATACCTTTATTGAAAAAGACGCCTCCATCAACGAGCACATTGAGCAAATGCGGCTGTCCGCGACCAAAGCCTTGCTAGAGCGCCGTGACGTGGTACTGGTGGCATCGGTATCCTGTATTTATGGCTTGGGTGACCCCGATGCTTATATGAGCATGATGCTGCATTTGCGCCGCGGTGATCTGGTCGATCAGCGTGATATTTTGCGGCGCTTGGCGCAATTGCAATATAAACGCAACGATGCGGCTTTTGAACGTGGTACTTATCGGGTGCGTGGTGAGGTGATTGATATCTTTCCGGCGGAATCAGAGCACTTAGCCGTTCGGGTCGAGTTATTTGATACCGAAATTGATCGGATTAGTTTTTTTGAACCCTTGACCGGGCAGGTCACCGAAGCCGATGTAGCACGGGCGACGATTTATCCAAAAACGCACTACGTGACGCCGCGCGAAACGATTTTGAAGGCTATTGACAGCATCAAAGTTGAGTTGCAAGAGCGCAAGCAGGAGTTGTTCGAGGCCAACAAGCTGATTGAAGAGCAGCGCATTAGCCAGCGCACGCAGTTTGATATCGAAATGATGCTGGAGTTGGGCTATTGCTCGGGTATCGAAAACTATTCCCGCTACCTGTCTGGCCGTGCTCCGGGAGAGCCACCGCCGACCTTGCTGGATTACTTGCCCGACGATGCCTTACTGATTATCGATGAGTCACACGTGACGGTGTCACAGGTTGGCGCCATGTACAAGGGTGACCGCTCACGCAAAGAAAACCTAGTGAATTACGGTTTTCGACTGCCATCAGCGCTGGATAATCGGCCGCTAAAGTTTAACGAATTTGAAGCGATTGCCCCACAAACCATTTATGTATCGGCTACGCCGGGTAAGTACGAATTAGAGAAATGTGGCGATGAAGTGGTGGAGCAGGTAGTGCGACCTACCGGCTTGCTTGACCCGCAGATTGAAATTCGCCCGGTGGGTTCACAAGTGGATGATTTAATGTCCGAAGTTCGCAAGCGAGTAGCGCTTAACGAACGGGTGTTGGCGACTACTCTAACCAAAAAAATGGCCGAAGATCTCAGCGATTACTTGGATGAACACGGCATTCGCGTGCGCTATCTGCACTCCGATATCGACACCGTTGAGCGGATGGAAATTATCCGTGATTTACGCCTCGGTGAGTTTGATGTATTGGTTGGCATTAACTTGCTCAGAGAAGGCCTAGACATGCCGGAAGTGAGCTTAGTGGCAATTTTAGATGCTGATAAAGAGGGCTTTCTGCGTTCCGATCGTTCGTTGATTCAAACCATTGGTCGCGCCGCACGTAACCTCAACGGTAAAGCAATTTTGTACGCCGATCGCATCACCGGCTCGATGCAGCGGGCTATTGATGAAACTGACCGCCGCCGTAATAAGCAGATTGCCTACAACGAAGCGCATGGCATTACCCCAGTCGGCCTCAATAAGCGGGTGACTGATGTGATGGATCTCGGCGGAATTAGAGCCCCACGTAAAGAAAAACAGCGTATTGCAGCGGAGCCGAAGGCTGGATACGAAATCGCCCTGATGAGCCCGAAAGCGCTGATACAGAAGCTAGAGCAAACTGAGAAAGCCATGTACCAAGCGGCGCGTGATTTGGAGTTTGAACAGGCGGCGGCGCTGCGCGATGAAGTCGCTTGGTTGCGTGAACAGTTGAAACGGCTGGGTTAATCATGCTGCAGCGAGGCGATGAGCGCTATTTTAGCCCTGAGGGGAAACTACTCACACCGGTCGCTTTATGGTTGCTGATTTTGTTGTTTATGCGCGGTTATGCAGCGTGGATTATCTCGCTGACTTTTATGGAAGATCGCTCCCGCTTGTTGCAGTTTTTTTACACCAGTACGGAACAATTTAGCTTGGCGCTGATTATTGGCCTGCCGGCCTTGTTTATCGTGGTGATGATGAGCCAAATAGGTGACGAAATTCCGCGCTGGGTGGTACGAGTTGCGCCGCTGGCACCAAACTTATTGTGGCTGGCATGGCTGCTTGATGGCTGGCTGTTGATCAGCTTAATTGCCGCGCGGTTTCCGGAGTTTTCGGTGGTCAAAGGGGTATTGCTGTTTGCTTGGTTAATCGCGCTATGGTTACTGCTGTTCTCACGTAGCTTGCGACGATTTTGGCAGCTGTTAGCTGTTCATGAGGAGAGGTAACGGATTGGCTGATTACGGATAAAAAAGTGGTGGATGGTACTGGGCTCGAACCAGTGACCCCCGCCTTGTAAGGGCGGTGCTCTCCCAGCTGAGCTAACCATCCATTGGGAGGAACGCGTGGTGGATGGTACTGGGTTCGAACCAGTGACCCCCGCCTTGTAAGGGCGGTGCTCTCCCAGCTGAGCTAACCATCCAATTTCCGTGCGTTGCGGGGCGTATTATAGGTGGATGAACGACACTGTCAACAGGAAAAAACAACGCACTGAACCGACTGCTGGCTTTTTCGCCGATTCCGCTGTGATTTCTTATTTCACCGCACACTTGCAGTAATGCGCGCTGCGGCGCTTCTTGCTACACTATGCGCCATGAGCAACCTGTCGAATGCTGTGGAGAATAGTACAACAATGACTGTGGTCACCCGATTTGCCCCAAGCCCTACTGGATATTTGCACGTTGGTGGTGCGCGTACCGCCCTTTATTCCTGGTTAGTAGCGCGCGCTAACGGCGGAAAATTTGTTCTGCGGATTGAAGACACCGATCGTGAACGCTCCACCCAAGCAGCTATTGACGCTATTTTAGAGGGGATGGAATGGTTAGGCTTAAGCTGGGATGAAGGCCCGTTTTATCAAACTAAACGCTTTGATCGGTACAACCAGTTTATCGACCAGATGCTTGAGCAGGGCACCGCCTATAAATGTTATTGCTCGCACGAGCGTCTTGATGCCATGCGTGACGCACAAATGGCGGCCGGTGAAAAACCACGTTATGACGGTCATTGTCGGGATAATCCGAATGCCGGTGGCGATAGTTTTGTGGTGCGGTTTCGTAATCCACAACAAGGCAGCGTAAAATTTGACGATCACATTCGCGGACCAATTGAGTTCGCCAACACAGAACTCGATGATTTAATCATTCGCCGTACCGATGGTGCGCCCACCTACAATTTCTGTGTGGTGATTGATGACTGGGATATGAACATTACCCACGTTGTCCGTGGCGAAGACCATATCAACAATACCCCACGACAAATCAATATTTTGAAAGCATTAGGCGCTCCGGTACCTGAGTACGCGCATGTCTCGATGATCCTTGGTGACGACGGTAAAAAACTGTCGAAACGCCATGGCGCTGTCAGCGTGATGCAATATCGTGATGATGGCTATTTGCCGCATGCGGTGTTGAATTACTTGGTTCGTCTGGGTTGGTCACACGGCGATCAAGAAATTTTTTCGTTGGCAGAAATGATTGAGCATTTTAGCCTCGATGCGGTAAACAAAGCGGCTTCAGCGTTTAATACTGAAAAACTAAACTGGCTCAACCAGCACTATATGAAGACCATGCCAGCGAGCGAGGTGGCGAGCTATTTGGCTTGGCATTTTGACGATCAAGGCATTGATTACAGCAATGGCCCGAGTTTGGAGCAGATTGTTGCAGTGCAAGCCGACAGAGTGAAGACTTTAAAGGAGATGGCGACAATTAGCCGTTATTTCTATCAAGAATACGCTGATTTCGACGAGGATTCTGCCAAAAAGCATTTGCGCCCAGTGGCTCGTGAAGCGCTTGAAGTGGTACGCGCTAAGTTAGCGGCACTGTCAGCGTGGAATGCCGAAGGTATTCATACCGCCATTGCCGATACCTGTGAGCAGTTACAAATTGGTATGGGTAAGGTGGGCATGCCACTGCGGGTGGCGGTGACTGGCGCTGGCAATTCACCAAGTTTAGATAGCACTTTAGCACTTATGCAACAAAGCCAAGTGGTAGGACGTATTGAGCGGGCAATTAATTATATACTTGCTCGCGAAGCCAATGCGGCTGACTAAGCTTTTCAGACCAACACATGAGTTAAACGAGTGATGCCAAAAATACGCCAGTTAATTGAAAATAACAAAAATTGGGCGACTAAAAAGCGCACCGAAGATCCCGAGTTTTTTCAGAACTTGGTGGCACAACAAAATCCAGAATACTTATGGATCGGCTGCTCGGATAGTCGGGTGCCAGCGAACCAAGTGGTGGGTATGGCGCCTGGTGAACTGTTCGTGCATCGAAACGTTGCTAACCAGGTCATTCAAACTGACTTTAATTGCTTGTCAGTGGTGCAATACGCAGTCGATGTGCTGAAAGTGAAGCATATTCTGGTGGTTGGTCATTATGGCTGCGGTGGTGTGCAAGCGGCTATCGATAGCGCGAGTCATGGTTTGGTGGATAACTGGCTGTTCCAGATCCGTGACATTCATCGTGAATATCGGCAACAATTGGTTGGCTTGGCGGCGCGCCCTTTGCTGGATCGTATGTGTGAATTGAATGTGATTGAGCAGGTGCGTAACTTAGCCAAGACCACTATCATTCAAAGTGCGTGGGATCGTGGCCAAGAGGTGAAACTACACGGCTGGGTTTATAGTATTGAAGACGGTTTAGTGCGCGATATGAATGTGACGGTAGATAGTCGCGCCGCCCTTGATGAAATCTATCATTTTGAATCTTAGCCGCTTGATGGCTCATGGTTTCAACACGGTTGTTTAAAAAAATAGCAAACAGTCTGTTGAGGCGAAAAAAAGGTTGACGGCAGCGGCGTAAGTACCCTAGAATTCGCCCCGCTGTCAGGGTACTGAAGCAGTTCCAAGGTGTGGGGCTATAGCTCAGCTGGGAGAGCGCTTGCATGGCATGCAAGAGGTCAGCGGTTCGATCCCGCTTAGCTCCACCAAACTGCACTCAGTACACGTGAAAACCTGACTTGTTTGTTTTGTTCAGCGTCCCCTTCGTCTAGAGGCCTAGGACACCGCCCTTTCACGGCGGTAACAGGGGTTCGAATCCCCTAGGGGACGCCACTTACAACAAAACAAAGGCTGCACAATGATTGCGTCCCCTTCGTCTAGAGGCCTAGGACACCGCCCTTTCACGGCGGTAACAGGGGTTCGAATCCCCTAGGGGACGCCATTCATCATCGCGCAGCAGCACCTCGGTTAGTCCCCTTCGTCTAGAGGCCTAGGACACCGCCCTTTCACGGCGGTAACAGGGGTTCGAATCCCCTAGGGGACGCCACTTGCTGATGACTTGTCTAATTCTTCTGTAATTCCCCTCGCGCCATCTGCAACATATAAGGTTCCATAATATCGGCAATCAAAGGCTGCGCGCTGCGATTGGGGTGAATGCCATCGTTCTGCATTAAATCTTCATTTTCAATAATGGTTTCCATAAAGAACGGTATCAGCGGAATATCCGCTTGTTTTGCTGTGGCTGGAAAGATTTCTGCAAACATGTCACTGTAGCGGGCGCCGTAGTTGGGCGGAATGCGGACTTGGCTTAACGCCACTTGCGCACCAGTTTGCTGCAGCTTATCGATTATTTGTAACAAATTGTCTTGAATGCTTGCAGGAACAAAGCCGCGCAAGCCATCATTACCGCCAAGTTCAACGAACACTGCCGTAGGCTGATGCCGATCAATCACGCCCTGCAAACGATTCAGCGCGCCCTGGGTGGTGTCGCCGCTGATGCTGGCGTTGATCAGGGTGATGTCAGGATGGGTTGTGGCCCAGCGTTGCTGCAAGATGCCAACCCACGACTCCGATTGCGCCATAGCGTAGCCGGCACTGAGACTATCACCTAAAACGACCAGTGAGACATTTGCCGAAACTGGACGTATAAAGAACAGAATCGCGACGATAACGCTAAATTTTACAAGGAAATTTTTCATAGATGCTTATTCAAACCACTCAATTACGGAAAGACGTGCAGACCACTGACGGTATTCTACACATTTTACAGCCAATTGACCTGCAGATTGCCGCCGGTGAAACCGTTGCGATTGTTGGCGCCTCAGGCTCAGGTAAATCGACGCTGTTGTCACTGCTTGCTGGCTTGGACCTCGCCAGCAGCGGTGATGTTCTTATAGATAACGAAAAATTGAGTGAATTGGATGAAGAGCAGCGGGCAAAACTTCGTGCTGACAAGATTGGCTTTATCTTTCAGTCGTTTTTATTGATCCCGAGTTTGACTGCGTTAGAGAACGTGATGTTGCCTGCCGAACTGGCCGGTAATCGTCAGGCTGAGCAGCAAGCCCGAGAGTTATTGGGCAAAGTAGGGCTGAGTGAGCGCTTGACGCATTACCCCAATCAGTTATCCGGTGGCGAGCAACAACGCGTGGCGATTGCTCGTGCCTTCGTGGGTACGCCAAAGATTTTATTTGCTGATGAACCAACCGGTAACCTTGATGCGGTCACTGGCCAAAAAGTCGAGGATTTGCTGTTTCAAATGAATCAAGAGTCGGGTACCACCTTAGTAATGGTTACCCATGACAGCGATTTAGCCGCACGTTGTCACCGCGTAATGCGCATGGATGCTGGCCGCTTAATCGAGGTGCAGCAGCATGTGGCATAAAATTTCGTGGCGTTTGCTACGACATGAATTACAGCGCGGTGAGCTGACTATCATGGCGGCCGCCATTGTCTTGTCGGTAACAGCGGTGTTGTCATTGTCATTGTTTACCGAGCGCTTGCAAGCCGGGCTCTTAGCTCGCAGCGCTGAGTTTTTGGCGGCTGATCGAGTACTCAGCTCACGCCGGGTGATTGAGGATAGTTGGCTAGAGGCAGCTGCTGAGCGCAATGTCAGTTCAGCACGACGGGTGGTGTTTAACTCCATGGCCTTTGCTGGCGATCAGTTGGCACTCATTGACGTAAAGGCAGTGAGTGATGGCTATCCGCTGCGCGGCGAGTTAAAAACCGCACTGCAGCCATTTGGCGAGGATCAAGTGACTACAGGTTTACCAGCGAGTGGCGAGGCATGGGTTGCTTCGGCATTGTTTCAGGAGTTACAGCTGGGGATCGGCGATAGCCTCGATGTCGGCGAAAAAACGTTTACCGTCACACGCGTACTGACGTACGAGCCAGACGCGGGTTTTTCAGTGTTTACCGATAGCCCTAACGTGTTGATTAACTATGTTGACTTAGCGGCGACTGGGCTGATTCAGCTCGGTTCGCGAGTGCGCTGGAATGTGTTGTTTGCCGGCGATGAGGCGGCGCTTGCTGATTTCGAAAGCTGGCTATTGCCGCAGCTAAATGATGATACCCATAGTTGGCGCAGTGTGGAGGATGGTGACTCGCCATTGGCACGTAGTTTACAGCGCGCCGAACGCTTTATGCTGTTAGCTAGTTTGCTTGGTGTGGTGTTAGCTGCGACCGCTGTCGCGGTGGCTGCACAGCGTTATTGTCAGCGCAACTACGACGCTGTGGCGATTATCAAAACCATGGGTGGCTCACGCAGCCAGATTCAAGCCATCTTTATTATGCATTTGTTATTGCTGACCTTGATTAGTGTCGCTGTGGGGCTGCTGCTGGGTTATCTGTTGCAGGCCTGGGTGATTGAAGTGGTTGCCGAACAATTAGGTGCCACACTACCGGCCGCTACGTTAAAGCCTTATCTGTTAGCGAGCGCTACTGGCCTCATCAGTGCCTTGATGTTCTCGCTGTATCCGCTGCTGCGATTGATTCAGATTCCGCCGTTGCGGGTACTCAATCGCGATATGACCGGCAATGACAGTTTGTCCTGGCTGCATTGGTTGGCGTCAGGTGGCACTATTTATGCCTTATTGGTGATCTACAGCCAGCAATGGTTGCTGTCATCGGCATTGTTTGCTGGTGGTGCGTTGGCGGCGGTGCTGTTGTTGTCGATAGGGCGAGTGTTTATCCGTGTCAGTCGTCAAGCTGGAATGCAGGCGGGTAGTGCCTGGCGCTTGGCAATGGCTGGCTTGCAACGCCGTGCTAAAGCCAATAGCGTGCAAATGCTGAGTTTTTCCACCGCCATTATGTTGCTCTTGCTGGTGTTAGCCCTACGCAATGAGTTGCTCGCTGATTGGGAGCGGCAACTACCGGCCGATGCGCCAAACTACTTTATCATCAACGTCGATCGCGGCGATGTAGCAAGCTTGCAGCAGCGCTTTGCTGAGCGTGACATTATTGCTAACGATATGTATCCCATTGTACCGGGTCGCATGACCGCGGTGAATGGTGTGCCGGTGCGTGACGAGGTCACTAAGGAAGATGAGACGGGCAATGAGCAAACCGGTGAGCAACGTGAGGGCTTTGGTCGTGAGTTACAATTGACCTGGCGCGATACCTTGCCACCCAATAATGTGCTGAGTGCTGGTCAGTGGTGGGGCGCTGATGCCGAACCGCAGGTGTCGATTGAAGCTGAGGTGGCCAAACGGATGCGTTTGGGCATTGGCGATGTGTTGGAATTCAACATTGGCGGTAACGTGTTTGAAGTGCCGATTACCAGTGTCCGTCAGGTCAACTGGGGGACGTTACAGCCGAATTTCTATTTCGTCTTTAACCCCCAAACCTTAAGTGATTTTCCGGCCACATTTATTTCTAGTTTTAATTTGCCCACTGATCGTAAGAACGAGCTGTTTGAGTTGTTTCGGCCGTTCCCACAAGTATCGTTACTTGACTTAGATGCTATCACTGAGCAAATCCGCGAAGTCATTGCCCAGGTGAGCCTCGCTATTGGCTTCGTGCTGGTGCTGGTGCTGATTGCCGGTGGCTTGGTGCTGCTGGCACAGGTACAAGCGTCGTTGGAAGAACGGCAAAAGGAACTGGTTATTTTGCGAACTCTGGGGGCACCAGCGAAGTTATTGAGCCGCAGTATTACCTATGAATTTTTGATTTTAGGCGCTATTAGCGGCTTGATTGCCACCTTCGCCATGGAATTAGCCCTATGGATTTTACAAACCCAAGTGTTTGAGATGGCGGCGACGCTGCACTGGCGCTTCTGGCTGATTGGGCCATTGGCTGGGGCGATTGTGGTGGGCGTATTAGGGCGACTGTCGTGTGGTCGTTTGATCCGCCGCAATACCGCACAGTTGATTCGCTCGTTGGCTTAATGAGT
>DIVC01000010.1:17826-18252 GCA_002423905.1 Idiomarina sp. UBA6142
GTGAAGCTGTAGGCAGTGATAGGCGTTTGCACATCGGCGTAATGCTGATACAGATCTTCAGCGCCAACTAAATAGTCGTGGTGCAAGCACCAGCGTCGCCATTGTTGCATGGCCGGGCCTGGCACATTGCCAATGACGCCTAGTTTGTCGCCGGGAAAATAACCCAGCATCGGTACCAACCATGGCACCACGCCATACCATAAGCCTAGCGATAAATATTTGAGCGTGGGCATGGTGTCGCGCCAGTAGCCGCTGCCAGTGGCCACGGTGATCATGCGGTCAACCAAGTGGTAATTCGGGATCATGCCAAACAACTGGCCGCCAATACTATGAGCGAACCAAACCAGCTCACCGTTAGGCTGCACGCTACGGGCGTATGCGATGACGGCCTGACAATCGAGCTGAGCCCAGTCTGAAATAGTGGTT
>DIVC01000010.1:18301-22858 GCA_002423905.1 Idiomarina sp. UBA6142
AGCGAGATAAAACGCTGCGGGCCGCTTTCAAGACGTTCGATGGTAAACATACTACTCAATTTCTTTGGCGTCTTTGTCACGGTCAGTGTGATGTTTAAACATGTAGGCGCCGGTGATCACGGTGAATACCAGAGTAGCGGCTAAAATACCAAACACTTTAAAGTTGACCCAGGCATCGAGACTCATGGTCTCAGAAATATAAATGTTCACTGCGGCAAGACCTAGGGTGAATGCCACCCACGCGTAGGTGAGCCGATACCAGGCAAAGTCAGGCAATTGAATTTCGTTACCTAACAACAGCTGTAGTGGACTGCGTTTTTTCCACCATTGACCGACCAGCAGGAATACTGCAATCATCACGTAGATCACTGAGACTTTGATCTTGATGAACCATTCGTCGCGTAACAGCAGGGTAATAGCGCCAAATACCAACACCACCGCCAGCACAATCCAATGCCGTGGGGTGATGAGTTCGCGCATAAATTTCATGCCAATAATTTGCAATACTGTGCCGAGCATCAGCACTGCTGTTGCTAAAAAGATATCGCCCATTAAATAAAATATAAAAAACAGTGCGATAGGCATATATTCGAGGATAAACAACATGCTCGGATCTCGATCAACGAAGAATAGCTAGAGTGTGCCAGAAAAGTTTGTAGGGTACTAGTTGTCACAATCAAGTAAGCATGACTACACTCAAGCCATATGACCGGCAATGGCCGGCAACCAAGGGGCAGAAGCGATGAAAATATTGATTACCGGCGGAACCGGCCTGATTGGCCGCGCGTTAGTGCAGCGTTTGTGTCCGCGCTACAGCATTACCGTGCTGACCCGACAGCCTAAACGGGCGATTGAATGCTTTGGCAATACCGTGCAGACGCTAGGCAGCTTAGATGAAATCAAAGCCATCAGCGATTATTGTGCGGTGATTAATTTGCAAGGCGAGGGCATTGCCGATAAACGCTGGAGCGATCGGCAAAAGCTGCGCATCGAACAAAGCCGCTGGAACATTACCCGGCAATTAACCGAGCTGATTCAGCAAGCTGAACAGCCGCCTGCAGTATTTATCAGTGGCTCGGCGATTGGCATCTATGGCCCGCGAGATAGCACGCCAGTGACTGAGCANNCGTCTAGCATTAGCCGCGCAATCACAACGCACACGGGTCTGTGTGCTCCGCACTGGGGTGGTACTCGCGCCGAAGGGTGGCGCTTTACAGAAAATGTTACCGCCATATCTGCTCGGTTTGGGTGGCCCGGTTGGACACGGTGAGCAGGGTTTTTCGTGGGTTCAGCTGGACGACATTGTCGGTATTATTGAGCATTTATTAGAACACCCTGAATGCCAGGGTACTTATAATGGCACCGCGCCGCAGCCGGTCAGCCAGGCTGAATTTAGTCGTAGTATCGCCAAAGTACTGCGCAAATCACATTTTATGCGGGTACCAGGTGTGGTGTTGAAATTAGCCCTGGGCGAATTGTCGAGTATGCTGTTAACTGGGCAATACGTGCTACCAGAACGTACTCTAGCGGCTGGGTACTCATTTAAGTACCCAACCGTTGAGGCTGCGCTTAGGGCTTGTTTGTTGCCGCCTTCAGACTAGCGACAAACTGCTCCAGCGCAGCGTACATGTGCGCTGGCTGGTGCAGATGTTGTTCAATAATTTTCACCACGGCTGAACCACTAATTGCCCCTGCAGCACCAGCGGCAATAGCTGCTTGTACGTGTTCCGGGGTACTGATACCGAAACCCAGCAAAGGCGGTGCACTGTTGGCTGCTTTTAACGCGCTAATCACCCGCTCTGCAGGTGCTTGCAGGGTTGCATCGGCACCGGTTACCCCCGCGCGGCTGAGTAAGTACACATAACCCTCACTGTTGGCAGCAACTTGACCGAGGCGTTCGGCACTGGCATCAGGTGGCGCTATGTAAATAGGGGCAATACCATAGCTACGGGCTAAGGTGTTAAAGTGTTCTCCCTCACGCACCGGCACATCAGCGATTAACACTGAATCAACGCCAGCTTGTTGGCAGCGCTGGTAAAATGCTTGTGCCCCATTGCTGACCACCAAATTAGCATAAACTAACAAACCAATCGGTAACTGCGGATGCTCAGCGCGAATGGTAGCGATGATGTCAAAACAGTCAGCTTGGCTGACTCCAGCCGTGAGTGCTCGAATGGCAGCTTTTTGAATGGTAGGGCCATCAGCTACGGGGTCGGAAAACGGCAAACCTAATTCAAGGGCATCGGCACCCCCCGCAATCAGGCTGCGGATAATGTTGAGGCTGGTGGCCCTATCAGGATCACCCAAAGTCACAAAGGGGACGAGTGCACCTTGATGCTGTTCATCAAGGTGTTTAAACATGGCTTGATAGCGGCTCATGACTGACCTCCCGCCGCTTGTTGGGCAAAAATTTTGCGCACGTGATCAATGTCTTTGTCACCGCGTCCCGACATATTGACCAGTAAAATTTCTGGCGCATCAGGTTCAGCGGCGCGGCGCAGCGCATAGGCTACCGCATGGGCTGATTCCAAGGCGGGTATGATACCTTCTTTCTCCGCCACTAGTTTGAATGCTGCTAAGGCTTCATCGTCAGTGACTGACTCATAGCGAGCGCGGCCTATGCTCTTCAGATGGGCATGTTGTGGGCCCACTCCTGGGTAGTCTAAGCCAGCGGAGACCGAATAACTCTCTTCAATTTGACCCTCTTCGGTTTGCATAATGTATGAGCGGCAGCCATGCAAAATACCTGGTTTACCGGCCGTTAAAGTCGCCCCGTGATGATGGGTCTCAACACCTTTGCCTGCTGGTTCCACGCCAACTAACTGCACACCTGGTTCATCAATAAATTCAGCAAACATGCCAATAGCGTTGGAGCCGCCACCGACACAGGCAATTACTTCATCGGGCAGGCGCCCAGCGCGCTCAATCATTTGCGCTTTGGCTTCGGCGCCAATCATCCGATGGAATTCACGCACTATGGTTGGAAATGGGTGGGGGCCGGCAGCGGTGCCGAGCAAGTAATGGGTGCTGGCATAGCTGGCGGTCCAATCGCGCATCGCCTCATTCACGGCATCCTTGAGGGTGCCGCTACCGCTATCTACCGGTATTACCTTAGCGCCCATGAGCTGCATGCGAAAGACGTTAGGCTGTTGCCGTTCTACGTCTTTTGCACCCATATATATCGTGCAATCAAGGCCGAGCAGGGCACAGGCAAGGGCGGTCGCGGTACCGTGCTGACCAGCACCGGTTTCGGCGATAATACGGTGTTTACCCATGCGTTTGGCGAGCAGCGCTTGACCAAGCACTTGGTTGGTTTTATGCGCACCACCGTGCAACAGATCCTCCCGTTTAAAGTAGATCTTGGTGCCGTTGGGGCTGACCAGCGGCAAGTTTTGACACAGCGACAACGGTGTTGGCCGGCCCAAATAGTGTTTGAGCAAGTCGGTAAATTCGCGCTGAAACTCAGGATCTTGCTGAGCATCTAAAAAGGCTTGTTCAAGTTGGTCTAGCGCCGGGAGCAAAATCTCTGGCACAAATTGACCACCAAAGTCGCCGAAATAGGCGCGGTTCGGGTTACTGTCGCTCATTGATTGGTCCGTCCATACTGTCGTAATTGGTTAAAAAACTGAATAATCAGGCCTGCATCTTTGTGACCTTTCCGATATTCCACGCCTGAATTGATATCTAAGCGCTCAATGCCAGTAGCTTGAGCCGCGGCGGCATTAGCTTGGTTGATGCCACCGGCAATCATGCACTGGGCTAACTGCGCTGTGGTTAAACTGGTTAATAACTGCCAGTCAAAGCAGCTACCGCTGCCGCCATAGCGGTTGTCGAGCACATAACGGTCGACCCGCAACTCTGGCAGTAGCAGTGGCTCATCTACGCCAATGGCTTTCCAGATGTGGGTGCCAGTCGGTAAGGCTTGACGCAGTTGGCTGATGTAATCGATATCTTCATGGCCATGCAATTGCACCGCAAACAACCTGGTCGCCTCGGCGAAAGCCACCACCTCGGTCAGTGGTTGATCAGCAAATACTCCCACATAGCGCAGCAGTGGTTCAGCCGCCGCAATGGCTTGCGCTTGTGCCATCGACACATAGCGCGGTGAATGACTAACATGAATTAAGCCGCCGTAAGCTCCGCCCGCCGCCCGCACCACCATGGCATCGTTGGCATGACCGAGGCCACAGACTTTATGCTGACCATAGATGAGTTCACGGCAGGCTTGATCGACATTGGCTTGTGCGGCCAGCGCGCTACCGACTAAAAAGCCATCCACATAAGGTGCGCTGGTCCGCACCGCAGTATGCTCACTGAAGCCAGATTCGGCCACCAATAGCGCACCAGCAGGAGCGAGCTGACTGAGCGCAATGCTGCGTTGTGGGTCAATACTCAAATCGTGCAGATTGCGGTTATTGATACCGATAATGGTGGCGCCTAAGCGAGCGGCTCGATGCATTTCCTCGGCGGTGGCTACTTCAGTCAGAACATCTAATTGATAACGCTCGGCTAAGGCCGCTAACTGCAGATATTGCTGGTCATCGAGAATCGACAACA
>DIVC01000068.1:0-7197 GCA_002423905.1 Idiomarina sp. UBA6142
TGGCGTATCAACGATGTTGATGGTTTATTGCTGATTCATCATACCGGCACATTGCATGGCATGAATGCCTACCTCGGCTTTTTACCGCAGCGCAATGTCGGCTTTTTAGTGTTATTGAATAAATCCAATGGTGATGCCCGTACCGCATTGATTCAAACCCTGATTAAAAGTTACACCAGCACTGAGCAACAGGATTGGCTCGCGTTGACTAAGGCTTGGCGGGCACAGCAGAATACCCGACGAGCCGAACGCTTCACTGAGCCCACCACGCAGCCGGTTGATGCGGCCTTAATAGCGCCATTATTGGGCGATTATCGCGACCCTTGGTTTGGTGATATTAGTATTGAACAGCAGCAACAAACATTGCGTTTGCGCTCGCATCGGTCGGCTCGTATTGCCGGTGAGTTATTCCATGTTAGCGGCACCACCTACGTGGTGCGCTGGGACGACCGAACTCATGAGGCTGATGCCTATGTGCGCTTTACCACCAGCATGAATGGCGCTATTGAGGGCATGTTAATTGAAAAAATAGATCCGGCGGCTGATTTCAGCTTTAACTTTGAAGATTTACGCTTGCGGAAACTTTAAATGGCGAAACCAGCACTGCATTATCGTCCCACCCGTGCGGAAATAGATTTAAAAGCGCTGCGCCATAACGCCCAGTTAGCGCGTAAACTGGCAGTCGGTCAGTCGTTGCTCGGGGTCATTAAAGCCAACGGTTATGGTCATGGTAGTGCTGCTGTTGCTGCGGCAATTGAGCCCTATGTCGATGCGGTGGCGGTGGCCTTTTTAGATGAGGCCTTGCAGCTGCGCGACAACGGCGTGCGCGTACCCATTGTGTTGTTGGAGGGGTGTTTTAGTGCGGCCGAGCTGCCATTGTGTGAAGCCTACAACTTACAACCGGTGCTGCATCAGCAGCGTCAGCTCGAGCAATTATTGGCGACACCCCTATCAACGCCGCTGAAGGTCTGGGTAAAAGTCGACTCCGGTATGCATCGGCTGGGCTTTGCCAGTCACGAAATCGCCATGGTTAGCCAACGTTTGACCGCTGCGCAACACGTCGGTGAGGTGACCCTGATGACCCATTTTGCCAATGCTGAGCAGGCCGAACACCCGTTAAATGATCGGCAGCTGGCGGCATTTGAGCCATTGATTGGGTTTGCTACTCGACTCAGTTTAGCCAACAGTGCAGCTTTGCTGCAACCTTTCGGTAGTTTACAGCACCCGGATATACGCCGCTGGTGTCGGGCGGGTATCATGCTCTATGGCATTGACCCAGGCTTACCGCGCCTCATTGCGCCGTTACAGCCAGTGATGCGGTTGCTGGCCCCAGTCATTGGTTTACGTGAGGTGAAACGGGGTGATACGGTTGGTTACGGTTCGCGCTGGTGCGCCAGCCGTGATAGTGTCATCGCTACCGTAGCGATTGGCTACGCCGACGGTTATCCGCGCCATGCTCCTGCGGGAACACCAGTGCTGGCAGCCGGCCAACGCTTGCCGTTAGTGGGAACGGTATCGATGGACATGATCACCATTGATGCAACAGATTGTCCGCAATTGCGCCTTGATGATGAGGTCGAATTGTGGGGGCCAAATTTACCGGTCAATGAAGTGGCGCAGCAGGTTGGCACCATAGGTTATGAATTAGTAACTCGCGTGGGTGCTCGAGTACCGAGGATCTATCACGATTAAGTTGTGGTTATTGAGATAAAGGACCTTTAAAGATGCGCGTTGTCGTTTATTTATTCCTGTTCAGCTTGCTTGGTTGTCAGCCCATGCCAGCTGCCGATGTCGTCACCGATGCCGCGGAGCCAGTGCATCATGATGTACTCGGTGTCACTAGCGCACAGTTACAGGTCGATTACTGGTTATCGCAACGCCCGCAGCCCGATGTCGTGCTGCTCGGCAGCGATGATATTGCCGCCTTTAACCAGCAAACCTATGCGTTGCAAGCGGAAATGGTCCAATTATCAACACTGCCGGAGGCATGGTCTGCTGAGCAGCTGCAACAAGCTATCAACAGCATCAGTAGTACGCCAAAGTATCCGCGGTTTTATGCCACGGGCGAGCAAGCAACCGAGGCTCAGCTAGCTGACTATCGCGCCGCGGCTAATTTAGCTGGGGTGCAACAAGACAATCCAATCCGCTTTGGGTTGGCCGTGCAGCGCGCCGCCATGCGCACGTTTCCAACCAACGATAAGTTATACAGCGCGATCGATGATTTGGATATTGATAGGTTTCAAGAAACCGCAGTATTCCCTGGCTGGCCATTAGCCATAGTTCACACCAGCGCAGATGGCCAATGGTATCTAGCACAGTCGTATCATTATCTGGCTTGGATAGAAGCGCGATATGTCGCTATTGGTGACCGCCAGTCGGTTTTAGCGTACGCAGAACGAGAGCCTTTTTTACAAGCCACCGCCGCCAAGGTTTGGACCAACTACAACCCGCAGCAGCCAGCTAGCTCAGAAGTACAATTAGACATGAGTACGCGCCTGCCGTTAATGACTGCGCAAGAGGTAGGTCATGCGCTGTATGGTCAGAATCCCTATGCCAGTCATACGGTGTTACTACCGCAACGCGATAGTGCTGGGCAATTGCTGTTCACACCAGCCTTGATTGCGCGGCATCAAGCTACGCAGATCGGCTATTTGCCATTTACCGAAGCCAATATTCTCCGCCAAGCATTTAATTTTCTCGGCGAGCGTTATGGTTGGGGGCACGATTACAATGCGCGCGATTGTACCGGTTTCGTTTCCGAAGTGTATCGCACCATGGGTATTGAAATGCCACGTAATAGCGGTCAGCAGGGGCATGGTGAATTCGGCCGTAATATTCGTTTCGCTGCCGATACGCCAGTAGCAGATAAGCGAAAGTATTTAGCTGAATTACAGATCGGTGACTTACTGTATTTGCCCGGTCACGTGGTCATGTATATCGGCCACGTTGGTGATGAGCCGTATGTGATTCATGATGTGCATGGGTTGCGTTATCGTGATGCCGAAGGCAATGCCTATCAAGGTATTCTCAATGGCGTATCGGTCACGCCCTTGACCACCTTGTATGTGAATGAGCAGGACAGCTATCTCGACCGTATTTACGCGATTAAATCGCTTCGTTAACGCAGGTTGCTATGAATATCACCAAGATTGAATTACGCCGCTTACAGGTACCACTGATCACCCCATTTAAGACTGCGCTGCGCAGCGTCGACGCCGTGCATGACATTATTGTGCTCATTCATACCGATAGCGGGCATATTGGTTACGGCGGTGCAGCAGCGACGGTAGTGATCACCGGTGACAGCCATGGGGCGATTATTGCGGCGATTGAGTCGGTGATAGCGCCACGGCTGATCGGTCAATCGATATACGCTTTCAATCAGTTGTTGCAGCGGGTGCAGAACAGCATGGTCCACAATACCAGTGCCAAAGCCGCGGTCGAAATCGCTTTATATGATCTTTGGGCGCAGGCTCACCAGCAACCGTTGTACCGGATACTTGGTGGTGGCGCGCACAGCGGTCAACTAGAGACCGATGTGACTATTAGTGTCGATAGTATTGATAAAATGCTCGCTGATAGTGAGCATGCCTTAGCGCGCGGTTACCGCACCTTAAAAATAAAAATAGGCACTGATCTGCAAGACGATATTGCGCGGGTCACAGCAATTGCTGACCAGGTGGCTGGGCGCGCCAGTTTACGTTTGGATGTCAATCAAGGCTGGACCGCCAAGCAAACTGTTTTTGCCTTACAGCAGCTGGAACGCGCTGGTGTGCAACTGGAGTTGGTTGAGCAACCGGTGCCTGCGCATGATATTGCCGGTATGAAATTTATTACTGAGCGGGTGCTCACGCCGGTGATGGCTGACGAAAGTGCATTTGGTCCACGTGAGGTATTAAGCCTACTGCAACAAGGTGCTGCCGACATCATCAATATCAAGTTAATGAAAACCGGTGGGTTGTCAAAAGCGTTGTGGATTGCTGATTTGTGTGAACTCTACGGGGTCGAATGCATGATCGGTTGTATGCTAGAAAGCAGTGTTAGTGTCGCTGCTGCTGCACACTTGGCGGCGGCGAAGAGTTCGGTGATTAAAAAAATAGACCTAGATAGCCCAAGTTTAGCGAGTAGCCAGCCGGTTGTTGGCGGCAGCCTGTTTGAAGCTGCCCGCATTGAACTGAACCAAACGCCCGGCTTGGGTATCAGCGCTATTCCATCACTGCAAGCGCTATAACTTAGCGCTTGCTCGGTTGATGCAATAACGTTTCATAGATGGCACCAATAATACTGCCGTAATTGCCGGTCTCTAGGGTTTTGCCAAGGAATTCATAACCATTTTCAGGTATATCAATAATCGGGCTATGGCGGGCATTGGTGAGCAGAATAATACCGAGGTCAAGGGCTGGGTCGATCACCGTCGCGGTTCCGGTCCAACCGGTGTGACCGTATGCACTGGCGCTTGCATAGGGGCCAAAATGCCAACGCAATTGACCGTCAGCAGCTCGCCGCCAGGCTAAACCAAAACTGTGGTCACGCTCATGCGGTTTGCTGAAGGTTTCGACGATACTGCGGTCAAACAGATGCACATCGGCGTAGCCACCACCATTTAACAGGCTTTGTACGAGCACTGCCAGATCGGCTGCGGTGGTAAATAAACCGGCATGCCCGGCAACGCCCTGAAAAGCATGAAAGGCTTTTTCATCATGCACCTCACCTTGTAGGGTATAGTCACGCATGTTGGGGAAAGTCACCCGTCCACCACGACTATTGCCGGCCAGTTCAGTAGCCGCTATGTGTTCTGCTTTACGGCCTTTCTGTAACGGGTTAAACAAGCTATTACGCAGCCCTAACGGAGCATAAATTTGCTGCTCGACATAGTGGTCGAGGGGCATGCCACTAATGCGCTCAACCAGTATACCGAGCAACATAAAATTGGTATCACTGTAATGCGCGCGCATACCGTTACCGGTACCGAAAGGAACTTTACTGAGCAACAGCTGCTCGGTGCGCTGTTTTTGTTGTGAGAACAGCGCACGACCGAAACCATTGTCAGGATCGTGAAAGCGCACTTGTGCGTCATAGCCCGATTGATGCTGCAATAAGTCGCGCACTAAGCGCGCTTCACGGCCCTCTCCGCGATATTCAGGGAGATAATGAAAAAGCGGTTGATTGAGATCGAGCAAACCGCGATCAACTAACTGCATGATCGCCAAGCCGGTGGCAAACGCTTTGGTATTGGAGGCCACATCAAACAGCGTATCAACTGCCATCGGTTGTGGTTTGCCGAGTGCTTCACCCTGTTGGTCATAGCGCTGAGCAAAGCCATAGGCGGTGTGCTTGATGATCGCGCCGTCTTTGATAACTAGCAGCACCGCACCTGGAAAGCCGTTGTCGATATCAGCATTAATAAGCGCATCAACATGCTCGAAAGCGCTGGTATAAGCGGCGGTCCGATCAACTAATTGTGGATAAGGAATAGTCACCTGCAGTTCTGCATCAGCCGGCTCAATGGCTGCCACATGCAGCGTGTTGATGCCGTTTTGGGTGCGTCGATGCAGGCTATAATGATAGTCTTCACCGGCTTTTAGAGGCGTTGCCAGTGACAGCTCTTGGCCATTGACTAAAATACTGACCTTGGCATCTTGATTGCTCTTTAGGTGAATAGTCCCCCGCCCTTGATAGGCTTTAAACGGTAAGCGGTCATTGACCAGCGCCCGATTCGATCGCTCGTTTGCGGATTCCGGAAAAATGCGATCAATCTGGCCTTGTGGTTGAGGCGCTTCCTTGGCGCTAACTGCAATCACCTCTAGCTCCCGCTCATAGCGTTGCCATAACGGTTTTAGCTGCTCTGGGAAATAGCGTTCTAACAGGGCAAATACTGCCGCAGCGGTGTAACTATTGGGGCGGCCATCGACTTGCCAGGGTAAAAAATGCATTTGAAATGCGTTCAAGGTCGCTTCCGTCAGCGGGTCATAACGACCACTTTCGGTGATGCCATAACCATAGGAACGCAGGGCAGCCTGAAGTAAGCCAAGACTTGGCTGTTGCTGATTAAACAACCGCCAGTAATGACTCAAGCGCTGTTGTTCGTACCAAGCGCCAATGCCATGTTGGTGTAGTTGATACCAAGGAAAGCGCGGACCGGGGTCACTTTTACGCTGCGGGGCGATATCGGCATGACCAATCACGGCAGTTGGGTGAATATCAGGATTACGAGCAAGAATATCTTGTGCGAGCGCGATCAGTAATTCAATTTGTTGTGGGTCATAATCAGGAAAGCTACAGAGCCGATGGGCGGCATGCTCACTGCGCGTAGACGTAATACTGTGGTCCCATTCGCACTGTGGAACATTGACAATTTCGATACCAATAGAGGTGTCGTTCAATTGCTGACGACCCTGCCAGTAACTACCACCAGCGTGCCAAGCACGATCATGCTCAGCCACCAACTGAATGACTTTGAGCTGCTGATTGGGGTAACTGGGGTCAAGTCGCTGCGGTATTAGGTAGTGTGAACTAAGCCCTGGGGATGGTACTAAGGCTTGCACGCTGTCAGCATAGTCAATTGCAGTGTAATGCAACACCAAGCTCTTAATTCGGCGGTCGTAATTCTCGGATGGCAGCTGTTGATAACTCGACGTGGCACAGGCACTCAACCAAAGGCTACTAGCGAACAGTAAGCTAACATGTCGTATGTGGCGGGCAATGCTCATCACGTTGTTCCGTTATTGGTGTAATTAAGCGTTGTGCGGAAACAAATGCGGCCAGCCGAGGCTGACCGCATTGCTTACCAAAACAACGTTGCTTAGAACTTGTAGTTAACCTGCAAGGTATAAGCGCGGCCACGTGGGTCAGCTACCCGTGGCTCCCAGCCAGCACCCGCAGAGAAATCGTTCTGGTGTGCTGTGAATGGCGGATCACGGTCTAACAAGTTCTTGATACCAAAGATCATATCGAAGTCTTCGAAACCAGTGTAGCCGAGGCTGTAATTATAGGTGATGTAGTTACCTACTTTACGGTTCCACTCAGTTGGGATAAAGCTGCCGTTACGCACACTGACTGGCATTTCATCGGTATAGCCACTGCGATATAACTGGCTAAAGGTGTGCGTGAAGTCGCCTTGAGTGTAGCCAACTGCGAAGGTGTGCTTCCATTTCAACGGTAAGTTAAAGAAGCGCACGTGCTGACCAACTAAGTTAT
>DIVC01000068.1:7356-12653 GCA_002423905.1 Idiomarina sp. UBA6142
CTATCTTTACCACCGAAAATTTCAACCGGCTGAATCAATGCGCAACCAGTAATGTTCTCGTTGGCTTGACCACTTGGACAAGTAGCTGGGTCAGCTAAATCAAGACCAGTGTATGGCAGTTCCTGCACACCATTAAACAGCTGGTTGAACGATGGCACTTTAAAGCCTGAGCTAAATGCACCACGGAACATCAGGTCGTCGGTTGGGCGATAGTTAAACGACACTTTCGGGTTGGTGGTTCCACCAAAACCGCTGTAATGGTCGTAACGACTCGCCAAGGTCACCCCAAGATTATCGGTAAACGGTAGATAAGCTTCAACAAACACCGCTTTGATATCGCGTTTTACGTTATCAAGGGCGTTGGCATCGTCAAATGGAGCAAGGAAGATAGCGCGTCTAGTGGCACGCTCATCACCATTAAAGGCGAATTCTTCGCGACGTAAGTCAACCCCGGCAGCAACTTGCACAACACCACCGCCAAGTTCCATAGAATCAACATCACCGGAAATCACCGCATCTATTTGCGTAGTACTACTCACCCCGCCGTAGAGCTTCACGCCGCGCGCTGAGGCGGCATTAAGATCTTGCATGGCTGCAGCAGTTTGAGATTGGCCTGGGAGCAGGAAGGGGTTGAGGTTACCACCACCGAGCGCGGCAACAAAGCCATCGGTATAGTAATAACCGTTGCCAAGTAGTGACTCAGATTCGTTCTCTGAATAGCCAAAACCAACCGCGTAATCCCAAGTTCCAATCATACCCTCAGCGCCTAATTGTAGACGATAGGAATCGGTAGTGGTTTCAATTTCGCGGTTACCACACGGAATACAACGCCAGCGGTAGGCAATAGGGGCGCCGTAGTTGAGCTGTGCCGGATTAAAATAAGCGGCTAAGGCATTATAAACTAAATCGTATGAAACGCCGGTGCTTGGGTACCATGAAGAAGGTCCAAACGTGGCACTTGGCGATACCTGGTAGGCTTCAAATGATTTAGCCACCTCAACCCGTGAGCCGACTAACTCAATAAATACTTCATGATTATCGGCAACAGCAAAGGTCGCACGTGATACGAAGTCAATACTTTCTTGCGGCTGTAAAATACTTTGTGCTTGCGGATAATCCCACGCACACGCATATTTTGAACCGGCAACACCCCATAAGCGATAACCATATGGGCCCATCATATCACCGCCACTCTCACAGCCGGCAGCACCAGGTAGATTGAGAATGTTAATCGCCGACATGTTGCCACCACCGGCTGGGTCAGTCAGGCCGGCGCTGCCAATTAAGTTCGTCTGGCTGTTGTTAAAGACAGTGGCAAACGGGGTACCGCGGGTATCAGGCGAGAGGCCGCGCTCAGGCTGGAAGGTATTGGCAAAGTCACGGTCGGTACCACGTAAAATAGTATTTTTCTTGTACGATACAGTAGCAAATACGTTGTAGCCATCTTCGAGGAGATCACCGGCACCAAATAATGCGCTGGTACGGTAGATATTGCCGCCGCCGGCTTCGGTGACGTCAACAAAGGCGGACAAGTCAGCGCCTTGATAGTCACGTTTGGTGATGAAGTTGATAACCCCACCAATTGCGTCCGTACCATAGACGGCAGAGGCACCGTCACGGAGCACTTCTACGCGCTCTAAAGCTGCAAACGGAATTGAATTGAGATCCACCGCGCGACCTTTCAAACCGTGAGTTGCTACGCGGCGGCCATTTAATAACACCAGCGTTGCATCAGCGCCTTGGCCACGTAAATTGGCGCCAGAAACACCATTGTTGCCACGTTGTTCGGCAGAAACGATACCGTTGTTACTGGCTAAGTTATCAGCGCCGTTACCAGCGATGTTAAGTTGTAACATTAATTGTTCGGCAGAAGTGATGCCTTGTGCATCCATTTCAGCGCGAGTGAACACCGTCAGCGGCAAATCGCCTTCCAACGTTGTTCGTTTGATACTGGATCCGGTTACCCGAATACGTTCGACATTTTTGTCATCTTGCTTTTCAACGTTATCACCTTGGTTTACATCTTGGGCTAGTGCTGGGCCACAAACCAGTGACGTTAAACTCAGCATGAGTGCTATTTTATTGAGTTTCACGGGCTGTTCTCCACTTGATTGTTTGTTGATTTAAGTTAGTTATTATTAGGTTATGCTATCGGTAGTACCGATAACGCACGACGTGCGCGAGGGTTCTCCCACAGCATTCCATTCTGGAACTTTTTCGTTCTCTTGTTAGGTATAAGCTAAAAAATAAATTATTCAAGCTTTTTAACTCTATCCACTGTAGACCCGAGTGTCAAAAAAATCCACCATTGCTGACTAAGTATAGGCATAATTAGTCATGTATTGATGCGGATCAACGATTCAAAATAAGCCGAGAGCGAACTGATGATTTGGAATATTTTATTTAACAGAGCATTCTCACGAGGTTCTATGCAGCGCTTTAGAACGCTATTGCAGTGGTTCTGTGGTGGGGCCTTAGCGCTCGCAATCAGTGCTTGCAGTTACCCTGTCAGCCGTGACGATAAGGCCAGTCTTGAGTATCTGCTGGGGCAGAAATTAATGCTCGATCTGCGCTATTTTTGCCATCAGCATGATACTGAGCAAGTTTGTCGCCAGCCATTACTCAAGCTACCCGAGGCATTGGCCGAGGTGTTGCGCCGAGGGCAAATAGGTGGCGTGATCTTGTTTGCCGATAATATTCAGGAGACCCGGCAAACCATGACCTTGATCGACGATATGCAGCAGGTGATGCGCGAAGCAGGGCTGCCGCCGCTATTGATTGCCGTTGATCAAGAGGGTGGCCGAGTGGCGCGCTTACCAGAGGATATGCTGGTGCGCTTTGGCGGCAATATGGCGCTTGGTGCCAGCGCTGCAGTAAAGGGTACCACACTGGCAACCCAAGTGGCCGAGCTGCAGGCGCAGCGCCTAAAGCAGTTGGGTTTTAATGTCAATTTTGCGCCCACGGTGGATGTCAACATCAACCCTCAGAATCCAGTCATTAATGTCCGTAGTTATGGCGAGTCACCACAACAAGTTGCTCGTCTCGGGCAAGCTACGGTTGCGGCCTTGCAGCAACAGGGTGTGGCCAGTGCACTCAAACACTTTCCAGGACATGGCGACACACTGGTTGATAGTCACATTGGTCTGCCACGAGTCGATCATGATCGCGCCACCATTGATGCAGTCGATTTGTTACCGTTTCAGCAGATTATTGCTAGCGCATCGGCGCCAGCATTATTGATGACCGCTCATATTCAATATCCGCAACTTGACAGCAGCACCTTTGTAACTGATGACGGTCGCCAGATCATTGTCCCAGCAACCATGTCACGCGCTATTATCACCGATTTACTCCGCGGTGACTTAGGCTACCAAGGAGTGGTTATCAGCGACGCGCTTGATATGGCCGGCGTGGCTCAATACTATTCCCCGTTGCAAGCCACATTGGCGACTTTTGCCGCGGGTGTCGACATTGCGCTGATGCCGTTTAAACTGCGCAATGATGACGACATTGAGGAATTTTGGCGGTTTCAACAGCAACTAGTAACGGCACTAAGCCAGCAACCACGGGCCGAACTCGAGCAATCGCTGGCTCGTATTAACGCGCTCAAACAACGTTTCCTAGCCGACGTCGATCACAGTCACTCGCTACAAACCCGTATCGAGGCTTTTGAGACTCGTGATCGTGCATTTGAATTGGCTCTACAGGACCACTTAGCGAGCGCGGCGACTACCTTGATTTATGATACGGGTGTGCTGCCACTAACCCAACCACACTGGCACTGGTTAATGCCAGACGCATTGCGGTGTCAGGCGGCGCTCCATGCGCTTGCCGCAGAGAAGTCGGAATATAGTGCTGATTGTATCAGTTTGGCCCATTTACCGAGCCTGCCGGAGGAAAGCTATTGGCGTGATGATGCGGTCATTATTGTCGGCGATATTACGCCTGCGCATAGTCTAGCTGAATTAGGGGGGATGGACGATATCCATACCGCCAGACCACGGGCAACTGCGGCTGCACGCCAAGCATGGTTGCAGCAAGCGCTGACGGGTCGCTCCCAAGTAGTGGTTTATGCCACATTGCGCAGCCCTTATAGTGCTGCGGATTTTACCGACTACGCGGATGCTGCCACAGCAAGTTTTGATTATTCGGCATTTCAGGATGACCAAGCTGGTGTTACCAGCCCAGCGATACGGGCGTTGGTGCAGGCGTTGCTAAATAATGACTGGCCAGGAACGCTGCCGGTAACCGTCAGTCTACCGGCTGAGCTGCTCAAGCAGTAAGGCAATATGCTGATAGTTTACCCCGCTGTGATGACTGAGACCAATTTCGCAACTGCGGTTATTACTGACCGCATAACGACAATCAGCCGGCACTTGCGCAGCTAACGGCGCCAGTGCTGCAGCATTTAATTGCGGCTCAGTAAAGCCTTTATCACCGGCAAAACCGCAACAATAGATGCCAGTTGGCTCAATCACGCGGTTACTACAATGGTGCGCTAGTGCGCGCAGTGCAACGCCTTGATCAAGATGGCGACTACTACAGGTGACATGGAGTAACAACGGTTCATTGAGTGGTGTGAGCGATAATTTCGCAACCACTCGGTGCTGCAGAAAATCACTGAGCTCGAGTACTTGTAGCCCGGCTAAATCCTGAAATTGCAGTGCGCAAGCGCTGGCATCAACGATTACCGGCCAGCGTCCTTGTTCGGTAAGCTGCCATAATTGCTGATAACTGGCTTGGCGCCGTTCTGCAGCAATATCAGCATGACCTTTGCTTAACCACGGCTGTCCACAGCAATGATCGGCTTGCTCGGTCAGCCAGCGTACACCAATACCCGCACGTTGGCACAACTGCTGAACAGCTTCTGGTAAGGTTAATTCAGCGGAGCTGGCAAACAGACGGTTGGCACAACCTGACCAATACACGACTTGCTCGGCAAGCTGGCCATCATCGGATGTTAAAGGCTTGGTTACGGCGGGTTTTGGCAAGCTTGGTATGCGCTTTGGGGGTAACAACCGCTGTAGCGGTTGCAGCGCTGCTACCGCGAAGCGCGCTATTGCTAAGCTGCTGCCCAAGTGTGCGGCAGTCCAACGAGCGAGTGGTGCCGCGGGGGCTTGTTGTGCTCGAAGTTGTTGAATCCATTGACCGGTATTAATGCCAACTGGGCAACTAGGTTGGCATAAGCCAGTGGCGGCGCAGGAATCTATGCCCAGCTGCTGAAATGCCTGTTCCACCTGCTGCTGTTCAGCGGGTTCTAGCTGTTGCTGGCGGCGGCGGAGGGCAATACGCTGTCG
>DIVC01000045.1 GCA_002423905.1 Idiomarina sp. UBA6142
GCTTTGAGTAATTTCGCCAGTAATCGCACCATAAATTACCGCCTCCAATGGCCGCTGCAAAAAGTCAAAAGTAAGCTAGACTATAGCTAATTAATAAAGAATAGCCCACATAGCCGTAACAGACTAAAAATTTACGTATTTTTTCATCCGCGCTGCTTGTATTGAAGGGCCACCGCAGTTGACAATGAGCATCTCTTAGCAATGGAGTGGACATGCAAAACTCTGCACTGATTATTCTTGAAGACATTACTGATTGGCAGCCCTACTACCCCAGTCAGGCGACCGTTACCGCAAGTGAATACTTACAACAACAACAGCAATCAGACGGCCCGCGAACTCAAATTTTGAACCTCTGTGGCGACTTAAGTTATTTGTCGACCGGCTATTACGTCAGCTTGCTGGCCGAAGCACGCGGCCAACGGGTTATGCCATCGGTATCGACCATTAATGACCTGGCGAACTTCAGCCATTATCAACTGCTGCTTGCCAACACCGATAAGCACTTAAACAAATTTTTAGCCGCTGCTGACACCAGCCAACCGCTGAAAGTTTTGATTTGTTTTGGTCAGAGTGAACATCCGCAACTGATCAATTTTGCTCGGCAAATGTTTGACCGTTACCCTTGCCCGCTGATTTGGGTTGAGTTTGATTATCAGGGGCGGTGGTTTATCAATCGGCTCTATGTCGGTGATATGGGTGAATTGAATGATGCTCAGCAAACCTTTTTTGGTAACTCGCTCGATAACTTTAGTAAACGAGTTTGGCGCAAAGCCCGAGCACCGAAGGAATATCGCTACGATTTAGCCATTTTGCATGACCCCAACGAAGCGATTCCAACCAGTGATAAAAAGGCACTGCAGCGCTTTATGAAAGCCGCGCGAGATGCAGATATTGATGCTGAATTGATCACCTCAGCCGACTACAATCGGCTGTTAGAATTTGACGCGCTATTTATCCGCGAAACGACACGCATCAATCATTACACCTACCACTTTGCCAAAAAGGCTGAAGCGAACGGTATGGTAGTGATTGACGCACCAGGTTCGATCTTACAATGTGCTAACAAAGTGTTTTTGAAGGAATTGCTGGATAAACACAACATTCCGACACCACGCACTGAGTTACTGCTCAATCAACAAGATATTGATTTTGCGAAGATTGGCCAGCGACTGGGCTATCCGGTGGTGTTGAAAATTCCAGATGGTTCGTTTTCAATTGGTGTTGAAAAAGCCGAAAACGAAGCCGAGTTTCGGAAAGTTGCGGCTGAGTTGTTTGCTAAATCAACAATTTTACTGGCGCAGGAATTCGTCAAAACTGATTTTGATTGGCGTATTGGCGTCATTAATAATCGCCCGATCTATGCCTGTAAGTATTTGATGGCACGTAACCATTGGCAGATTTATAACCACGCCAGCGCTAGCAGTCGCGGCAAAACCGGTGGCTTCGAAACCGTGGGGCTTCACCAGGTACCGAAAGAAGTGGTTAAAACCGCGCTACAAGCCACCCGCCTGATTGGCGATGGTTTATACGGCGTTGACTTAAAGCTCACCCACAAGGGTCCGGTGATTATCGAAATCAACGATAATCCATCGATTGAATCGGGGGTTGAAGACTTGCTGATTGGTGACGAACTGTATCACATTATTATGCGTGACTTTGCCCGTCGTCTCGATGAAAAATAACCTGAATGCTGTCATTCGGCCGGCCACGCTGGCCGATCTCTCGGCACTGGTAGCGCTTGAAGCCGCCACATTTGACTATAGTCAAATGGGTCGGGCTAATTTTCGCCGCCTGCTGCAATCGCCCACGGCGCACTTTCATCTCGCTGAAGGTAGCGACCACACCCTGCTGGGCTATTATCTGCTGCTGACCCGCCGTAACAGCAAACGCTGGCGGTTGTATTCTATTGCTACTAGCGCTCAAGCGCGTGGTTTGGGGTTAGGGCGAGCGTTACTTGAACATGCTATTGGATATGCACGTAGTCGCGGTGCCGGTGAGTTAAGTTTAGAGGTCAAAACCGATAACCAAGCTGCCATCGCACTTTATCAAGCACTTGATTTTGCCGTGGTCGATTTACTGCTCAACTATTATGATGACGACCAACACAGTGATGGTTATCGCATGCGCGTAACGCTCTAGCCGGGCTACAGAAACTAGTTACGAAGATCGGGGAAATCGGCACTTACTTTACCCATGAGCGCTGTACCAAACACGCTCGCCGCTATCGCGATAGCGCCCTATGAGCTGATCAATCGCCTCAACATCTAGGCTTAAACCGCGTTGCACGAGATAGTCGTCGTTATAAAGTTTTGATGCTGAACGCTCACCGAGATCACAAGCAAAAGTTACGATGGTTTTACCTGGGCCATGTAACAGCGCTGCTTGCAAAGCTGCGGCAACGTTGAGCGCAGAACTGCTGCCAAGCACTAAGCCATCCTGTTCACGAACAAAGCGCGACAGCGTGATGAGATCTTGGTCGGGTAAATTAACTGCAGCATCAACTTGGGCCATACGGAAATTCTCAACTAACCGCATGATGCCAATACCTTCGGTCATGGAGCTACCTTGCGAAGCATATTCACCGGTCTTTAGGTAACTATAAATACCTGAGCCATCCGGATCAGCAAGCCAGATCTGACAGTCCGTCTTGCGTTCCTTTAGAAACTTAGAATTACCACCAATAGTGCCACCGGTACCTGCGACCGATACGAAAATATCCACCGCACCCTGGCTTTGTTGCCAAATTTCTGGGCCAGTATGTAAGTAATGAGCCCGCGCATTACTGGTATTTTCAAATTGATTCGCCCACCAATAGTCGTCGCGTGATGCAGCTAGTCGTCGGGCGGTGTGGTAAAAGTGGTTTTGATCTTTAAAAGGTACCGGGTTGACCGTTTGCAGTTGAGCCCCATACAGGCTGATCATGCGCTGCTTTTCAGGACTTTGATCATTGGGCATAACCGCCAGCATATTCAAGCCAAGGCTTTTTGCCACCAATGCGAGACCTATACCGGTATTACCCGCGGTACCCTCGACCACCGTCATGCCCGGCTGTAATTCGCCGCTAGCAAAGGCATCTTCAATCATTTGCAGCGCTGCTCGGTCTTTAATAGAACCACCGGGATTCTGCGATTCTAACTTGAGCCAAATTTCACAGCCGCTGAGCTTGGACAACGACCGTAACAACAACATATCGGTTTGACCAATCAACTCTGTAGGCCTTTTCACCTGACGCATAGCTACCTCGTTACGACTATTTATCGGAGCGGTTGTTGTTGGTGGGCATCGCCACGACAGACCCAGCTGGCTCTGCAGTCATTGCTCGACGCTTGTTGACATTGCTTGAGAATGACTCGATTGGCGCCCAGCTGAGCTGCCGCCAGCTTAAGCTTTAATAACGCTTCGGCTTGACTTGGTTGAGCCTGAAACCGTGTCCTTTGACAAGATTCACCGACGACTTCACCTAATGAGGTATGGCTGACATCGGTGCGTGAGAGTTCATACGGCCGCATAAATTCCACAGTTTCGAGCTGCTGTTGTTCAATGGAGCTAAATGGCGCCTCTACCGAACTGGCGCAGCCGCCGAGCATAACCGCTAGCACAGCTGTGAAAAACCCGATGTTGCGTGTCATACCGAACTCCAGAGCACCAAGATATCTAGCTGCTAACATTACCGACTTGATCGCCCTATTGTCCAGTCACATTCGCTATAAGCTATAACCGATCAGTGAGTTGCAAGGCTCGCCGACCTGAATGTACCGCGCCTGCACCGGTCATGACGACTGCTGCTGGTTAAAATCAGTCATGAAAATCTGCCAACTAGCCATAAATAACGCGGCAACTAAGGGCCCTATCACAAAGCCGTGAATGCCGAATAGCGATATGCCACCGATGGTTGAAAACAGCACGACATAATCCGGTAATTTAGTATCGCGGCCGACCAAGAGCGGCCGCAGTACGTTGTCCGCCAAGCCAATAACCAAGGCGCCATAAGCCATTAAAATCGTACCGCTGATCCAGGCTCCGGTGGCAAATAAATAGAGACTTACGGGTAACCAAATCAAGGCCGCACCAACGGCTGGGATCAAGGACAGAATAGCCATCACCACACCCCATAAAAATGGTCCTGGAATGTCTAATATCCAGAAAATAAAACCACCTAAGGCACCTTGCACCAGTGCAACCACCAAATTTCCTTTTACCGTAGCACGAGTTACCTCAGAGAATTTTTGTAATAAAGCGCGTTCGCGTTGATCTCCTAGTGGCAAGGCTTGCACAATCAAATCTTGTAACTTATCGCCATCACGGAGTAAGAAAAACGCCAAATAAAGCATCAGTGCCAAACTAATTAAAAAGCCAAAGGTATTTTGCCCGATAACTAACGTCTCGCGCGCCATAAATCCGCTCACGCTCTTCACTACAGCCGTGAGGTCATCGCGTATTGATTCGCCGCTGATGCCAAACTCAAGCATGGCACGATCAATGATCGGAAACGCATCGCGTAAACGCTGTAACACTTGGCGCGGATCAAACTCACCAGAGTCAAGCCGTTGGTAAAACTGCATGCCTTCTTGAATGAAAGCGGAACTGATAAACGCCACCGGTACCACCACGACCACCATACACAGTAATAAGGTGATCAGCGCGACACTATTCGGGTAGCCAGGGAGTCGTTGCTGCAACCACTGCTGTAAGGGTGCGAAGATGACCACTATGGCGCAGGCCCAAAAAATAGCGCCCCAAAATGGCCATAAAATAGCGCCAAAGGCTAAGCTCACTGCTGCTAGAAACATTAAAAATGCACGCCGTTCCAATTGTTCACGCTGCGCTGACATGGTCTATCCTTGTACTGATTCGAATAACCTGATAAATAATGGCTACATTCAACCACAGGAGCTTAGTTATGAAAACTATTACTGATCATCTCGCCCAGTATGCGGCTTACCATCGCGACCGCCGCAATATTGCAACACATCTGGTCGGCATTCCTATGATCGTGGTTGCCTTAATGATTTTATTATCACGACCGAGTTTTATACTAGCAGAGCTGGTGCTGTCTCCGGCAACTATCGTTGCGGTTATCGCGACACTGTTCTATCTGAAATTAGATGGCTTGCTCGGTATTTTGATGGGTTTGTTACTCGCTGTTTGTGTTTATGCAGGGCAGCAGGTAGCCCTACTCTCAACTGCTGAGTGGCTGGCATGGGGCATTGGCATGTTTGTGGTTGGCTGGGTATTTCAGTTCATCGGTCACTACTTTGAAGGGAAAAAGCCAGCCTTTGTGGATGACATTATGGGGCTAGCGATTGGGCCTTTGTTTGTGGTTGCTGAAGTGGTGTTTATGCTAGGCTTGAAAAAACAGCTACACGCCGATATTGAGTCGCGCTTTGCCTAACTCACGAAGCAGCGCACCATGGTGCGCTGCCGCGTATTAAACCTCAACGCTTAATGAAACGGCTGCGGTCGCGGAGTCGAGTTCACCGAGGCAGGAAGCAGTGGCAAGGTCATTTGTGGTCGCTCACCGGTCAGTGACAACATAAATGCTACCAGCGCTTCCACCTCGTGATCGGTAAAGTTACGACCCAATTGTAAGCGCCCCATAATTAACGTCGCTTCTTCAAGAGTCTCTGCAGCACCATCATGAAAGTAGGGATAGGTTAATTCGACATTACGCAAGGTTGGGACCTTGAACACAAAGCGATCCATTTCTTCACCGGTAACATCAAACCGCCCTTGTGCTGGAGAATCAGATAAGTACGCTTCAACCAGACCCATTTTTTGAAACGACTTGCCGCCTAAAGCTTCACCATAGTGACACGCAAGACAGCCTGATACTTTAAATATCTGATAGCCCTCGAGCTCTAATGCGGTCAAGGCATTATCATCCCCTTTAAGCCATTGGTCAAAACGATCATTCGGGGTTACCAAGGTTTCTTCAAAGGCTGCAATGGCATCGGTAATATCGGCAAGCGTTACCGTATTTGTTTTAAAAACCTGCTCAAATTGAGTCACATAGCCCGGTATTGATTGAATTACATCTACTGCAAGGGTATGTGGCATAGCCATTTCAACATTCGCAGCAATTGGACCAGCAGCTTGTTCTGCTAAGTCAATGGCTCGGCCATCCCAAAACTGCGCAATGGATAAACTTGAATTAAATACGGTGGGCGAATTGACCGGACCAGCCTGCCATTTATGCCCAATTGAGGTCTTCAGATTATCAGTACCACCAAAGGATAGATTGTGGCAGGTATTACACGAAATAATTCCAGACATCGATAAGCGCGGATCAAAAAATAGCTGTTTGCCGAGTTCAACTTTAGCAGGATCTTCAATCACAGCGTTAGGGATAACATCCACAGGCTCATTACGAACTTTTTGTGCCATCGCATGAGGTACTAGTAAGGCTAATAGAATCAATACGATCAATAATTTTTTCATAAGGCAATACTCACAGATGCAGCTTCATTCCAATTAGCATACATTCTTATTTCGTATTTGTCTAAAATAAGACATTCATCATTGATAAAAATCAATAAACACCGCTACGGCCACTTCGCTTGCTTATTCACTTTATGCTCATGTTCCATAAGTACTAAGGTCAAATAGATCTTAGTCGGCAATGATAAAACAATGCCTATGGCGCTGCAGGCTGCTCCGATAATAAAGCCGCGATAATCGCCGGATGTGCTGGTGAAGGTATAAATAAGCACGATATGTCCAACCACAATCAGGCTAACGCCAACGAGCATGATGATACGTAGCCAGAATACCTGTTTAGTGGCCATGGGCCGCACTCCTATAAAAAAAGCGCCCGAAGGCGCTTTTTAAAAACCGCTTTCAACTTAGAAATTATAGCTTAAGCGGGTATAAATCAAACGGCCAGCGCGACCAAATGGCGAGTAGTTCGAATAAGGCGTATTGCCTGTACCATTCTGCGAAATTGGTGCTTCTACTGGGTAGGTATCAGCAATATTATCGATACCGACTGTCCAACGGAGGTTATCACTGATATTCCAGCGCGCCTCAATATCTGCAATGACCTTGGCATCCAAGACATAATCACTAGCAGCATTGTTGTTTGGCACTAACACATCGCCATAACGGGTGGCACGGAAGGTTGCACCGAACTCACCGAAATTCCAGTCGGTGGTCAATGCAAATTTATTGTCTGGTGTGCCTTCTTCGAAGGTTTTGATATTCACTCGACTAAACAATGATGGTGCTGGGCTAAGTGCCTCTAATACTGGAACACTTGGTACACGAGTCACTTTAGTATCGTTAAAGTTCGCTGCTAAAGTGATATTGAATGAACCGATATTGTCAGTTACCCATGGGTAGTTAACAACCACATCCACACCTTGTGTTTCAGTATCAACACCATTGATGAAGAAACGACCACCACCAGAGCCAATAAAGCCCTGATTTTGAAGATACTGACGTACGTTCGGTGCGGTCAAGTTTTCTGACAACACGATACGGTCGTCGACATCAATACGGTATGCATCAATGGTAATATTAGCACCGCCGATCTTAAACGCTACACCCAACGAGTAGTTAAATGAGTCTTCAGCGTCTAGTGGTTTAGCTCCTAGGGCAATAGCGACTGGGTCGTCAACAGCAAAGGTAGTGATATCAAACGGTACACCACCAATGAAGTTAGTAGAGGTGGTAGTGAAGTACTGCTGTTGCAATGATGGCGCACGGAAGCCGTTCTGAATCGAACCGCGAATTGCAAAATCATCACTGACATCGTAGCGTCCAGCGACTTTACCAGTCATGTTGCTGCCAAAATCAGAATAATTTTCAGCACGTAACGCAACCGATGCGAGGAATTTCTCAGTCACGTTGGCTTCAAGATCTAGATATACACCAACTGCAGTGCGACTTTCATCGAGCTCATTCTCTGGGCGGAAGCCTGGGAATACCTGAGCACCAGAAGCCGTTGGCGAACCATTCAACAACACCCCACCATTCCGATAAGAATCTGGTTCACCAGCGAAAATACTGTAAGCTTCGCGACGTGCTTCAATACCCGCGGCAACGCTCAAATCTGAATACAACCCATCAACAGTGACGAAACGTGCACCTGACAGGTTTAATACCAATTGGTTGTAATCAAAACCACCGGCATAAAATTCAGTTTTACTAGTCGGTCCAATGGAACGGTTAACGGTGTTAATAACGTCGAAGGACATTTTATTGCTACCGTATACCAAAGAGGCATCCATGTCCCAAGCACCCTGAACCCATTCATAGCCAACTGCAGCGGACAAGTCATCCACGGTTGGTGCAATTAATGGTAAGAAGCCGTCTGGATACACTTCAATGACGTTACGTTCATCGAGAGCGCGGCGATAAAAGCCACCGGAGACCGCTTCACGTTTTTGATAGCCGGCCCAACCGTAGAGCTTGCCGCCATCAAGATCCATACCGGCATTGGCAAACAAGGTCGTTTGTTCAACTTCCGGCTCACCATACCATGCGTTAAAACGCTCGATGGTGGCTTCGCGCGGATCGTATGCGCCACCAGGTAGCAATGGATACTGTTGACGCACATCATAACCACCACGCTCGGTACGATCGGCATCTTTATATTCAAACGATAGCGTTACGAAACCAGTATTTCCAAGCTCAAGGCCTTTCCAGCCTGATAGCGTTAGGGTGTCACCGTCAGTGCGGCTGCGACTAATTGGGTTGGGCGCTGACCAGTTGGCGCCGGCCGGAATACTGCCGGTAGGGATGGTATATTTGGTGTCACGATAACTGTAGCCCAAAGTAACGTTGCCACCATCGCTGGCTTCTCGTAGTTTTACGTTAAGTACTCCGGCGATAGCGTCTGAACCATACTGCGCCGACGCACCATCACGTAATACCTCGACGGAGCCTACAGCACCCATTGGAATGCTGTTTAAGTCGACTGCTGAGGAACCACGACCGATAGTGCCGTTGACGTTGACTAAAGCAGCTGAATGACGACGTTTACCATTCACCAACACTAACGATTGGTCAGGTGACAGACCACGCAAGGTGGCTGGACGAACGGTATCAGTACCATCGGCCAAACCTGGGCGTGGAAAGTTAAATGAAGGTAGTGCTGTGGCAAGTGCCTGATTCAGTTCGGTCGAGCCTGATTTGGCTAAATCATCGCCACTGATAATATCAACCGGCACGGCTGTTTCAGCAGCGGTACGGCCACTCACGCGAGAACCGGTAACAGTAATTACTTCTGCATTTTGCTGAACTTCTTGCGCGTCTTGCGCTAAAGCTTGGCTGCTCATCGTTGGCACTAGCAGTACCGCAGATAAACTTAGTGCTAGAGGGCTTAACTTAAACGTTCGCATAGCTTTTCTCCGAGTATGACTCTGTCAGCCTGGATTGTAATTATTGTTATCGATTCCTAGAGCTGGTTCAGTCGTTGTTGTTTGTTTTTATGACATCGTTACAGCGTGATGCTCGTTGTATATTTCGCTTGCTTGAATCATTTGTCAAATATGCTGACATTATTTTTTACGAATAAATGACAATTTTAGTTTTTTAATCTTAAAAAAAAGCGCACCGAAGTGAGCTTTTTTTTTAATAACTCGTCTGATAACTAACCAAAAATCATAAAGTAAGCCACAGCCGCAATCAATATCGGAGATAACAGCCCGGCGACAAAACGAAAGCCATACACCACCCACGTTGGACATTCTTTAATCAATACTTCGCGTATTTGTGGCCAAATTTTCCAACCGACAAACACCGCCGCTAACATTCCTCCAAGGGGCATTAAAATATTGGAAGCGAGAAAGTCCATAATATCGAATGGAGTTTTACCCAACATGGATAAATCACCCGCATAAACGCCAAAGGATAACGCGGCTGGAATGCCCAAAATCGTATAGTTACTGACGGCAACTATAATAGTCGCTTTTTTCCGCGGTACATTGTATTCGTCAATCAAGAAAGCCACAGCGGGTTCAAGAATAGAAATCGACGAAGTGATTGCCGCAAATAACAATAAACAGAAGAAGAGTACGGCAAGGAATTGACCACCGGCCATTTGCGCGAACAACGCTGGCATGGTAATGAAAGTCAAACCGGGCCCGGCTGCGGGGTCAACACCAAAGGCAAAAACCGCTGGTAAAATAATTAAACCTGCTAATACTGCCGCCAACATGGCTAAGAAACCGATCCACAGCCCTGCACTGACAATACGCGTCTCACGATCAAGGTATGACCCATAGGCAATCATTAAACCGGCACCCACTGACAGCGAGAATACCGCTAAACCAAGGGCATCGAGTATCATGCGCACTGATAACTTGCTCCAGTCTGGAGTCAGTAGATAGGCTAAACCTTCCATGGCGCCAGGCAGCGTTAAACTACGATAGACCAAAAATAACATCAGTACGAACAAGGTCGGCATCAAAATTTTACAAATTCGCTCAATGCCTGAATGCACCCCTGCTATCACAATCGAAGCGGTGATAAACAAGAATATCGCGGTAAAACCTAAGGCCGCAGAGGGGTCACCAATAAAACTGGTGAATTGGTCTTGCAACGCCGCGCCATCGGTTACCAAGATGTCACCACGCAGGGCTTCAATGATATAGGCTATGGTCCAGCCACCAACCACTGAATAGAAGCCCAGTATCAGAAATACGCACAGCACCGCAATCCAACCAGCATAGTGCCATTTACCACCGCCCAAAGCGCGATACGCCGACGTCGCTGATTTGCGTGCCCGGCGACCTATCATCATTTCTGACAACATCATCACCACGCCGACCGAAAATACACAGGCTAAATAGACCAGTAAGAACACCCCACCACCATTAGCGCCAGCAATGTATGGAAACTTCCAGATTGCGCCTAAGCCTACGGCAGAGCCTGAGGCAGCCAGAATGAATCCTATTTTAGAACCCCAGCTACCGCGACCATCGGTTGAACCCGTCATAATCATTCTCTCGTTGTTTATTGTGGTTTTACTGATGCAGCACTGTAGAGGAAGTTTGCCCTAAATTGCAATCCCAAATGGGAAAGTCGGTCCAATAATTGGGTTAAATAACGCCGCCATTGGGAAAATTCACCATTTTTTCGTGCTGCTCGACAACGGACTGCATGTGTTTTCCTGATGATGCAAACAAAAACAATTAGTTACAGATTGGAACGATTCTTGCTTGGGTTTTGATGCTACAGTTTATTGATTCAACAACCTTACCCAAGGAGAGGTTATGCCGGTTAAACTCGAAGACCGCCCGATTGAACAGGTGCGTGAAGAAGCCGTTGATAAGTTGATTGTTAATTACAGTCATGCGGTTATTTCTGCTGAAGCCTTTGAACGCAGGCTCGATGAAGCCATGGCTAGCAATTCTCACCAGCAGCTCGTGGCGCTGGTCAGTGACTTGCCCATGGCAGCGGACCACCGCTATGACGCCAGCAAAGAACGTTCATTTAGCCCCAAATATGCAGCCAGCGATAACACCGACGATGACAAAATTGTCAGTATTTTGGGTAACAGCACCCGTGAAGGTGAATGGCTCGTACCAAAGCGTATCAAGGTCATTGATGTATTAGGTTCCAGCAAACTCGACTTCACTGACGCTATTTTTCAACATCAACATATCGAAATTGAGATTTCTAACGTACTGGGCAGTATTGATATCTATGTACCGGAGAGCGTGAATGTCACGGTGAAGATGTTCAATATTATTGGCTCTTCGGAAAATTCAGCACCATCCATGGCTGGACGCCAAGCACCGCATATTACCATTAGTGGTTTTTCGGTACTTGGGTCACTCGATGTACAAGTAAAGCGCACGATGAAGGAAAAGTTCATGGCCTTTGCCAACAATCTTCGGGAAGCACTTGGAATGGAGCAAAAATCGTAACCTGAGGTAACTAAGTGGTGATACGACGCGCTGTACTCGTGATGCTTGTGGGGCTAGTTTTTCTCGCCGGTTGTTCAGCCAACGATTGGCGTAATGCCTCGCGTGAACCGGCTGGGATTGCAACCCCAGCAACTAGCCCTGAGGCGGTGATTGAGGTATTTGCCGCAGATGCCTACGGTTGGCGCGGCATTGTTGCCGTGCATACATGGATTGCCGTTAAACCTGCCAATGCGAATGAATATACCGCATTGCCAGGCCCCAACAGCAATACCTTCCCTGCTTGGATAGCGCGCGCAGTACCGGAACTCGGTCTCGAGCTACCATTCAGTGCTATCGGCAAAGGCTACATCGATTAAAAACCACAAATCATGACCTGTTCCGCCTGCGGGCGGTTCAGGTGGTGCCAATAAGTGCTATAATTGCCCGCTCTACACAATGATTCAACGGCAGTTGCGCGCTAGCGCTTACCAAGGCACCCATCATGGAAATTAAAGTTAACTTTCTCGATAATCTGCGGCTTGAAGCCAAGTTTGATGACTTCACCGTAATCACCGACCAGCCAATTCGCTATAAAGGTGATGGTTCGGCGCCGAGTCCGTTTGACTATTTCCTTGCCTCATCAGCACTTTGCGCCGCCTATTTCGTCAAGGTGTACTGCCTAGCGCGCAATATTTCAACCGACAACATTCGCTTGTCGCAGAACAACATTGTCGACCCAGAAAATCGTTACAACCAAATTTTCAAAATTCAGGTTGAATTGCCGGAAGACATGTCGGCGCGCGACCGCGAGGGTATTTTGCGTTCTATCGACCGCTGTACCGTCAAAAAGGTGGTACAAACCGGACCAGAGTTTCAAATCGAAACCGTTGCCAACCTTGACGAAGATGCTCAGGCACTGCTGATGGGCAGCGCAAGCCCAGATCAACAAACTTATATTGAAGGTAAAGATCTACCGCTAGAACAAACCATTGCCAATATGACCAGCATGCTGGCCGAGCTGGGAATGAAAATCGAGAT
>DIVC01000088.1:0-3899 GCA_002423905.1 Idiomarina sp. UBA6142
AAACCATCGGCATTAGTGAAGTCATTAAGGGTCGTGCCACCCTGTTCAATAGCCTGTGCCAAGGTTTGCTGAATAATCGGCGCTAACTTCAGGTAACGCTGCTTACTGACTTTGCCGGCCGCTCGCTTAGGGTTGATGCCGGCCTTAAACAACGATTCATTCGCGTAGATATTACCCACCCCAACCACCACATGGTTATCCATAATAAAGGTCTTGATCGCTTGGCTTTTGCCCTGTGCCTGCTGGTGTAAATACTCACCGCTAAAATCATCTGTCAATGGCTCAGGGCCCAAGGCCTGCATCAACACATGATGGTGGCGTGGGTCATTGGCACTGTACAACCAACAGCCAAACCGGCGCGGATCGTTGAAGCGCAGTAACTGACCATTCGCCAGCACTAAATCAACATGGTCGTGTTTCACCACCAGCGCATCATGCGCCAGCACCCGCAGCGACCCGGACATACCTAAGTGAATCAGCAAATAACCTTGCGTAGTGGTTACCACAATATATTTTGCCCGCCGCTCTACCGCGGTAATAGTTGCTCCCACTAAGGCCTGAATCTGCACTGGAATGGGCCAGCGTAAACGGCTATCACGAACGGTCACGGCACTAATAGTTTGCTGGTGTAAATGCGGCTTTATACCGCGACAGCTGACTTCTACTTCAGGCAATTCTGGCATGGTCTCTCACTCATACAAGGCTTGTTTTATAGCGCATTCTACCCTATATTCGCGCGCATAAGCGATGAGGATCAGCTGCGCCATGCAGACCGACAAGGTAAGCCAACAGCTCGACCATTTGGTGCAACACGGTTACGTGATTGTGCCTGATTTTATGAGCTCCGAACGGGCTCAACACATGTACTCCTACGCGCAACAGCTCAACCCCGGCGAATGGCAACAAGCCGGCATTGGCCGCGCTGATCAATACACCACCAATACTGCAGTGCGACAGGATAGAATTCGCTGGCTGCAGCGAGATTTTGCCGCCGAGGCAAGCTATCTTGGCAGCATGGATGAGCTACGGCTGCTGATCAACTACGAGCTCTTTATGGGGCTGTTCGATTATGAATGTCACCTTGCTCACTATCCACCCGGAGCATTTTATCGCAAGCACGTAGATGCCTTTAAAGGGCGCAGCAACCGCATTTTAACCAGTGTGCTCTACCTTAATCCCGACTGGCAGCCTAACGATGGCGGTGAATTAGTGCTCTATGCGGACGATGGCAGCGTGTTAGAAACAGTGTTACCAAAAGCGGGTAAACTGGTATTGTTTTTAAGCGAGCGCTTTGTGCATGAAGTGCTGCCAGGACAGCGTGACCGTTATAGTATTACCGGCTGGTTCCGTCACAATAATAGTATCGGCGGCATAATTGACCCCAGTCGCTAGCGAATCTCTCTAGCACCCCAATGTGGAAAGTATTTACGCACCCACTTATTCAGCCAACGTTCAAACCATGGTGCGGCAACAGCGGCGGTATCGGTTGTTGCCAGCGGCTGTTCAATCATGCCCGCACCCACGGTGGCATGGCTGACCCGATCAATGACAATAAAGGCCCCTGTCTTGCGATGGGTATGGTATTTATCGAATACCACCGGTTCTTGCAAACTAAAATCGACCAGCCCAATTTCATTTAACTGCAAACCTTTAGCCGCTACTTCGGCCAGGGTATTGATGTCTACCCGGTAATGAATCTTATCGACTTCACCGCTGGTGAGCTTACTGCCAAATTTAATGTAATAGCTGCGCTGACTGACTAAGGGCTGTTCATGCATCCACACCACTTTGGCCCGAACGTTATTGGCGCTGTGTGGCAACGCAGTTTTGCCAACAATCATATCGCCACGGCTGACATCAATGGCATCATTCAAGGTCAACGTCACGGCTTGGGGTGCATCCGCTGCAGCCAATTCGCCGTCGAAGGTGACAATGCTTTTGATGGTCGAAATTTGCCCCGATGGCATTACCCGTATGGTGTCGCCTACGCTAATATGACCGCAACTAATGGTGCCGGCATAGCCGCGAAAATCAGCATTGGGTCGATTTACATACTGCACTTGAAAACGAAAATCATCGTGTTCGGCTTCAGGTGCAATAACGATAGTTTCGAGATATTCCATCAGCGTACGACCACGAAACCAACTCATCGCCGGGCTCGGCGCCACAATATTGTCGCCCGCAAGTGCCGAGATAGGCACAAAATAGATGTCGGGGATAGTTAATTGCCCAGCTAATTTTAAATAGTCGGCTTGAATGGTTTTATAAACCTGCTGGCTATAACCCACCAAGTCCATCTTATTCACCGCGATAATAACCTGCTTAATACCCAGCAAACTGACTAAATAACTATGCCGGCGCGTTTGCGTTTGTACGCCGCGACTGGCGTCAATCAAAATAATGGCGAGGTCACAGGTGCTGGCGCCAGTGGCCATATTGCGGGTGTATTGCTCGTGACCGGGGGTATCGGCAATGATGAACTTACGTTTGTCGGTACTGAAATAACGATAGGCGACATCAATAGTAATGCCCTGCTCACGCTCGGCTTGCAAGCCATCCACCAGCAGTGACAAATCCGGCTGCGCGGCGGCAGTTTTACTATCGCGTTGCAGCGCCGCTAACTGATCCTCGTAGATCAACTTACTATCGAACAGGAGCCGACCGATCAGGGTGCTCTTGCCATCATCCACACTGCCGCAGGTCATAAAACGCAGCAACTGCTTATTTTCGTGCTGTTGTAAGTAGCGCAGAATATCCTGCTCAATCATTGGCGAGGCATGGCTCATATCAGAAATATCCTTCGATTTTTTTCTTTTCCATAGCCCCAGCACTGTCGTGATCAATAGCCCGCCCCTGTCGCTCCGAGGTGGTGGTCAGTAACATTTCTTGGATGATTTCTGGTAGTGTGGTCGCGGTAGATTCAATGGCACCAGTGAGTGGGTAACAGCCCAGGGTGCGAAAGCGAATTGATTTCAGTTGCGGCTGTTCGCCTGCAGCTAACGGTAACCGCTCATCATCCACCATAATCAGTTGCCCGTTGCGCTCCACCACCGGTCGCTGCTTAGCGAAATAAAGCTCAGGGATATCGATGTGTTCGCGGTAAATATATTGCCAAATATCCAGTTCGGTCCAATTGCTCAGTGGAAAAACACGGATACTTTCACCGCGATGCACTTTCCCGTTATAGATATTCCACAATTCTGGGCGCTGGTTCTTTGGGTCCCATCGGTGCTTGGTATCGCGAAAGCTATAAACTCGTTCTTTGGCCCGTGACTTTTCTTCATCACGCCGCGCCCCACCAAAGGCGGCATCAAACTGATAGTGCGATAACGCCTGCTTTAATGCCTGCGTTTTCATGATATCAGTGTGCACCGCACTGCCGTGCGTGAACGGATTGATCCCCTGCGCCAAGCCATCGGCATTGGTGTGCGTCAGTAATTTAAACTGGTGTTGCTGCGCCATCCGATCACGAAAGGTAATCATTTCCTGAAACTTCCAGGTGGTATCAATATGCAATAATGGAAATGGAATAGGCCCCGGAGCAAACGCCTTACGCGCTAAATGCAGTAACACCGAACTATCTTTGCCAACCGAATAGAGCATCACTGGGCGCTGAAACTCAGCCGCCACTTCGCGAAAAATATGGATAGACTCCGCTTCTAATTGCTTAAGATGGGTGATGGTTGGCGCCATGGGCGGCTCTATCTGCTGACCTGAACATGGCTAGTAGCTTAGCGGTTCTGGTGGCCTAGGGGAAGTAATGAGCGGACAATTCATACAGCGATATACTGGTGGTGCTGCAGGTAATCAAGGATCTGCTGCGCTGCCTGTTCGCTGCTGACCGCCACGGTGTTGATATGGATTTCAGCCTGTTCAGGTGCTTCATAAGGAGCATTCAC
>DIVC01000088.1:4005-6976 GCA_002423905.1 Idiomarina sp. UBA6142
AGGTCGCTATTGAGACCGTGGCGAATATTGTCGCCATCAAGTAAGTAGCTGTGCTGCTGGCGATCAAGCAGCAGCTGCTCTAACGCATTGGCGATGGTTGATTTTCCCGCACCGCTCAAACCGGTGAACCACAGCACCACTGGCTTTTGCCGCTTCAGTTCGGCTCGCTGCTGAGCTGATACACTCTGGCTGTGCCACACAACATTCGAACTCATAGTCGGTTCCCTGCAAATAAGCTAATGATGGTTATCATAGCGGGGATTTTTACCAGATAACAGACACAAAAAAGCCAGCCGACTTGCGTGGGCTGGCTAGTTCGACTAGCGAGAATGAGAAGCCTATCAATTACTTGATTTTGGCTTCTTTGAAAATCACATGTTTACGAACCACTGGATCGAATTTTTTGATTTCCATTTTTTCAGGCATAGTACGTTTGTTTTTGTCGGTGGTGTAAAAGAAACCAGTACCGGCAGAAGAAACTAAACGGATCTTATCGCGCATGGTCTAACTCCTTACACTTTAACGCCGCTGGCGCGCAAATCTGCAAGCACAGCGTCGATACCATTTTTATCGATAATGCGCATTGCTTTGGTAGAAATACGCAGCTTAACCCAACGCTTTTCTGATTCTACCCAGAAGCGGTGAGATTGAAGGTTCGGCAGGAAACGACGCTTGGTCGCGTTGTTTGCGTGCGAACGGTTGTTACCTGTTACTGGGCCTTTGCCTGTAACTTGACATACTCGTGACATCGTTTTTTACTCCAAAATTGCTTCAAGCTCGCCTGTCGCCCATCGCGGCCTTGCCTTGAATCCGAGGGCGCATTTTATACAGCAAATCGGCCCAGCGATCAAGTGATCGCGGTTTTTTTTTGATCTTTTCTGATCATCTGAATCAGCCGCGCTACTTTACTCGAAAGCGCACCAAAGCGCTAGTATTTCTACAGCAAACCGCGTTCAGCAAAGGACACAGGGTGACCCGCGCCAATCACAAAATGATCCAGCAGCGCCACATCAATGAGCCCGAGCGCCCTTTTCAGCCGCTCGGTGACGCGTTGATCCGCTTGGCTAGGCTCAGCCACACCGGATGGGTGATTATGCGCCAGAATGACCGCCGCCGCGTTATATTGCATCACTAATTTAATAATCTCACGCGGATACACGGGTGCCGCATTAATGGTGCCATGAAATAGCTCGACATATTTCAGCAAGCGATGCTGACTATCGAGTAACAGCACCACAAATACTTCGCGTTCCTGATGCCGCAATTGCGCGGTTAAATAGTCGCGCACCATCGACGGCTGCGTAAAGCCATCAGCACGGCGTAGTTGCCAGGCTAAATAGCGCCGCGAGATTTCCATCACCACTTGCAATTGCATTACCCGCGCTGGCCCTAACCCAGGTTGCTCAAGCAATGCTGCTGCCGGTGCCGCCAACATCCCGCCAATACCATCGAAGGCAGCTAATAAATCACGTGCGTAGGTGACAACATCCTTACCACGAATACCGGTACCCAACAAAATCGCTAATAATTCCGAATCTGATAGGGTGGTAACTCCCAGCTCGGCCATTTTTTCCCGCGGCCGCTCATGCACTGGCCATTCCTTGACTGAACGCATTGCTATTCCTCCATGAATAAAAAAAGCCACCGTAAGGTGGCTTTGTTGGCGCACTACACAATACAGTCTACTAGTTAACCACTGGCGTTAACATCTGCCCTTGATAGTACTGCATGAAATCTTGTGCGGCTTCACGGTCTTCTTCTAGCTGCTTGATCGAGCGACAGCTGCGCTTTTTAAAGTTGGTACCAACGGTTTGTTCGCTACGACATACATGGGTGACTTCTCCGTCGGCGGTCATAATACGTGAATAGCCACTCTCTAATTGCTCTTCTGTCGTGCTTGAGCATCCTGCTAATAGCAACAACCCTGTTGCCATACCAATAACGTATTTCATTGTGATTCCCTAATAATAAGTTGTGCTTAAACATACCGTTGGCAGCTTATCCATGCAAGTTCAATTTTGTAACAGAATCCTAATATTTTTTCCGCTGTTATGATAATCTAGCGCAGGTCAACAAATGTAAGGACTCACTATGAGTACAAGTCATGATATGCCGTTGCTAAACCGTAAAATATTGGTTGGTATGAGTGGTGGTATTGCCGCCTATAAAATACCCGAACTGGTACGCCGGCTGATTGACCAAGGGGCGACCGTACGCGTGGTGATGACCGCCGGCGCACAGGCGTTTATTACGCCCCTGACCCTGCAAGCCGTGAGCGGTCACCCAGTCCATACTGACTTGCTGGATACTGGCGCTGAAGCAGCTATGGGACACATCGAACTGGCAAAATGGGCTGACCTCATTATGCTGGCGCCAGCCAGCGCCAATCTAATCGGCCGTCTTGCTCATGGTCTCGCCGATGACCTGTTAACCACCGTCTGTTTGGCCACCGCCGCACCTATCCTGGTGGCGCCGGCAATGAATCAGCAAATGTGGGCAAATCCTGCTGTACAGGCCAATTGCGCGCTATTACGTCAGCACGGTATGGTAATCATCGAGCCCGCTAGCGGTGCCCAAGCCTGCGGTGATGTTGGCGCCGGGCGGATGCCGGAAGCCCTGCAATTACGCGATGCCATTAATCGAGCGTTCACCACAACCACGAAGCCTTTGGCCGGTAAAACGCTACTGATCACCGCTGGCCCAACCCGCGAAGCTCTCGACCCGGTGCGCTTCTTTAGCAATCACAGTTCCGGCAAAATGGGCTTTGCCTTAGCGCAAATGGCACAACAGCTTGGCGCCAACGTGATCTTAGTCGCTGGGCCCTGTGCATTGGTGACACCAGCGCACGTTGCCCGTATTGATGTCACTTCAGCTGCCGACATGCTGGCCGCCGTAGAAGCCAATATCACTGGCGTAGATATCTTTATTGGTTGTGCCGCTGTGGCAGACTATCGCCCGCGCGAAATCGCCA
>DIVC01000006.1 GCA_002423905.1 Idiomarina sp. UBA6142
GCCCAACCAATTAATAGTCCACCGACCAACAGCAATACCCCGCGGCTAGTTAGCGCCTCAACCCAGATCTCACGCATTCCGTGATGAGCGCCTTTACTTGGGTTCATCTTTTGGTAATAAGCCAGTGCTAGAATAATTGCGGGTAGCTCCAATAACACCAAGTACAAGGTGGTTTCTGGGGCGATCGTTAGACCGGCACTGTCGGCTAGGGCCCAAGCCACTGCGAAGGTACCGGCGCTGACCGAGCCATAGTGGGCGGTAATACTCACGGCGTTGATTTGATCTAAGCGCACCACATAAAGTAACACCGGGTAGACCAGCAGTGGCACCACCAAGCCTATTAACGTAACGGCGATAAGGCTGAGGTAATTAATACTAAGATTAGGATCATGCAGGACCAAACCGCCTTTAATACCAATGCTCAACATCAGCAGGATAGTCAATATTTCATAAACTGGTATTGGAACCTTTAAGTCTGATTTAACCAAGCCAGCGAGGAGGCCGAGAGCGAAAAAAGCAATAACGATATCAGGCACGGTTGATCTCTTAGTAGGAACTACAGTTTATTTTGGTTATTGTACTGACCATTGTTTCGGTTGAACATTCCCGATGAGGAGAAAAAATGAATACATCGGACCAATTACAGCGCAATACGGGACTTACTGGTGCGGTGATTTTGGGTCTTGGTTCAATCATTGGCACGGGTGCTTTTGTGAGTATTGCCCTCAGTGCTGAGCTGGCAGCAGATTACTTGTTGTGGGCGATTGCTTTAGCCGCAGTGGTAGCAGCCTGTAATGGTTTATCGAGTGCACAATTGGCGGCGATTCACCCAGTCAGTGGCGGCACTTATGAGTACGGCTATCAATTTTTGAATCATGATTTAGGTTTTATTGCGGGTTGGCTATTTGTGCTGGCTAAGTCGGCCTCAGCCGCTGCCGCTGGACTAGCCATTGGCGCCGCCTTGCACCTATGGCTGGGTGGTCCGTTGTGGTTGGTGAGTGTTTACGCGGCCTTCGTTATCGTGTTGTTTACCATGCTGGTTGTGGGTGGTCTACGCCGCTCTAATCGGGTTAATGCGGTGCTGGTGGCATTGGCTGTGGCAGCCTTAGTGGTGTTTGTGGTCTATGCCGCCAACCAAGCGACTAGCAATCATTTCAGCGAGGCCGCAGCAGAGCGCACGACTATGGATGTGTTAGCTGCTGCCGCGCTGATGTTCGTGGCTTATACCGGTTATGGCCGGGTGGCAACCATGGGTGAAGAGGTCAGTGAGCCGCGACGCACTATTCCACGCGCTATTATCGCTACGGTACTGGTGGTCACCGCCTTGTACTTAGCAGTTGGCTGGGCCTTGTTACAGTTGCCGCAACCGCTGGTAAATCAACAAGGCCTAGCGGCCTGGATGGCAGCAGGAGTGTGGCAACAAGCGGTCATGATCGGTGCGGTCATTGCGATGGCTGGGGTGGTACTGAATCTTATCTTGGGTGTATCGCGGGTGATTCTGGCTATGGCGCGTCGCCACGATGCGCCCAAGGCATTGGCGCAACTCAATGCCGATCGTAGTTCGGCACCAGCAGCAGTGTGGGCAACGGCAGCAGTGATGCTGTTATTGGTGGCAGCGGGTGACTTGAAGCTTGCTTGGTCGTTTAGTGCCTTTACCGTGTTGGTGTATTACAGCATTACCAACCTGGCCGCATTGCAGGTTGCCAAGGCACAGCGCTTTGTGCCGCGTTGGATCTCAGTACTGGGGCTATTAAGCTGCCTGACATTGGCAGTATTTGTGGACATCAAGGTACTGTGTTTTGGCAGCGCTATTGTGTTGATTGGTTGGCTGCTGCACCGCTGGAGTTGGTCGCGCCGCCAGAGCCAATAAACAATGGCCTCCGAAGAGGCCATTGAAGGTTGCATGAGCAGCACTTAAAAGTTGTAGCGTAAGCCAATTTCAAAACTGCGCTCAGGACCGACATAGATACCTTGGCGTAAGCCACTGATATAATCTTCGTCGGTCAAGTTCTTCACCGCGGCAACGACCTGTAACGCGGGACTGAACTGGTACTGAGCCGTCACATCGAATACTGTGTAGGCCGCTAGTAAACCACCCCAAATTCCGCCAGCTGCGCCGGTTGGAATAGCGATAAGGTTGTCTGGGGTGGCAAATTGCTCACCGCGGTGGTGAGCTGATAAGGCCACACTTAAATCATCGTACTGGTAGCTTAAGCTCATATTGGCTAAGATTTTTGGTGCATAAGGCAGGCGATTGCCGGCATAGGTCCCAGTTTTAAATTCCGAGGTGGGGATCCACGTTGCGTTGGCATCCCAGGTCCAGCCATTGTCAAACTCATAACCTAGGGCAAACTCCATGCCTTTATGAGAGGTGGCACCGCCATTGGACTGTGATAAATTTGGGTCGCTGTTACCCGTTACTACTTGGTTGGAAAAATCCATCACAAAGGCAGCGACTTCATAACGCCATTCGCCATTGTCACCACGAATGCCAACTTCATAGTTGGTTGAGCGCTCACCATCGAGCTGCTGATCAGTGAGACCATCGAGTGCCACACCATTGCTAGCTGGTGAAAATGCACGGTAAATTCCGCCATAAACTTGTGCGCTATCTAACAACTCATAGGTGGCACCGACACCGGGAAGAATTTCGGTGTTATTGGTTTTCGCCGTGTCGTTATTTTGGCTCAAAATCACTCGTTTTTGCTGATAGGATTCAATTCTCACCCCTGGCGTTACGCTGAGCTTGTCGGTGATGGCGATACGGGTTTGCGCATAACCGGCATAGCTGGTGGCGCTATCTTGCAAGTGGCGCGAATTAATACCATTGCGATCATCGGCGCGAGTAGCTCGAATCTGATTATCATCGGAGTCTTCAGTCATAATCCGCAGGCCAAACTCACTTGCGGCCATCCAGTCGCCAATGTCATGTGATACGCTCAAACGGCTTTCGATACCGAAGCGCTCAAAGCTGCGGTTGTTGCCGGTCACTGAGTCGGTATATACCCACCGCCCGGCAGCGTTAGATGCAGCAGTATCAACGCTGTAGCGCCAATAATCACGGGTAATATCGCTCCAATATACTAAGGTGGTGAGGGTGGAATTATGACTGAGTTCCCACTCATGAGTGAGGTCAAAAGCAATACGATCGGTCAGATACCAGTCATCCGGGGCTGGATTATAGCGTTCGCCAGTTTCGTATGCCTCCAAGAACATACCACGATAGGAAATGTTCGCATCGTTTTCATGGTAAGACAGTTTGACCCCAACACGCTGACCGGCAGATAATTCAGTTCCTGCTTTGACCATCACATCGGTCATTTCATAGCCTTTGTCCATAAAGCCGTCGCTGCTCGCATGAGTGAGCACAACACCAGCAAAACTGGCATTATCGTCGCTGCGACCACCGGCTTCTAAGGTCATTTCTTTTAGCTTGAATGCGCCGAGACGAGCCGATAATTTGACCCCATCATCAGGGGTCTTGGTGATGAAGTTGACCACGCCACCAATGGTGGATGGGCCGTAACGCAATGACGCTGAACCTTTCAACACTTCAATGGTATCGACACGCTGAATACGCGGGTTAAAGTAACGGTCGTTACCGATAAATAGCCCAGGTGCGACAGGTACACCATCTTCTAATAACAGTGATTTTGACTCGCTCGCAGATAGACCGCGCAGGCCGAAGTTGGAGACGATAGAGGTTTCTTCTTCACTCTTGATATTAATACCCGGAATACGACGTAAAACATCTTCAGTTGATAGCGGCTGAATGGCTTCAATCTGCTCACGGTCAATGAGTACTACGGTACCGGTTTCATTGAAAGAATGACTGACTTGTTGCCCAGTAACTCGGATCACTTCAATGGCTGGCATAGGTTTTTTGTTTGCTTCAGTTTGTTCGCCTTGCTCGCTGGCAAGCTCTTGCGCAGCTCCTGACAGGGGCAGTAAGGCAGCGGTAATGGCTAATGTAAGCAGAGACAACGGACGTGATTTCATAAAAATAGCACCAGTGGAAAATGTTGGCGCCATTATAAATAAGAATAATTCGCAATTACAATACCAAATACGAATTATTCTTATTTGTATCTACAAGGTGTTAGCTGACGAATAAATTGCGGTACATACGTTCAGCATAATCATCAGTCATACCGGCAATATAATCGCAGAGAATGCGGTCTGCGGCGACTTGTCCGAGTTCATCAAAGGCAGCCCGCCAGCGTGCTCGGGTGTTACGTGGTAGCAAGCGCTTCGGCTCGGTATGAAATGCTTTAAATAATTCGAGCAACATATTTTGACTGCGGTAGCGCAACTGTTGGATGTCTGGTTGGTTAATGACGTGCTCAAATACCACCGCTTTTAGGCTATCGAGTAACAGCCGATAGTCAGCCGGTAAGGTGGCGTTGTAACGAATTAGCGGCTCACTGGCACCGCTCAGCACCTCGGTAATTTCGACTCGTGTTATAAAAATATTCACTAATGCGCCAATGGCGTCTTTACGTTGATGATGTTGAGGTTGAAATAACTGATGGCCGAGCGTACGCACTGTAGCCGCTAAATTGGCACTGAGCTGTTGGTAAATTGGCTCAAAATGCTGCTGCCATTGCTGTTCATTTAAAGTGCCGGTGACGACCGCATCTTCAAGATCATGGACACCATAGGCAATATCGTCGGCAAGTTCCATGAGTGAGGCATCGAGATTTTTATGACGTGATTTTTGCCATGGTGCCTGTTCTAACACATCAACCTGCTGAAATAGATGGCGATCGATATCGTTCAGCGGCTCAAGCACCCAGTCAAGTAGGTCTGTATCACAAGCAAATAACGCCTTGGCTGGTTTCCACTGGCTTAAGCTACCAGGTTGCTGCGCTGGTGGTGTGGGTAACTTGGGCATTAACACCGGGTATTTTAATAAACCGAACAACGACCTACGGGTTAAATCCATCCCATGGTCGGGATGGTAGGCTTCTAATTTTCCGACAATTCGAAAGGTTTGTCCGTTGCCCTCAAAGCCACCTGATTGCAGCATGCTGAAATTGAGCGCAGTTTCACCGCCATGCCCGAACGGGGGATGGCCAATATCGTGGGCGAGGCAGAGTGTTTCCATCAGATTGAGGTCGGGCAACAGTGCGGCCAATTCCGGTTTGGCAACGTGTTGTAATTGATTAATCAGCGACGAACCAATTTGTGATGCTTCGAGACTGTGGGTCAACCGAGTGCGATAAAAGTCATTCTCACCGACGTTCATGATCTGGGTTTTTGACTGTAATCGCCGAAACGATGCCGAATGCAAAACGCGGGCCCGGTCACGTTGCCAAGGACTACGCTGATCATCGGGGCGTTGGCTGTGTTCACCTGAGCGGCGGGCTTGCCATAGTTGTTCGGTGCTGGATGACATGCGCTGGTTCCTTAAGCTGCTGGTGGTTCTATGCTAGTCGATTTTACGCTGAAATATAACTACATCTCGCTGTTGATAGCAGATATCAAGCTGCCACTGCTGGGCGATCCAAACCATGGTATTGGCATGATAAAAGGCAATATGAGTGGGGTCGTTGCGATAGTTCCATTGGCTAAAACGTTGTTGGCTGATCCACAATTGGGTCATCACCACCAGCAGTCCACCTGGCTGCAAACACCGCTGCCAAGTTGCCAGTAGCTGCGCTGGTCGGCTTACGTGCTCGATGACTTCGGTACAGGTGATGAAATCGTACTGCTGTTCAAGTAACTGTGGCTGATGGGCAAAGTAATAGTCATATTCGGCGCACGCATGGCCCTGTTCGATCAGCATTTTCGAAAGCGTGGGGGCCGGGCCACAGCCAAAATCTAAGCCCCGAGATGGACGCTTCAGCCGTTCTAGAAGTGGCGTCGCCGCACGGCTTAAAAAGTGTCGATAGCCGGGGTCATCGGGATTGTTTTCGTGGGTTTGATAAAACGCTGCTTCGGCCGCTTCAGATAATTGCAACGCCCGCGGCACGTACACCAGCCAACAGGTTGGGCAGAGCCAGTATTGGCGCCCACTATAGACGCCATGCTGCAGAGTGTGAAAAAGTGTCGCTTGCGTATCACCGCACAGCGGGCAGGCATCAGTCACGAAAATTTTCGTATTGCAACGGCTGCTCGATATCGGAACTTCTCAGTAATGCAATGGCGGTCTGTAAATCATCCCGCTTTTTGCCAGTAACCCGTACTTTCTCACCTTGAATAGCCGCTTGCACTTTGAGCTTGGCATCTTTGATGCGCTTGACAATATCCTTGGCTAAGGTTTGGTCGATACCATTTTTGAAGGTAATGGCTAAACTATAGGTTTTGCCGCTATGTGTGGCTTTGTCGGGGATTTCGCAGGCGGATAAACTGATACCGCGCTTGGCACAATGATTGTTAAAAATGTCTTGGATCTGTTGCACCTGAAATTCTGATTCAGAGATTAAGGTGACGGTGAATTCTTTCAGCTCCAAGCGCGCCTCGACCCCACGAAAATCGAACCGTGTACCGACTTCACGGGTGGCGTTATCCACTGCATTTTTGAGCTCTACTTTGTCGACCTCGGAGACAATATCAAAAGTTGGCATAACCTGACCTTTTTCAATGACTAAATGTTTATTCAAGGGTAACTAAAATAGCGCACATTGGGTGCGCTATCGGGAACTATTATCACGTGATGCGCGGTTGTCCGTACACCTCAATCAGAGCAGGCAAGTACTTGCTATTGCCGAAGTTCAACGGGTAACAACTGCTCATTCACCTGGCCATTCAGCTTATAAATAACGCCATCTTTCATGACCATATCGACGCGCTGCATAAGCGCCATATATTTGAGCACATCACCTTGCACGGCAATAATATCGGCGACCTTACCCGGCGTTACTGAACCATAACGATCCTGAACTCCCATCATTACCGCTGGCCAATAAGTGGCGGCCCGAATGGTTTCCATCGGTCCGAAACCAAGATCATTAACCCACACCGACATTTCGTGCCAAGTGGTTTGGCAGTGAAATTTCATCGGAATGCCAACGTCGGTGCCAACTAGCATCACCACGCCGGCCTCTTTGAGCTGTTCAATTTTGCGCTTGAGTGTGGGCTTGCGTAGCGGTACCAGCTGTGAATAGGTTAAATGCCCAGGCTTGGTAATCGACTGTTGAATGTCAGCAATGGTGTCCGCTTTGAGACCACGGTGCCAGCAGCTATTATCCAGATGTTCAGGGTTGGCGATGGTATCTTGATAGCTCCAAAGCCCCTCTACCGTGGGTGTCCAGAACATAAGACCATGGAAAATACCAGTAGCAGTGCGTTCTTTGAGCGCGGTCAGGACGTCGTCAGGATATCCTGGCGCGGTGGTGAGACCAGTGTGCTCAAAGTTATCTACCCCAATTTCTACCCCAAGACGAATTTCATTGGGTTTGTGCGCATGGGCAACTACTTTCATACCGCGTTTGTGAGCTTGCTGTACGATCACTTCAGCAACGTCGCGCGGCATATCGTCTTGGTCAATCAGTTTGACGATATCCATGCCGGCATCGGCTAATTGATTCACCTTGGTGACAGCATCTTGTTTATTGCTCACCGCCCAGCGGTAATTACTTTGCCAATCGTCGACCTGCCACTGAATAAAGGGTCCTGATGCATACAAGGTTGGTCCAGGAATGGTTTTATCAGCAAGGCGCTGTTTAATAATGCGTGTGTCTTCTAACGGTGCGCCGAGATCACGCACACTGGTTACCCCAGCTAATAGCAGTTGCACCAGCGCTGCTGGCATCACTTCATCAACAAAACGGTCGGCATAATTGGCCTGCCAATGGCGATAATCTGAGTGCCCAGTCAGTTGAATATGCGCATGATTTTCCCACAGCCCGGGTAATACATCATGGCCTTCAGTGGAGACTATCCGATAGCCTTCGGGAACGGCTAGCTGACCAACCGTACCCACTTCCTCAATGATGCCGTTGTTGACCAAAATGACACTATTTCGAAGCGGCAGTTCTGCAGTTCCGTCGATCAGACGCCCCCCTACCAAGGCAATTTTTTCGGCTTGAGCAGTGGTCGAAAGAGTAAGTAACACCGAGCTAATCAGCAAGCTGGTTCGAAAAATGCGCATGGTTTGAGATCCTTATAATTACTAGTTTTCATCGTATAGTTCTTCAAAATAACTGGAGTGGGACAAGGATGCAATGCATCTAAAGCGGGTTGATAAATAAATATAGACATCTAAACGTCTAGATTGACAAATCAAACTATCGCCGCTATGGTAGCGCCTTAGTCTTTTTGCTTGTCGTAGGGTTATCCATGTCAGTTTCAGTTCAACAGCCGGTGACTCATTTATGCTGCGTGCCCGGGGGTACGCTTTACCTGAATGAGTTTGGTAATCCGCATGGCCCGGTGGTCTTGGTGCTGGGTGGTATTTCGGGTGGTCGTTGGGTGTGGCAGGTTGATGGACAAGGCTGGTGGCAGCAGCTCTTCGAGGCTATTGATCTGAACCATTATGGCGTGTTGGCGGTGGATTATGCCGGCGGTACCGGCGATTCACAGGTACAGCCGCTGCCCAGCAGTATCAAGCACCAAGCACAATTGATTGCGGCCGCCTTGGAGCAATTGGGTTTGACCCAGTTACATGCG
>DIVC01000008.1:0-1841 GCA_002423905.1 Idiomarina sp. UBA6142
ACCTCAATACCATCTTTCTGCAATCGTGCAGTCATGGTATTCCAGATGAAATTAGTTAATTCACTCATACCTTCGAGTTCATCAAATTGCACCCGTACTTGACCATCAGCCTCTTCTACGCGACTGCCGGCGGCCGTCGGCCAGACCAGCACCGGTGCTAAAATATTAACGTTGGCACCGACATCACGACGGCCATCAACAGCTGGAATATTATACTGATCACGTGGGCTAGGCAGGTTTAAACCAGGTGCCGGCTGTAATGGCGGTTGCACTTGGCTATCGACATAATCAAACGAACCGCTCGCTTGTTCGTTTGGGGTAAATGAACACCCTGCCACCACAAGGAGAGCGAAACTGGATAGGGTTACTGCAGAAACTTTCATGGAAACTCCGTGCCTAGATTAAACCGGCTTGTTTTAAAGTTTGTTCGATATGGTGTTGTTGTGCCAACTCCGGCTCAGTCATAGGTAATCGATAATAAGGCTGTAATTTATCCATTAAACTCAGCGCCCACTTTACTGGGATCGGGTTAGCCTGCACAAACATAGCCGCATGGACTGACGCGATTTGTTGATCATACGCGTAAGCTTGATCGGCATCCCCGGCCACCGCAGCGCTAACCATTTTCTTCATCACTGCTGGCATCACATTGGCAGTCACACTAATCACCCCATGCCCGCCTTGCAACATAAACTTACAACCACTCGGGTCATCGCCACTGAGTAAGATAAATTCATCACCACAAAGTTCACGTAATTTAGCCACCCGCGTTAAATCACCAGTCGCTTCTTTGATCCCAACAATGTTTGGTAACGTAGCTAGTTCAGCAACTTGTTCCGGTTGTAAATCGGCACCGGTACGACTAGGCACATTATACAGCAGCTGCGGTAAATCACTGGCATCACAACAGGCCCGGTAATGCGCCATTAAGCCTCGTTGTGAGGGATTATTGTAATACGGATTAACATTTAAAAAACCGGCAAGCGGCAGATGAGTCATGCGTTCGGTGAGGTGCACGGCTTCGCTGGTAGAATTTGAACCGTTACCGGCAATCACGTCAATGCGTCCGGCGGCGAGTTCGCTAATAGCGCTGACCACCATAACGTGCTCGTCATGGCTCATAGTCGCCGATTCACCAGTAGTGCCCATGGCAACGATGGCATCTGTACCTTGTTCAACATGCCAATTAACCAGTCCTTCAAGATGGGTAAAATCAACATTACCTTGACTGGTAAATGGAGTGACCAAGGCCACGATACTACCTGTTAACATGTGTACTCCCGATGTACGAATAAGTTGTCAATGGTACTGTCAGTACCCCCCAAACACAAGGGGCAAGCGGCTTTGCAGTAAGCATTCTATTGTTCTAAACTGGCCATACTTTGATGAGGAGATGTTATGCAAACTTTACAAGCGGGCGATACCGCACCAGCCTTTACCCTGCTCAACGCCGACAGCAATCCAGTCAGCCTGCAGCAGCTCCTGCAACAAGGCCGGGTACTGGTTTATTTTTACCCGAAAGCAATGACCCCCGGCTGTACCGTGCAAGCGCAACAATTGCGCGATCATCAGGCACAATTACAACAACATGGGGTGATTACCGTTGGCATTAGTACCGACGCGCCAAAAAGTTTGGCTAAGTTTACCCAACGTGATCAACTGAACTTTACCTTACTCAGTGATGAAGACCACAGCGTCGCCGATCAGTTCGGTGTATGGGGTAGTAAAAAGTTCATGGGTAAAACCTACGATGGCTTGCATCGTATTAGCTTCCTCATTAACCAAGATGGCACCATTGCCAAGGTGTTTGACAGCTTTAAAACCAGTAATCATCACCAAGT
>DIVC01000008.1:1855-8991 GCA_002423905.1 Idiomarina sp. UBA6142
AATGGAATGGCAAAGAATACCCCCCAAAAGCCCCACATGCCGCCGAAGAATAGCACTGCGGTAATGATATAAACCGGATTCAAACTGACCGCTTCGGAAAACAACAACGGCACCAAGACGTTGCCATCCAGCGCTTGAATGAGCAAATAGGCCACCATCACATAGGCGAACATGGCACTCCACCCAAACTGAAATAGCGCCACCAAAAAGATCGGTAAGGTCACCACCGCCGCACCAATGTAGGGGATCAATACCGACACCCCAACCAACACCGCTAACAAAGCTGCATAGCGCAGGTCAAACAAAGCAAACACCACAAAGCTTACGCCGCCGACAATCAACACTTCCAGCGCTTTGCCGCGAATATAGTTCATGATTTGCACGTTCATTTCGCTGCTAACTTGAGTGATCAAACGCCGATTGTTGGGCATGATCCGCGATACATGCGCTGATAACACGTGCTTATCCTTCAACATGAAGAACACTAACAACGGCACAATAATCAAATAAATTAGCAGTGCCATAATGCCAATAATGCGGCTAAAACTCTGTGCTAATACGGTTTCACCGAACAAAATAATACGCTGGGTACTGGTCTCAACAAAATGGGTGATATGACTGGGTTGAATATACTCAGGGAAGAGCTCGGGTAATTTGTCTAGCAGCACCCGCGTGGTCACCAACATCTGCGGAAGCTCAGCAAATAACGCCAGCGATTGCTGCCATATGACTGGTATCAAGAAAATGATCAGTGCTACGTTCAAAGCAACAAACAACGTAAATACCGTCAGCACCGCTGCCCCACGCCGTACTTTTAATTGTTCTAAGCGTTGAATCGGCCAATCGAGCAAATAGGCTAAACTGATAGCCACCAAAATTGGGGCGAGGATTTCGCCCATCACCAAGATTAAGCCAAAGGTAATAATTAACAGTAAGAACAAGGTAATGGCGTCTGGATCAGAAAACTTGCGTTGATACCAGGTCTTTAAGTAATCCCACATAACCTTGTTGCTCCTCGGTGGTTAGTTGCGCTCATCATAGCTGGCTTGCGCTATAGGTTACAATCAAAACCCGTGATCAACAGCGCAGCTTAATCCGTACTNNGGGTGGAACCTTTAGGTGAATCAGGTATCCTAATTATAGCGCTTCAACGAGTTGGAATTATGCGGTTATCCAAACTTTTACCATCCTTCATAATCACTACCCTGCTACTCTGTGCCACTGCGAGTGTCGCTCAGCAAAGTCGGCTGCCCGATATTGGTACTGCTGGTGCGAGCGTTATGTCGGTCGAGCGCGAGCGCACATTTGGTGATTTGTACATGCGACAAATTCGCTCACAGGCGCCCATTGTTGGCGATCCTGTGCTCAACGAATACTTAAAAGATATGGGTACCCGGCTGGTACGTGAAGCCGATGATGTGCGTTTTCCCTTTACCTTTTTCTGGATCAACCAGAACGAAATTAACGCCTTTGCCTTTTTTGGCGGCTACGTTGGGTTTTATACCGGCTTAATTGCCGAAACTCAGAGTGAATCAGAGCTGGCGTCGGTAATGGCGCACGAAGTGGCGCACGTATCGCAACGTCATATTGTGCGCAATATGGAACGCATGCAAAACGCCACGCCAAGCACCCTAGTGGCGATGATTGGCGCGGTTTTATTAGGCATGGTGAGCCCAGACTTAGGCATGGCAGCGCTGAGTACTACCTTAGCCGGTGCGCAACAAATGCAAATAAACTATACCCGCCAATTTGAACAAGAAGCTGACCGCATTGGCCTTGGCATGCTGGTACGAGCCGGCTACGACCCAATGGGCGCCCCAGCCTTTTTCGGTCGGCTCGCAGAAAAACACCGTTACGCCGCCAAAGTACCGCAAATATTACTCACTCACCCCGTCTCTGAGGCGCGTATAACCGACACCCGGCTGCGCGCAGAAGCGCTGCCACGACCAGCAAATCGCGACGAGTCGCGCTATCTTCTGGCTAAAGCACGGGTCCAGGCGCGCCATGTTAAAACCGCTAATGAGCAAAGCTTGCGGCCGCTGCTAAGCGAACGCCTCAGCCCGGTGGACAATGCCAACCGCTACGCGCTGGCGATCCTTTTGCTGGACCAACGACGCGCCGCTGAGGCGGAGCAAGTTTTAGCCCCGCTGCTCGCCAGTGACCCCATGAACGGCTTCTATATTGACGTGCAAACCGATATTTTATTGGCCCTTGGCCGCCAGCAAGAGGCCTTGCAGATGCTTGAGCGGGCCTATCAACGGGAGCCGCGTGAACAAGTCATTACACTCAACTTCGCCAACGCCGCCCTAGCAGCAAAACAAGCCGATTTGGCAGTCGCCTTATTGCGTGATTATCTATTGCGTGATGAAAGTAACGTATTGGCACTTGATCTGCTCGTGCAAGCCTATCAGCAGCAAGGCAATAGCCCTGCTATGCATGAAACACGGGCGGAGTTATTTGCCTTGCATGGTGCCTTTGACCAAGCCATCAACAATTTGCATTTAGCCCACAAAGGCAACCAAAGTGAATTGGAGCGGCGCCGTTTACAGGCCCGTATCGAACAACTGATGGCACAAAAACGGCAGCTGCAAGATTTATTCGGCTAAGCCACTGGCTTTGCGCAGACTGTGCAGGTTTTGCTCGCCCAGTAACGGCCCACTGACGTTGCCCTGCGGATCAATAATATAGGTTGCCGGCAACATTTTCGGCATGGCAAAGGGTAATTGCGGCGCTGGTTGCCATTGAATCAGCGGGAACTCAATCTGATAACGCTCGCGCAACTGCTGTAATTGCTGGTTATCAAGCAAGTCAAAGCTAACCCCAAGCAGGGTCACTTGATCAGCATGTTGCTGATGAAAAGCATTGAGTTCAGGCAGCTCTTTCAAGCACGGGGCACACCATTCAGCAAAATAGTTGACCACCACGTAACGCCCGTGCAGATCATCCCAGCGCATACTACCGCTACTGTCGGTATGAAAATCTGCCGCCGGCGTGCATGCAGCCAGCAATCCGGCAGTTACCACTGCCAACAGCGTACGAGCGGTTAAAAATCGACATTGCATGCGCTATACCTTAAGCTATCAAACAGAAAATCAAGAGGTTCTAGCATGTCTGAAGTCACCATTTATCACAACCCCCGTTGTTCTAAAAGTCGGCAAACCCTTTATTTACTCGAACAACAGGGAATACAGCCACAGGTGCACCTTTATCTGCGTGATGCGCTGTCAGCAGCAACCATTAAGCAATTGTTACGACAACTTGGGTTTGCCTCGGCGCGCGAATTAGTGCGCTCCAAAGAAGCATTATTTAGTGAGCTGGGGCTTGGTGCCGATAGTAGTGAACAGCAGCTTATTGCGGCTATGGTCGCCCATCCACAATTGATTGAACGCCCGATTGTGGTGGTCGGGCAACGCGCGAAACTCGGGCGCCCGCCCGAAGCCGTGCTGGAGTTATTGTCATGACTGCGCGCGTGGTGGTGCTTTACTACAGCCGTAACGGCGCAACCTTACAGCTCGCTGATGCCATTGCCGAAGGGCTTGCCAGTGTTGGCGCTGAAGCGGTTATGCGGACGGTTGCGAGTGCTGGTGAGCCGGCCAGCCAGCGTGATATGACCATATCACTGCAGGATTTAGAACAATGTGATGGCTTAATTATGGGTAGCCCAACTCGCTTTGGCCACATGGCCAGTGCCTTGCAACAATTTTGGGAAACCTCCTCGAGTAGCTGGCTCCGCGGCGTGTTGGTGGATAAACCAGCAGCAGTATTTACCTCATCAAGTTCCATGCACGGCGGCCAAGAAAGTACCTTGCTATCGATGATGGTGCCGCTGCTGCATCACGGCATGTTAGTGCTGGGTATTCCTTACACCGTGCCCGCTATTCAAACTACAGCCGCCGGCGGAACCCCTTACGGTGCCAGCCATGTTGAGCATGCCGCAGGCAAACAGCTAAGCCAGGATGAACGCAGCGCCGCCAAAGCACTTGGTGCGCGGGTTGGCCAATTAGCACTTAGCTTACAATCAAGGAGTTAAATTCATGTCGTCGGCGCAAACCATCCGTCAGTTTCGCGTACTAGCACTCGCCAGTTACCTCGGCCTGTTAGCCCTGATGCTTATTTGGCAGCTCACCTGCAACTGCGCCAGTAGCTTAAGCCTTAGTTTTCGCCTGAGCTTTTGGGTGGTGCCGCTGCTGTTTCCGCTGTACGGCATTATCCGTGGCCATGCCTATACCCATGCTTGGGCCAACTTTGTGCTGATGTGGTACTTCTTACACAGCCTGACCATGCTATATGTGGACCCACTGCAACGTGACTGGGCTATCGCTGAGTTGATTCTAACCAGCATGGCCTTTGTTGGCTGTACGGGCTACGCACGCAGCCAAGGGCGTGCGCTTGGGTTGGGTTTAAAACCACTGAAACAGCAGGATTAAAGCGCGAGAATAGCTTTAACAAAGGGTGTGGTTAAGCGCCGCTTGGCAGCAATAGATGCCTTATCGAGGCGCTCAAGCGCGGCAATTAAATTCGGCAAGTCGCGCTGCAAGCGCTGCACCATAAATTGCGCAGTGTCATAACTTAAGCTTAAGCCTAACGCGTTAGCGCGCAGCTGTATCGCCTGAATTTTTTGCTCATCATTCAGTGGCTGTAGCTGTAACGCTAACCCCCACTGCAGCCGAGAGCGTAAATCGGCCAGTTGCACCGATAATTGGCTGGGTGATTGGTGCGCAGTAACGACTAATTTACCCTGCGCCAAGTCATGCACCCGGTTAAACAGAGCAAACAGCTCTTCACACCAAAGCGGATCCTGCACCACCGCATCTAGGTCATCCAAGCAAATCCACTGATAGTGTTCGAGCCCACGCAAACATTGCGCATCGACCTGCCCCACCAGTTCGGCTAACGGTAAGTACACCAGCTGCGGATAATGCGCACATAAGGCATGCAGCAAATGACTTTTACCGACCCCGCTCGCACCCCACAGGTAAACCAGCGGTTGCGCACTGTGTTGCAGCATCTCCACTGCGTTGGCATTATCACCACTCACCCAGGTGTCAAACGTCTCGGTCACCGGCAACGAAATAGCCAGCGGTAACTGCTGTGCGCTCATCAATTGCTCACCCAACGATAATGCCCTGGTTCTGGCAAAGGCCGTAACTGCCTGCTCAAATCGAGCGCTTGGACGATACTATTGGGATCAACTTGCAGCCTCAACTGAAATACTGCGGTGGCATTGCCGAAGCCCACCAATTGCACCTGCGACACCGACGGCAAGCTGGCGAGTAATAATTCAGCGCCAATAACTTGGGTGAGATCAGCCAGATCATGCACTGTCATTTGCCATTCGTTGGTTTGTTCTAGGGTGCCACTGATGCGGTAACGTTGCGCCAGTTCGCGGCTCACCTGGGCCATAACTAATGCCCCTAATTCATCCTGATCGCTACTCGCAACCTCGCCGCGCCAGCGAATATCACCCAAATGTAAGGTCCAATCAGCCACCCAACTGCCTGGGGTCAGGGTTGGGTCAGCTTGGTATATACGGCTCACCACCACCCCATCATGGGGATAGCGCGCCGAGGCAAAATCCAGCGCATCTTCAAAGCGGCCCCACACATCGAGCGCACTAATCGCCATGCTATCGTTGAGATCTAATAATGGTAACTTAACCGGCAGCCCGCGTTTTTGCGCGGTTGCCCGTAACTGCAGCACTAATTCTGAGGCTTCATCAAAACCAACTAAGCGACGTTGGAGATTTTCGTCTTCGCGTACCATCCACAACAACAGTTCCGGCCGCAAATTACTCCAAATACCAGATTCCGCGCGTTGAATCAGTTGATTGACCTTTTCTTGATCAAACTGGATCCAGAGTTGCAACTGGTCTGGTTGCTGTTGATACCCATATTGGGTGACAAAATCAGCGACATTACGCAGCGCCCGCTGCACTTCACCATGTTGCAACAACTGGTCATCACCAGAAATGCGCAACAACGCATCAGCCAAGCCTTGGCGCAACGCCCGTGTGCGCTCGGCATTGGCTTGTGACTCAACCGCCACGCTAACTTGATACAACTGTTTAATTTCGACCGCCGCCCAAGCCGGCACGGTGAATACACTCAGCAGCATCACCACACTCATTAAGCGCATCACACTAGACTGCAGATACTGCATAATTGCCCCAAAAAATCGGATATGCTCCCATAATAATCAGCCAACGCCTGTCGAGCAAGTAACAAGCTGTGGATAACTCATTGTTCATACACCCTTTGCGTTTGCTGTGCTACACTTTTACCCATTCTTAGCAGCTCTCCGTGCCCCACAGTCGCGCGCGGTAACCAGGATCAACCACGCATGTTGAAGCAACAATTGCGAGCCATCAGTTCACTGCTTACCAGTGTGACCTTTATTGGTATTTGCGTGGGCATGACCAGCACCTTGTTATCATTACGTGCCACCATGGAAGACTTTGGCACCCTCACCACCGGCATGATCATGTCGGCTTACTTTATCGGCTTTTTATTTGGTACCACGCGAGCTCCCAAAGATATCCGTCGAGTCGGCTATATTCGCGCCTTTGGCGGCTTAGCCGCACTGGGCGCAGCATCGGTATTGATTCAAGCGGTGTGGATTGACCCGCTGGTCTGGTTTGTCATGCGCTTTCTGACCGGCTTCGCCATGTCAGCAATTTTTGTCATTGTTGAAAGCTGGCTTAACACCATGGCCGATAACCGTAATCGTGGCACGGTGTTATCGGTTTACTTGGTACTGATTTACGGCGGTTTGGTCATTGGTCAGTTACTGCTCGGCATTGCTGACCCCAGCGGCTTTGTCGCCTTCGCGCTGGTGGCACTGCTGATGAACCTGTCAATTATTCCGATCTTAATCAGCGTTACCGTTGAACCGACCGGCCATGAACCGCGCGCCGTGCCACTAGGCCAACTGTTTAAAATAGTACCGCTGGGGCTGGTCAACGCCTTCATTATGCAGGCATGTTTTGCCATGTTTTACGGTATTGGCCCCATGTATGCGCTGTATATCGGCTTAACCGTTGAGCAAGTATCGCTATTTATGGCGGCATTTATTCTCGGCGGTTTGCTCGCCCAAGCACCGATTGGCTATTTATCAGACCGCATCGATAGGCGCTGGAT
>DIVC01000076.1:0-7301 GCA_002423905.1 Idiomarina sp. UBA6142
AGGTTATTTTCCCTGGTTTGCCGAGCCATCCGCAACATCAGTTAGCCAAGCAACAAATGAGTGGCTTTGGCGGCATGATTTCAATTTTGCTCAAAGGCGATTTAGCCAAGGCGCGCCGATTCTTGGAGAATATTGAAATTTTTGCCTTAGCGGAAAGCCTAGGTGGGGTGGAAAGCCTGATTGAACATCCGGCGATTATGACCCATGCGTCGATCCCGAAAGAAAACCGTGAAAAGCTCGGTATTTTAGATAATTTCGTTCGTATTTCAGTCGGTATTGAAGACGTAAACGACCTAATTGCGGCACTTGATAAGGCTTTAAACGCTTAACATTCATGACGTTGTGACAGCAGTATTTACACTCTTTTACAATTCTATGAAGTTCAGGTAGGCTTATTCCCAGAACAATAACTATCAACAAGGGAATACCGTTATGCCTCTCAACTTGTTTATTTTGCAAGGGTTGGTGGCGGCGTTGTTATTTTATGTGCTGGTGGCGCGTCATCATCACCAGCCGCTGTGGAATATGCTTGCCGTGTTAGCCTGTGGTGCCATACCACCGGTCAATTGGGTCATTCTATTGGTTGCTGTTGGCGCGCGGTTATGGCGTAAATCAGCACCACTGGTGGCGATGAAAAATCAATATTAAGAGGCGTTTGGTCATTTATGGGCTTTGCATTACAGCCGTTTCACCTTGCTATTCCTGTTGATGATTTGAGTAAAGCTCGCGCCTTCTATGGTGACCTCCTTGGTTGCGAAGAAGGCCGTAGCGCCGACCACTGGATCGACTGGAACTTCTTTGGTCATCAGTTAGTCACCCATGTAGCCCCTGAACGCATTGCCCCTGCTCATCACAATCCCGTCGATGGTCATGACGTGCCAGTACCACATTTTGGCGTGGTACTCAGTATGCCCGATTGGTATCAATTGTCGGAGCGTCTGCAAGCAAAAGGCCAAGCTTTCGTGATTGAGCCGCACATACGCTTTAAAGGGCAAGTGGGCGAGCAAGCCACGATGTTTTTCTATGACCTCAGTGGCAATGCCCTCGAGTTCAAAGCCTTCGAAGATATCAGCCAGTTATTTGCCAAATGATTTAGCGCGGCGGTGCTACGTTGCCGCCGCTAATAATGGCGCCAACGCGTAAGCCGTTAAAGTGCTCCGGATAACGCCCGATAGCGGCAATCACGGTCGCCGATGACGGTTCTATCCATTCCCCCAGAGTCTGATAACACAGCTGCTGAGCCGCTAAGGCTTCGTCGTCGCTGACCAACAACACCCGATCGACGAACTGTTGCAGGAGTGGAAACGTCTGCGTTCCCAAACTGGTTAACAAGCCATCACAAATACTTAGCGGCGGCATAGCGGGTTGAATACTACCCTGTTGCAACGATGCCAAACCATCAGCAGCGAGCTCCGGCTCCACCCCAATAACACATGCTACCCCCAACGCCCGTGCTGCGATGGCGCTGCCTGATAACAGACCGCCGCCACCGAGTGGCGCTAACAAAATATCCAATGACGCTACCGATTGCATAAGCTCCAAGGCGGCAGTGCCTTGCCCAGCAATAATGTGCGGGTGATTGTAGGGCGGAATAAAGACCCGGCCGCTTTGTTGCTGCTCAGCCGCAAACAGCTCACGTGCGGCCATGCCTGGCTCAATGGTCATGAGTTCAGCAGCATAGCGCGCCATATTGGCGCGCTTCACCGCCGATGCATTGTTGGCTACGCCAACTCGTACGGCAATACCTAACTGCTGACCTGCCGCTGCCAAGGCCGCACCATGATTACCCGACGATACCGTGAATACGCCCGCTTCACATTGCTCAGAACTGAGTTGTAGCAGCGCGTTACAGGCACCACGATACTTGAAGGCACCGGTGTGCTGTTGGTGCTCTGCTTTCAACCACAGTTGACAACCGAGCTGTTGGTTCAGGGCTTCGCTGTGTAACACTGGCGTATTCACACACATCGTTTGAATTCGCTGCGCCGCCGCTTGTAGCTCGGAAAAGTACTGATCCACCGATATTTCCATGTATACTTATTCACCTTAGCAGCAGGCCTAAATTAGGCTCATCATAGCAAGACTCCCGGTCGCAAGGAATTCCATGGCGGTATTGAATACTTTTGAACGCATTCGTGCCTTACCGTTTGCCTATCAAACCCTGTTAGGTTTGTATTTGTGCGAACGTATGCTGCCCAATTACGAGCTGTTTCATCAAGTCACTGGATTTGGTGACCCGGCGCCGTTGCGTGGGGCGCTGAATGCATTGTGGGATTGGTCCTGGCAACCGAGCAAAGTCAAAGTGAATCTAGCGCGCTGGCAAGAAAAAGTTGATGAGGTCACACCCAGTGAGCATGGCCATGACTTGTTAGGCGTTTACCCAGCTATGGATGCCTGTACTGCGCTCAGTACCTTGTTGCAGGGGTTGCTAGATAAAGAAGGGAGTTATTTGGTGGATGTTGCCAAAGTATCACAAGCCGGAGTGGCGAAGTTTTTGGAATTGACTGAGGGTGCCGACTTAACTGCCGCAGCACGGCAGCAATTACTCCGTGATCACGAACTGACGCAGTACGAAATTGATGTGCAACAAGCGTTGGTGAGTTATCTCGAAACGGTGGCGCCAACCGCCGTGCAACCCAGCCAAACCATGGTGCAACAGATGCGCGCCATGGTCGCCGAAGAGGGTTGTTCCAATATTGGTGTGAGCTTAGCCGACTAGCTGCGCGGCACCTGCGGTTGCCGCTGTGGTTGGGCATGCAAAATGGTCATCCAGCCAACGATACCAAAAATAATAATGTGCCATGAATCGCCTCGGCGCCATTGCAGTTGTGTTGCATACACCGTACGAAACATCAGCAATTGCAATAGATGCACCGCCACTAAAATCAGCAATAGAATTAAAAACAATGCATAGCCTTTGCCAGGAAATGGCCACACCAGATTAGCCAGCATGGCACCCCACACTAACGCAAATAACGCCCGCCCAAGCCAAATGGCTGCACTCATGCTGATTCCTCGACCTGATAAAGTTGATAACTCACTTGCCCTGCGGTTTTATCCCGGTGCAAGCGCCAATGCGGCGGCAGTTGACCTTGCCATCCGAGTTCGGTTTCTAGATAGACCCAGCTGCCTGGGTGCAGCCATTGGTAGCGCTCGAGCAGTTGACAACAATGCTCCGCAAGAGCCATCCGAAATGGTGGGTCAATAAACACAATATCAAAGGGGCTGGCTGGTTGTTGGCGCAAAAACTGTAAGGCATCGCCTTGTTGTACAAGCGCACTGCCGTGGCTGGCAGCATTGAGGGTGTGCGCATGTTGGCTCAATAGCCGTGCGGCTTTACTATCTTTTTCAAGCATTAGTACCAGATCGGCCCCGCGTGATAGGGCCTCGAAACCCAAGGCGCCGCTACCGGCAAATAAGTCTAAACAGCGTTGCCCAGCGAGTTCAAATTGCAGCCAATTAAACAGCGTTTCGCGCACCCGATCGGTGGTTGGGCGCAGCCCTGGAACATCGGCCACGCTGAGTTTACGCCCGCGTAATTGGCCGCCAATAATGCGTAATTCACCACTGGCTGGCAGTTGGCTGCGGTTTTGTTTGTGTGCACTTCGCGGCATGCTACAGTACGCCTTTTGGGTGATCTCATGGTAAACTCTGCGCATAGTGTAAACCCTAGGTGTAGTGAACTTCAAAGGTAAAACCGGCATGGCTAAAGGATTGTTTTCGTTGTTCCGTAAAAACCAGCCAGCGGCACAGCAGCAAGAGGCCCCAGAACAACCCTCGGTGGCGGAAGTGGTGGCACCCGATGCCGCTGAAATTTGCGCCCAAGTAACCGCCGAATCACGGGCCAAACGAGCAGGCACGTACCAGCAAAAACCCAGCCTATGGAAACGTCTGCGTGAGAGCTTAAAGAATACCTCCAACGCTATTGGCGACGGGCTGTGGGGTATTTTCAACGGTAAAAAAATAGATGATGAGCTGTTCGAAGAGCTGGAAACGCAACTACTTATGGCCGATTTGGGGGTGCCGACCACCACCCGCATAGTGCAGCGTTTAACGGAGCAAGCTGATCGTCGGCAGTTGCAAGACGCCGAAACGCTCTATCAACTGTTACAACAGCAATTGATCGACATTTTAACCCCAGTGGCGAAACCTCTGACTCTGCCCAACAAGCCGGCCAGCCCCTTTGTGATCTTGATGGTCGGCGTCAATGGCGTGGGTAAAACCACCACCATTGGCAAGCTGGCTCAGCAATTTCGCCAGCAAGGCAAATCGGTGATGTTAGCGGCTGGGGACACCTTCCGTGCCGCCGCCGTTGAGCAGTTACAGGTATGGGGTGAGCGTAACAACATTCCGGTGGTGGCGCAGCATACCGGTGCCGATAGTGCGTCGGTTATTTATGATGCCCTTGAAGCGGCTAAAGCGCGAGGCATCGAGGTGTTGATTGCCGATACCGCTGGGCGTTTACAGAACAAAGCCCATTTAATGGATGAATTGAAAAAAGTGGTGCGGGTGTTGCAGAAACTTGACCCACAGGCGCCGCATGAGGTGATGCTCACCCTTGATGCAGGGACTGGCCAAAACGCCATTAGCCAAGCCAAATTATTTACCGAAGCCGTTGGTGTGAGCGGTATTACCTTAACTAAACTCGATGGTACCGCGAAGGGTGGGGTAATTTTTGCAATAGCCGATCAATTTGCCATTCCGATCCGCTATATTGGTGTTGGTGAAGGCATTGATGATTTGCGCCCGTTTGTGGCACAAAACTTCGTCGATGCGTTATTTCAGCGCAACAGCGAGACTGAGGAATAGGCTGAGCCATGATTAAATTTGAGCAGGTCAGTAAAACCTACCCGGGCGGATTTCAAGCCTTAAATCAGGTTAGCTTTCACGTGGAGCCGGGCGAAATGGTGTTTTTGACCGGCCATTCGGGTGCCGGTAAGAGTACCTTGCTCAAGCTCATCAGTATGATGGAAATGCCCACCGCCGGTCGGGTAATGATTAACGGTCATGATTTACGCAAAATTGGTCGCCGCGAAATTCCCTATGCCCGCCGCGACATCGGCATGATTTTTCAAGATCATCGGTTGCTGCTGGATAAAACTATTCTCGATAACGTGGCGCTACCGTTATTGATTGAAGGTTACAGCATGCAGGAAGCTCGTAAACGGGTGTCCGCAGCATTAGAGAAAGTTGGCTTGGGCGACAAGCTGCGGCATTATCCAATGATGTTATCGGGCGGCGAACAGCAACGCGTTGGTATCGCCCGAGCCATCGTCAATAAACCACCGCTGTTATTGGCTGATGAGCCAACCGGTAACCTCGACCCGAAATTGTCGTTAGAAATTATTCGCTTATTTGAAGATTTCAATCGGCTAGGTACCTCAGTATTGATTGCCACCCATGATCTTGGGCTGATTTCGCGCTTGCGCTATCGCACCCTGAGCCTCAAGGATGGCCGTATGATCAACGATGGTTTGGCGGAGAATTAAGCATGAGTTTATTGTTCCGTTCTCGCAACCAAGGCGCGCAGCAGGTAAAAATTTCCGGGTTTCGTCGTTTTGTCATGTTCTGGGTGCATAATGCGCAACAAGCAGTGGCAAGCTTAGGTGAATTAGTGCGTTATCCGTTTGCCAGTATGATGACCATGGCAGTGTTGGGGCTCAGCTTAACCTTGCCGGCAACGCTTTATGTGGTGGTGAAAAACACCGACAATGTGGGTGCCAATTGGCAGCAGGCATCTGAAATCACGTTGTTTTTGCGCAAAGATTTATCGGCCCAAGAAGTAGCTACGTTTACTAAACGCTTGAGCCTATCGGCGGCTATTGAACAGGTCACTTGGATCGATCGCGACACCGGGTTAGCCGAGTTTCGCGAGGCTTCAGGGTTTGGCGATGCGTTAAATTCGTTGACCGAAAACCCACTCCCAGATGTGTTATTGGTCACGCCGGCAGCTGACCAGCGGGCACCGAACGCAGCACAGCAGTTGTTGGTAAGTTTACGGCAAGAACGCGAAGTCGAAGAAGCCCGACTTGATATTGCGTGGCTGGAAAAATTTGAGGCACTGATACAATTAGTGCGTGATGGCTTTTTAGCGTTGGCGTTGTTGTTGTGCCTATCGGTGGTGTTAATTGTTGGCAACACCATTCGCCTGAATATCAGTAGTAAGCGTGACGAAATTATGGTGATGAAGCTGGTTGGTGCCACCGATAGCTATATTCAGCGACCATTTATGTATACCGGCGTCTGGTACGGTATTGTCGGTGGTCTGATCGCTTGGTTAGCTACTGCCGTACTAATTTGGTGGCTTGATGGCGCGGTGCGTGCGGTCAGCCAACTCTATGAAAGCCAATTTAGCCTGCAAGGGCTGACTTTCAATGAAATGATGGTATTGTGGTTGCTGGCTATTGGGCTTGGTTTACTGGGTTCATATGTGGCGGTAAGAAAACATGTTGCGGCTATTGAACCGCAATAATTTGTCCCCATATGATCGAAAGCGATCAGCATGATCAAACGTTGTCAGCAGCGTCAGTTTTGCTAGAATAAGGGAACTTTTCAGACTATAACTGGTCTGATGTGTGATGCTGAAACTCAGCACCACAGTGAAAGAGGATGTTGTTGAATGAGCACTGAAATGACCAGTATGGCGTTAGCACTCCCGCAAAGCAGTGGGAGCATTGAGGCTTATGTACAGTCAGTCAATCGCATTCCAATGTTGACTGCCGAACAAGAGCGTGAGCTCGCCGAACGTTTAGTGGAACAGGATGACTTAGAGGCTGCCCGTCAGTTAATCATGTCACACCTGCGCTTTGTGGTGCACGTTGCCCGCAGCTATTCTGGCTATGGTTTACCGCAGGCTGACCTTATTCAAGAAGGTAATATCGGTTTGATGAAAGCGGTACGCCGCTTCGACCCAACCATGGGTGTGCGGCTGGTGTCCTTTGCGGTGCATTGGATCAAAGCGGAAATTCATGAGTATGTGCTGAAAAATTGGCGCATGGTTAAAATTGCCACTACGAAGGCACAGCGCAAGTTATTCTTCAACTTACGTAAAATGAAGTCACGCTTAGGCTGGTTCACCCCAGAAGAAGTCAATACTGTGGCTGAAACTCTAGGTGTCAGCACCGCTGATGTGCTGGAAATGGAAGCACGCATGAGCTCGTATGATCAAGCCTTTGAGCTCAGTTCAGACGATGACGATAGCCGCGATACCAGCAGCTATTCACCGGCACAGTACCTTGAAGATAAGCGTTCTGATTTAGCCGAAGAAATTGAAAATGAACAGTGGGAAGCTCAAACCCAAC
>DIVC01000076.1:7345-13924 GCA_002423905.1 Idiomarina sp. UBA6142
ATGAAAAAGCTGCGCAACGCCATGGCTTAATCAGCGTATTAACGCTGATACCTTCACCAATTCAATCTGTTGCTCACTTAAGCGCGGTAATTCGCGCTTAAGGAGCTCGTACGTGGCATCGTGTGGATGCCCAATCGCAATCGCATAACCCTGTTGTTGGGCTTGTTTGACAACGGCTGCCCAAGCCAGTGCCAACCCCTCTGCAGTTGCCTCATTATCTAAGAACACATGGCGCCTAGCGACCGGTAAGCCCAGCTGATCAGCGGCAGCTTCAGCGACGGTATCGGCATGGGTACGGCTATCTAAAAAATACAAGCCACGCTCAGCGAGTCCGGCCATTAACCAGTACATTGCTGTGCTATCGGCGGTAAGTGCACTCCCCATGTGATTATTGATACCACGGGCAAACGGCACGGTAGCGAGCGCTGCATCCAAGGTTGCTAATAGTTCTGGTTGATTATGGTCGCTGGAAAGCATACCCAAGCCGGCATCAGCACTGCCCAGTGGCTGCATCGGCATGTGCACGATGATCTCATGGCGCGGCTGTGCCGCAGCAGCGATCGTAGCCGCATAAGGTGTATGTGGGAGTAATGCGAGCGTGAGTGGGCCTGGTAAGTTAGCAAAACGCTGATGCTGACTGGCATTACCCAAATCGTCTATGACGACCGCAATACGCACAGTATCGGCGCCTGCAGGCAGCGTGAATAGCGTTACCAGGAGCCCAGCAAGACTAACTAACAGGCGCATTAGCGTATCCATTGGGTTGGATTTACCGCGTTACCATTCACGCGCATTTCAAAGTACAACCCCGGCGCAGTTTGGCCCCCGCTTTGGCCAACTAAGGCAATGGTTTCACCTTTTCGTACTGTGGCGCCCACCGCCGGAATCACGGTTTGGGTATGGCCGTATAGGGTTAAGTAACCATCGCCATGGTCGACTACGAGGAGTAAGCCAAAGCCACGCATCCAGTTAGCAAATAGCACACGACCATCGGCAATTGCAGTAATTGGCGTGCCAGCCGCTGCATCAATCATGACCCCTTTCCAGGTGACGCCACTACTGCGCTGGGTGCCGAATAAGCGCTGCACGCGGCCCTGTGCCGGCCAGTTGAGTCGCCCTTTTTGCTGGCTTAAGCCGACCAATCGGGGCTCAGCGCGCAAGGCGGCTATGATAGCCGCCAAAACTTGTTCGAGCTCTTCGTGATCGCGGCGTAATTTTTCGAGTTGCTGCTGGTCAGCCGATTGTTCACGCTGTAGCCGTGTAATCAGCGTTTTTTGCTCACGTTGCTGTTCTTGTAGCACACCTTGTTGACGCCGTTGAGTCGCCAATTGTTGCTGCAACTGCTGCTGCTGTTGGGCCGTTTGCGTCAGCACTGCGGCGAGCTCTCTTTCGATCTGCTGTAATGCCTGTAATTCGGCCATGCGGGCGCGATTAAAATAGCCATAATAGCCGAGCATACGCTCAAGCTTGGTTGGCTCTTCTTGATTTAAAATGAGTTTGAGGAAGTCGTGCTGACCAATACGATAGGCACGATCCAGTTGCTGCGCCAATAATGCAACCTGATGCTGCTGTTGTTGTTCGAGCAATAGCTGTTGTTGTGAGAGTTCAGCAAGCTTGGTTCGGCTTGCCGCCATAAGCCGTTCGGTGGCATTTAACTCTGCGGCTACGGTACTAATTTGCCGTTCCAGTTGTTGCAGTTCTTGTTCAGTGAGCGATAGTTGGCGATTACGCTTGCCAATCGCCGCCTCGCGTTGCTTCAAGGCCTCAGCAATGGCTTTAAGCTGCGCTTCAGTAGCAGCTTGCTCGGCAGCTGAGTTTGCTTGTGCCATCGCGCTAGTGGGCAGCAGCCATAGCACCAACATCGACAGCGCAAACACTATCAGCGCCAAATTACGCATGGCTTATTCAACAACCATGATAGGCGTGCCGGTCATTTCTGGCGGCTGTGCGAGTCCCAACAAATGCAGCATAGTAGGGGCTACATCGGACAGCCGCGCGCCATCGCGAACTTGCGCGTGGCGACCGACATAAATAAATGGCACTAACTCACAGGTATGGGCAGTATGGGATTGGCCAGTGCTATGGTCATGCATTTGCTCGGCATTACCATGGTCGGCAGTAATGAGACATTCGCCGCCCACTTGCTGTAGCGCCGCAACCACACGGCCAACGCAATGATCAACCGCTTCAATAGCTCGCACCGCAGCGGCAAAATTACCGGTATGACCGACCATATCACCGTTGGCATAGTTACAAATAATGACATCATGACGACGTGCTAGGATCGATTCTACCAGCGCATCGGTGACTTGTTCAGCACTCATCTCGGGTTGCAAGTCGTAGGTAGCAACATTCGGCGACGGTACTAAAATACGCTCCTCTCCGTCGAACAACTGCTCGCGGCCACCACTAAAGAAAAATGTAACGTGGGCATATTTCTCGGTTTCGGCAATACGCAGTTGGCTGTAATGGTGTTGCGCTAACCAGTCACCGAGCACGTTATCCAGATTTTCCGTGGGGTAGGCAATGGCACCGACCAGATCCGCTGCATACTCAGTGAGCATCACGTAATGCCCGAGGGCTGGCAGACGTTGTCGGCTAAAACCACTAAAGTCGCGGTGTAAGAAAGCTTGACTCAGTTCCCGGGCGCGGTCGGCACGAAAGTTCATAAACACCACACTATCGCCGTCGACCATGGGTGCGCCACCGGCAATCACAGTGGGCTTCACAAATTCGTCGCTCTCATCGCGTTGGTAGGCTTGCTGCAGCGCCACCGCGGCGCTGTCCGCTTGTTGCCCTGCCTGCGCATCAACCAGCAGGTGCCATGCTTGCTCAACGCGGTCCCAGCGTTTGTCACGGTCCATGGCAAAATAGCGGCCACAAATCGAGGCAAAGCGACCTACGCCAAGCCGGGCAAAGGTTGCTTCACAGCGCTCAATAGAGGCGAGAGCGGAGCGGGGTGGGGTATCGCGACCATCGAGGAAGGCGTGCAGATAAATTTGGCTGGCGCCACGTTGTGCGGCCAATTCGATCATGGCTATGAGGTGTTCTTCGTGGCTATGCACGCCACCCGGTGATAGCAAGCCCATAATATGCACCGCACCAGCATTTAAAATGGCGTCATCCACCGCTTTGGTGAGGGCTGGGTTGGTAAAAAATTCACCATCGGCAATGGCTTTGCTAATACGGGTAAAATCTTGATAGACAATGCGGCCGGCGCCTAAATTAACATGACCCACCTCTGAATTACCCATTTGCCCATCGGGTAAACCCACTGCCATGCCAGACCCATCGACTAACGTGCTTGGATAACGCGCCCATAAAGCGTCCATGTTTGGCGTATTAGCCGCAGCAATTGCGTTGTCTTCAGTTTCTTCGCGATAGCCCCAGCCATCTAAAATTAGTAGTGCTAATGGGGTGTGAGATTTAGCCATGTAATCCTCAGCGCTCAACAAAGCATCAATTAAGGCAGTTATTTTATGTGATTTTCGCCTTTAACGCACCCGTTGTCGGACCGAAATGCCGCCAAATTTTGCTGGTATTGGTAATTTCAGCAGGTATACTCTTCTGCGTGATTTTTTCAGCTGGAGTTATTCATCGATGGAGCAAATTCTTGCTTTCGCCGCCAACCACTATCTCATGAGTAGTTTATGGGTGGTGTTATTGCTTGCGATTATTGTCACCACTATTCAGGCTACCTTATCGCCGGTGCAATTATTGCAACCACAACAGGCAACGCTTGCGGTAGATCGCAATAACGGCGTGTTTGTTGATATTCGTTCAATCGATGAGTTTCGTAAGGGGCACATTTCAGGAGCTCTGAACGTGACCGCTGAACGAATCCGGAAAAATGACATCAATGCACTTGAGAAGTATAAATCAGCCCCCATTGTGGTGGTATGTGCAACCGGAATGACGGCCAAAGCGTCGGCTACTGCGTTGAGCAAAGCTGGTTTTGAAAAAGTGTCGGTATTGCAAGGCGGTATCGCCGCATGGCAAGGTGCTAGTTTTCCACTGGTTAAAAAATAAGTCCCACATTCTCATTGATAGGAAGTAATCTTATGGCTGACGAACAGCAAGCAAACGGCGCCGCACAAGAAAACGCGCAACCACAGCAAGCATTTGCAATTCAACGCGTGTACACCAAAGACGTGTCATTCGAAGCACCTAATGTGCCGGCGATCTTTCGGAAAGAATGGCAGCCAGAATTAAATCTCGACCTGAATGTCAAAAACACCAAGATCGAAGACAGTGTGTATGAGGTGGTACTGAAGGTAACCGCAACCAGTAAACTGGGTGACGATGTTGCATTTTTAGCTGAAGTTCATCAAGCCGGTATTTTCACCATTGCCGACACCCTTGAAGACGGCCAAATTGCTCAGTTGCTCGGCGCGTTCTGCCCGAACATCTTATTCCCCTATGCACGTGAGTGTTTAGCCAGCTTAGTCAGCCGTGCAAGCTTCCCGCAGTTGAATTTAGCGCCGGTGAACTTTGATGCTGTTTTCGCACAACACATGCAACAGCGTGCGCAACAGCAAGCTGAAACACAAAAGCTTGATGCCTAAGTAACCGAGATCATCTCAGTCCTTATGCGTGAGACAAAAGTAACCGTGCTTGGTGCGGGTTCCTACGGAACCGCCCTAGCACTGTGCTTTGCACGGCGGGGTACGCCAACCTGTTTATGGGGTCGTGACAGTGACCAAATTGCTGCGATGGCCGCGCATCGTCAAAATGCTCGTTATCTGCCCGGCATAGTGTTCCCTGAAGCCCTCACGGTCACCGATGATCTCGTAGACGCCGTAACAGACGCTCGCAACATAGTGGTGGTAGTGCCGAGCGGTGGTTTTAAGCAGCTTCTCATTGACATGAAACCGCACCTTGCCAGCGATGCACGCATTGCTTGGGCGACCAAAGGCCTTGAGCCAGACACTGGCCGTTTGTTATTTGAAGTGGCCGAGGAGATTCTTGGTACCGAACATGCTTTAGCGGTGCTATCTGGACCAACCTTTGCGATGGAAATGGCCAAAGGTCTGCCGACTGCTATTTCGATGTCATCAACCGACCCACGCTTTGTCGATGATCTGTCTGAATTGTTGCACTGTGATAAAAGCTTTCGGGTGTATACCAACGACGACTTTATTGGCGTGCAATTGGGCGGCGCTATTAAGAATGTCATCGCTATTGGTGCTGGTATGGCTGATGGTATTGGCTTCGGTGCGAATGCGCGTACAGCGCTGATTACCCGTGGCTTGGCAGAAATGACACGGCTGGGTTTGAAGCTTGGCGCACGGCCAGAAACCTTTACTGGCATGGCCGGTTTGGGTGATTTGATCTTAACCTGTACCGATAATCAATCACGTAATCGGCGTTTAGGCTTGGCACTTGGGCAGGGCAAAAGCGTACAAGAAGCGATGCAAGAAATTGGGCAAGCCGTTGAGGGCTATCGTAATACCCGTGAAGTGGTTGCCCTAGCAAAGCGCCACGGTGTTGAAATGCCAATTTGTGAGCAGATGTACAATGTGCTTTATGGTGATACCACACCGCGGCAAGCAGCCATTAATCTGCTTAGCCGGGCGCGTACCTCAGAAACAACGCCAGCTACGTCAGGCCAATAGCTGGCGCACAATCAACGACCATTGTTCGGCAAAGTCTTTGGTGGGCGACTGTTTAAAGTCTGAGCGCACAAATTGCGCGATTTTTCCTTCTGCATAAGCCATTAATAGATTAGCTAATAAGCTCTCATCAACATGAGTTTGCAAGGCTTCACGTAAGCGGCGCTCGCGCAGAGCCTGCTTCAAATTGGCTGCTATTTTGTCAAATAAACCACCAACGCGGCTACGCAGGCGTTCATTTTCACCAAGCAGGGCATCACCGGTTAAGACTCGGGTGATACCTGGATTGCGTTCAATAAACAGTAACAGCATGCTGACGATTTTTTCACAGCGCACTAAGGCGTCTTTCTCTCGTTCAAGGATCTGATTAATATTGCCTAGCAAGGCATTCTCGGTGAACTCGATAAGGCCTTCAAACATCCGTGCTTTGGATGGAAAGTGGCGATATAAAGCAGCTTCAGAGACGCCGAGCTCTGCCGCTAAGCGAGCCGTGGTAATGCGCTGGCCAGGGCTGGTTTCGAGCATTGCAGCTAACGCACCTAAAATGTCTTCTTTTCGATTTTGTTTGGCGACCACGCAGAGATCCTCTTATGGTTGTTCAGTGTTAGGTAAGTCGTCTCGCTTCACCAGAGATGCTGCCTGCAGCAAGATTGCTTGGGCAATGTCGGTTTTGCTGGCAAGTGTGAGATGGTGCTGGGCAACAGCACCGTTGGCATCAGTCCAGAATAAGGTCATCGCATTGTTATCGCTGTTGAAGCCAATGCGCGCGTCACTGACGTCATTAGCCGCAATCATGTTTAGTTTTTTGCGCGATAATTTGTCTTTTGCGTATTCGGCTAGGTTGCTTGTTTCCGCGGCAAAACCGATAGTGAAGGGTGGCTGTGGCCGCGCCGCAACAGTCGCTAAGATGTCAGGATTACGAACCAGCTCAATGTGCATACTGTCGAGACTTTTCTTCACTTTAGTG
>DIVC01000085.1:0-4577 GCA_002423905.1 Idiomarina sp. UBA6142
AGGGCATGTTCAATATAAAAAGGTTCACCATCAAGTACGCCTAAAATCAACGCAACAATGGGAATTAAGTAGGTGACTGAGCTGGCAAAGGTGGTATCGGTGATTTTGACGACGGTATTAAAAATAACTAGTGCTGCTGCGGTTCCGACAATCGCAAGGAGTAATACGGCCGTCAGCGCTGAGGAAAACTGTGGCTGATCTATCTGATGTGTAAACGGGGTGAATACAAATAAATAGATAAAGGCGGCCGGAGCCATCAAAAATAGACTTACGCCGGTGATGGTTAGCGCACTAAGATCAGTGATTTTATGTTTAATCACATTTAAATTGATACCGTAGCAGACGGTTGCGGCGACGATCAGCAGGGCGTAGCTGTTCACTTGCATATCACCGCTGCCGTTGGCGCTTACCAGCAGTATCGCGCCGAACAGCCCCATCAATACACCAAGCCATTGCTGCAGTCGCGACGGCTGTTTGAATAACATCACACTGATTACCAAGGTGGCGAGTGGAGTGAGTGTATTGAGCACACCGGTGACGCCACTCGCTAATTGAGTTTGTCCGAAGGCAAATAAAAAAGCAGGAATAAAGCTGCCAACCAGGCCCACCGAAAATAGTTTGATGAGGTGCTGGCGCTGCACGGTCTTGATACGTTGAGTAAGCCAGGGCAGCAAAACTAAACCAGCGACGCCGATGCGCAGGGCGGCAAGCTGATCAGGGCTGAATACCAGCAAGCCTTTTTTCATCAGCAAAAAGGAGCTACCCCAAATTAATGCCAGTAGCAGCAATAGCAGCCATGCCTTGAGCGGCGGCGTATCAGCCAGTGGAGTCGTCATCGTTGCCTGGTTCTGCAATGGCAACTGGCTCGGTCAGCCAGGCCGATAAGATCACTTCTACGTTGGGCAACCCCAGCTTGGTTAACGACGAGAAAACTTCTACCTGAATATCACCACCAAACACTAACACCGCCTCACGGGCTTGTAATAGTGTGGATTTGCGCTGACCTGGCTTCAGTTTGTCGGCTTTGGTCAGCAGCACCAATACCCGGATTCCCGAGCTGGTGGCCCATTCGAGTAAGTCCTGATCGACATCACGAAATGGATGGCGGATATCCATCATAATAACGATACCGCGGAGTGCTTTGCGATGCTGTAGGTAATCGCTTAATGCGAGCTGCCATTTTTCTTTGACCGCAATGGGTACTTTGGCATAGCCGTAACCGGGTAAGTCAATCAAGCGCATACCTGGTGCAACTTCAAACACGTTGATCAGTTGCGTGCGCCCCGGAGTTTTACTGGTACGTGCCAACGCTTTTTGCCGGGTAATGGTGTTTAACGCACTCGATTTACCAGCGTTTGAACGCCCAGCAAAAGCTATTTCCACCCCTTCATCGGCTGGAAGTTGGCGAATATCAGCGGCGCTGATGATAAATTTTGTAGGCTGAAAGTTTAAACTGGTGTTCATAGATGCGCATAACCGTAATAGATAGGGGATAGTATCATGATTAGGCATTTAATCCGCAGAAGTTTTGTGTAAAATAGCGTCTGTCACATAATCTAGAGCAGAGACCTCGATCATGAAAAAAGTAGCATTGGTTGTCGGGCTATATTTCGCTTTAAACCTAGCCTTCACTGGTAGCGCAGAAGCAGCCACTGGCAACGCCGAAGCTGGCCAAGCAAAAGCTGCTGTTTGTGCAGCCTGTCACGGTACTAATGGTAACTCACCATCAGATATGTATCCCAAAATTGGCGGACAACACGAATCTTATTTATTAAAGCAACTGCTCGATTACAAACGCGCCTCTGAAACCGGTGGTGCTGAAGGTCGAAATAACGCCATTATGAGTGCACAGGTGATGTTCCTCAATGAGCAGGACCTCGCCGATTTGGCGGCCTACTATGCCTCGCAGAGTGCTGAAGGTGGTGAAGCGCCAGAAGATGTTATCGCCGCAGCCGAGAAGCTGTATATGGGCGGTGATGCGGAGCGTAAGATTGCTGCCTGCGTAGCGTGCCACGGCCCACGTGGCGACGGTATGGGTTTGGCTAAATTCCCTGATATTTCAGGTCAACACGCAGCTTATACCATTGACCAGTTGAAACAGTTCCGCTCAGGGCAACGCGCCAATGACCCGAACGGTATGATGCGTGATGTTGCGAAAAAATTGACTGACGCTGATATGGATGTATTGGCGAAGTACTTGCAGGGGCTTTATTAAGCCATAATGAAGCTGTTAGAAAGTGTAAAAATTTAGCCGGTTACTGTTAAAAGTTATAAAAAAGTTTATTGTTAGAACATAAAAGTTGTTGCGAAATATTTCTGAATCAGTAGTCTGAGTCACAAATAAATCGCAACAGACCTGCTGAGAAGCGCTGCGACATATGATGTGATTTGATCCAGGGAATAATGAAAAGGCCAGGAGGCCACAAATTAAAAGCAACCGAGCTACAACAAAAACGACAACATGCCGGTCAATGCGCTTAAATAAATAATAATAACAATAACAAAAATCATGGACGTAAAAATTAGGAAAGGGAAGCAATGACAACCATTCTCAAGTAATCGCAGGTGCGCTGTGTGAGCTAACGAGAAATTCAATCAGGCGATGGCAACATCGCCTTTTTATTTGCCCTCAGGTAAACTACAGCTTATCTCCCACTCATTATGGATAGGCTATGACTCGCCAAAAGAAATCCCGCAAACCTGGCCCGCTGGCGCCATCATTAAAGCCAAAAGCACTGGTTGAGCGGGTAACCCCTGAAGATCGGGTATATGCCGGTAAAGGACACAAACCAGGCACCCGTTTTAATGTCACAAGCGGAGCCAACAAGGGGACAACGAGCGCCACATCGAGCGGCAAAGACCCTCGCCATGGCAGCAAACAGCCAATTGCATTGATTACCCCTAAGCAACCTCTGGTACCTGCAACGCAAGCGCAGCAGCGCGCTGCTGCCGAAGCAGAATTGGCACAACTGGAAAATGATAGCAAATTACAGACGCTACTCGAGCGTTTGGAAAACGACGAAAAACTCACCACCGCTGAACTAAGTTACGTCGATAAACGTACTGAACGGTTTGAGCAACTGGCTGAATTATTAGGCCTAGAGCTGGATGACGATGACGATGACTGAATTACCACTATGGGCATGGGTATTGCTCGCGCTAGGGGCTAGCATTATCGCAGTATTGGCGTTTATTGCTGGGCGCTTATTGGCGCAACTGAAGCAGCAGCGCCAAGCGCAGCAACAACTTATTGATAAGCGTAACAGTCATGTTGTGGAAAGTGTGGTGACTATCGCCATGGCGATGGAGCAAGGGCAGTGTGAATTATCGGAGGGGGCGCTGCGTATCGCAGTCTTACTCGATCACCATAGTAGCGCTGCCAGCGGTAATTATGTCGAGCGTTTCCCAGCTATCCACGACATGTACGAACGTATCAAGCATATGCCGACGCATTCGGCACGCAAGCAGCGCTCAAAAGCGGAAATTCGGGCGATGGATCGTGAGCGTGAAGGGTATGAGCGCGAGCTTGAGCAAGCTTTAGTTGCTGAAGCCCGCGCTATTGTGAAAGTGTTTCGCAGTTTATAACGGTTAAACGCTGATCACTGTTTGATAATAACGCCGTCTTTGATCACTAAGTTCACTTCAGCTAGGCGGTTGATGTCTGCCAATGGGTTGCCGGTAACGGCAACCACATCGGCGCGTTTGCCCACTTCTAACGTACCAAAATCATCAATGGTCCCGAGCAGTGTCGCGGCTTCAAAGGTTGCCGAGCGAATCGCTTCGAGCGCTGGCATGCCGGCTTCGACCATATAAATAAATTCACGATAGTTTTCGCCGTGATCAAATACCCCAGCGTCGGTACCAAAGGCGATTTTTACGCCAGCTTTATAGGCTGCGCCAAAAGTGTTTTGAATTAATGGACCAATGGCGGCGGCTTTTGGCCTTACCACTTCTGGGAAAAAGCCCGGGATTTCAGCCCGCTCAGCCACTGATTTACCTGCAGTAATGGTGGGCACGTAGTAGACCCCTGCTTGTTTCATCGCGGCCATGACTTCTGCGTCCATGTAAGTACCGTGTTCAATCGAGTCCACGCCAGCCGCAATCGCGCGGAGCATGCCTTCTTTACCATGCGCATGAACAGTTACCTTCATGCCATAATCTTTTGCCGCAGTAACTACTGCCTCAAGCTCATCGGCCATAAATTGCGGGTTTTGGCCGCTGGTAGCCAAACTGAGTACACCACCTGTTACTGTTAGCTTGATCAAGTCGGCACCGTCTTGATAACGGGCTCGCACTGCCTTACGCGCTTCGTAGGGGCCGTCGACCACACCATCAGCAGGGGTTGGTGAATCATGAATACCATCGCGAGCGCCATTGGTCGGGTCAGCATGGCCGCCGGTGGTGGCAATCGACTTACCAGCCGAGAAGATGCGCGGACCCTGAACTCTGCCGGCATTAATGGCATTGCGCAGCGCTAAGCTGGCATTAAATGAGTCGCCTAGATCGCGTACCGTAGTAAACCCAGCAAGAAGCGTTTTTTCTGCATAGTGCACGGCATCGAGGGTGATGTCAGGAGC
>DIVC01000085.1:4703-41989 GCA_002423905.1 Idiomarina sp. UBA6142
AACCTCGGTTTGAAAAAGTGTCTTCTACCATACGCTTGCGAATACACTGAAATCAATAAGGTAAATAACCGCGTAACGCAGAAACAGGTTGAATTAACGCAGCTCAGCGGTTCTTGGTATACTGTCTACTATTATTGTGAGCTAGCAAAGAAGGTGTCATGTTTTCTCGTATGCGCGAAGATATCCGCAGTGTTTATGCACGCGACCCAGCCGCCCGTCATTGGTTTGAGGTGTTGACCACCTATCCGGGCCTACATGCTATTTGGTGCCACCGTATGAGTCATAAATTGTGGCGCTGGCGGTTGTTGTGGTTAGCTCGCTTTATCTCAACCCTAGCGCGCTGGTTCACCGGTATTGAAATACATCCTGGGGCTAAGATTGGTCGGCGCTTTTTTATTGATCATGGTATGGGCGTGGTGATTGGCGAAACCGCTGAAATTGGCGACGATGTTACGATTTATCACGGCGTTACTTTGGGTGGAACCAGTTGGGCTAAAGGTAAACGGCATCCCACCCTTGGTCATGGGGTAGTGATTGGAGCGGGTGCGAAAGTGCTCGGACCAATTACTATCGGCGATAATGCGCGCATTGGTTCTAACGCCGTGGTGATTAAATCAGTGCCTGCGGCGACTACCGTCACCGGTATTCCGGCTCGAGTAGCCCGTTCACCGCAAGATGCCGAAGTGAGTGCCCGGCGAGCGGCAATGGCGAAAGAATATGGTTTTGATGCCTACGCGATTGCAGCGGATAACCCAGACCCAGTCGCTACCGCACTTGGTCGTATGCTTGACCACGTTCATGTGCTCGATCAGAAAGTTGCCGATTTGTGCAAGGCGGTCAATCATTTGGGGGGTAATGTTTGTGACGAAATTCCGCAAGTGAACATTGAAGACGAAGATATTATTAGTGCTGAGCGACAGGCAGCAGCTGAGCGAAACCAGCACCAGTAAGCAAGTAACCATAAAAAAAGCCGCTCAATGAGCGGCTTTTTTGTAACGCAAACCTAAATTACATAGGAACTACGTTAGAAGCTTGTGGGCCTTTTGGACCTTGTTCAATAGTGAACTGAACTTTTTGGCCTTCAGCTAAGGTTTTGAAACCGTCTGATTGGATAGCAGAGAAGTGAACGAATACGTCAGCGCCTTGCTCTTGCTCGATGAAACCGAAGCCTTTGGCTTCGTTAAAGAATTTTACTTTACCAGTTACAGTTGCCATGCTTGAAATCCTCGTAGTGCATGTAAAAAATCAGGGTATTGCTAATAAAAATACGTGTATTCCTTGGGACTTACAAAACGAGGTACAGCAATAGACTTCGTAACAGGCCACAATCAGACAGCCGAATTTTTCTAGCGCTGGTCAGTATACGCTCAATCTAGACCCTGTCAAATAAACTTTTATCAACAACGACACAGGGTTAGCGACCAACTACAGTGCACGAAGCCATTTTTTGCTGATTTGCTTAAAGGTTTTAGTCGCTGAATTATGTAGCCATTCAAACGCCACCATCTCGCTGGTAACACGTTGCATGCCCAATGCACTGAGTCGGGATAGTGCGGCTTGCTTGTCACTGGCGCGGCGTGAACCACAGCCATCCTCAACCACAAATACCTGATAGCCAGCGAGTTGCAGTTCGATAGCCGTTTGCAACACACAAACATGGGTTTCCATGCCACAAATCACTACTTGAGGGCGCTGGTAGTTGGCTAAAGTGCTGGCAAAGTGCGGTTCTTGTAGCGCACTAAAGTGACTCTTTTCGATCACCGTTGCGCTGGCAACAATCGACTGCAAAGCGTCAACGGTATGGCCAAGCCCGCGTGGGTATTGCTCAGTAATCAGCCGTGGCACGGCTAATTCGGCGGCAATTTCAGCCAACCATTTGATCCGCACGATGGCCTCACTGCCCTGGTCAATGACCTGGGCAAGATTGCCTTGCACGTCGATGATAATAAAAATGCTTTGCTCGGCTTTTACCAGCATCAGCGTTGCTCCGAGTTGCGGGCCTAGTGCATCCCAGTGTGCCGCAAGCAAGCACGTCAGGTAAAGACAGAATTCCAACTAGTCAGTCGCGAAGTTTCAGAGTACAGTGTGGAGTAATTGTTTAGTTGGATTGCACCCATGGATTCGATCGGAACAGCTCCGCTATCTACCCACATAAATCTTTGGCAGCATTTTCGCCTGTTAGCTATGCGCATGATCTATTTCGGCGCGGCTTTGGTGTTGTTGTTGATTACCATTCTGAAAGGTTTTGAGCAAAAGTGGCTCCACAGTTTGTCAGTGTTTGCTGTCGCGATCGGTTTTTTGCTGGTTGGTGTCGTGTTTAGGAAGCAGTTGGCCCCGCAGTGGATTAATTTTGTCTGTATCGTGGCACTCGGTGTGTTGGCTAGTTTAGCGATGAAATCGGGCGGGATAGCCGGGGTGTATTGGGTGTACCCGATTCTTGCCATGGTGTTTTTCATGTTTGACCGGGCTATTTTTGTGCTCGTAATCATGCTTATTTATGCCGTATTTGCGGCGGTAACGTACCGTTTTTTACCCTTCGAATATGCGTGGCAAATCGCTGTTTCTATGCTGGTACTTATTGGTGTTGGCACGGTTTTTTTAGTGATGATGGCGGGTATGCAGCGTAATCTCATTCAAGCCAATGCAACGGATACCTTAACCGGTTGCTACCATCGTGATTATTTAGAACAGATCGTAAAACAACAGATCAGCAAAGCCGAGAAACTTGATCGGCCACTCAGTATTATTCAGCTTGATTTAGATAGCTTTCGGCTGGTCAACGATAAATATGGTTATCTGTTTGGTGATCGGGTGCTGCAAGAAACCGCTGCGCGTATTCGCCGGCTCATTCGCGATACCGATATCATTGTGCGTAGCAATGGTGGCCAATTCAGTATCGTGATGCCAGATACCCCGCTAAAATTAGCTGTCGAGATGGGTAGTGATATTCTCAACCGTATTCGGCATGAGCCTTATATGGTAAAAACCATGATGACGACCATTGCTGCGAGCGCTGGTATTGCGCAGCACAAAACTGGAAATAATTGGCAAGATCTGGTTGAAGCGGTGGATACCGCCATGGATCGTGCTAAAAAGCAGGGTCGTAATCGGCTGAAAGTTGCGCAATAAATTTGCACCATAACCTCGCTCTGGCTACAATTCGCACCTTTCCCAAAGGAGCAGCAGCGCATGACCCCAGTACTTATTCTTATGGGCTCGCAATCTGACTGGCCGGTGATGCAACATGCGGCCACCATGTTAAATGATTTAGGCGTGCCATGGCAGGCTCGTGTTGTTTCTGCGCATCGCACCCCTGACTTACTGCAAACTACCATGCAACAAGCTGAAATTAATGGTGTTCCGGTAGTTATTGCCGGTGCTGGCGGTGCCGCGCATCTGCCCGGTATGTTGGCTGCCTTTACCGCCATCCCAGTGTTGGGCGTGCCGGTATCTAGTAAGCAGTTGAAAGGCCTTGATAGCTTGTTATCCATTGTACAAATGCCGAAAGGTGTTGCGGTGGGGACCTTAGCCATCGGTGAGGCCGGTGCGGCCAATGCCGGTTTGTTAGCGGCACAAATTATCGGTGTCACCAATGCGGATGTGCGTGCTCGGGTTCAGGCGTTTCGCGCCGCCCAACGTGAGCATGTGATGAACGGACCGAGTCTGGAATTGCCGCAATGAAGCTCCTGTTTAGCGGCGACGGCCAACTCGGGCAGATGTTGGGCGCTAGCGCCATTCAACATGGCCATGAATGTTTGCTGTACAGCACCCGTAACCAACAGGTGAAGCCGCTATCTGCGCAATTACCGCTAGCCATGACATTGGCTGAGGCGATTGCGTGGGCTGATGTAGTTAGCTGGGAACATGAAGATATTCCAGCTGACGTAATAACGCTCGCCCAGCATAAATTCTTGATGGACCCTGCACGGATTCAACGTTTGACTGATCGCCGTGCCGAGAAAAAACTGTTTGATGATTGCGGCGTGCCCACTTCGCCATGGCACAGCTACCAAAATCGTGCAGAGCTCGAGCAGCTGCTGCAGAGCAGCAAGCACGACTTGGTGCTAAAAGCAGCTCGCGGTGGATACGATGGCAAGGGTCAGTGGCGGTTCCGAATTGGTGATGATGCCGCCGCCATAGCTGTGACAGCTGGGCAGCAAGCGGGTATTGCTGAACAGCTCATCGGTTTTGACCACGAGGTATCGTTAGTCGGTGTGCGTGCTCACGATGGCAGCATCGTCTGTTACCCATTAATCACCAACGTGCATCGTAACGGTATTTTGAGTTATAGCGTGGCGGCTGCAAGCGCTGTGCCAATAGCCTTGCAGCAAGAAGCTGAACGCTGTTTTAAAGCGCTCACCGATGCATTGCAGTATGTTGGTGTATTGGCGATTGAATTTTTTGTGGTCGGTGAGGGTGAGCAGGCGCAACTATTAGTCAATGAAATTGCGCCACGGGTTCATAATTCTGGCCATTGGACCATGCACGGGGCATCAGCGAGCCAGTTTGACCTGCACATTCGTGCGCTGACCGGTATGCCGCTACCACAACTGCAGGTGCGACCGACCTTGATGCTGAATGTGATTGGCGTAGAAAGTATTCCGTCAGGATTATGGCATCACTCACAAACCAGTTGTCACTGGTACAACAAAACGCCACAACCGGGCCGCAAAGTCGGCCATGTGAATATTCAGATAGACGATCTAAAAAGCGCTGTGGGCTGGGTTGAAACTTGGGCTGAACGCCTGCAAGTGCTGGCTTAGCCATTTTAAGCCAGCACCTGATTAAGCCAGAGCGCGATCTGTTGTATCTGCTCAGCACAGACTTGATGTTGCATCGGATAACGCTGATAGCTGACGCTATAGCCATGTTGCTGCAACCATTGGTGCGCCTGTTGGCCCAATTGTTCGGCCACCACCGGGTCATGACTGCCATGTTGAAGCAAAATCGGCAACTGCTGGTTGGCGGGATGGCAGACAATCGACGCTGCGGTAGCCAGATAGCTGGACATCACTAGCAGCCCACCAAGGCGCTGCGGGTGGCTTAATGCCGCCTCATAGACCACCGCGCCACCTTGCGAGAAACCAGCCAGTACAATGTGCTCGGCCTTGATACCGCGTTCGAGTTCACGCGCTATTAAGGCGTTCACTGCGGCAGCGGATTGGCGTAACTGTTGGGTATCTACCTCACGTTCAATCTGCATACTTAAAATATCGTACCAAGCCGGCATCACCATGCCGCCGTTAATAGTGACTCGACGCTTCGGCGCATGCGGAAAGATATACCGAACGTGCAGGTTATCCGCTAGCTTTAGGTGCGGCACCACAGGGGCAAAGTCGTTACCATCGGCACCTAAGCCATGTAGCCAAATAACGCTGCGGTTGGCAGTCTGTGCTGGCTCAATTGCAACGCAGGGTAAAAGAGTAGTGGTCACAGGTTAATCCTTCTTGCTGCTGCCCATGCGGTTCTTACCGAGTCCGCCGCTAATAGTTAACTGCATGGCTTCTGAAGGGCTCATGTCGAGAGATTCAACGGCACTCCGCGGCACAATGATCATGTAGCCACCGACGTTATAGCTCATCGGCAGGAGTACGGCGATATGATCGTCATCCAGTAGTTTGGAGAGTTGGTCGCTGCTATCACCACTTTTTTTTGTGACGATGCCAATCAGTTTGATATCGCTACCCGGTAGCGTGACCAAAACCACCGACTCATCGCTAAAGTTGCTGCCAGACATCAGGTCAAATACGTCGGTTACAGTGCTGTAGAGCGTGCGTAATACCGGCATCCGCGCCATGATTTTACCGGGTACGTTCCAAATTGCATTGATGAATGCCCAGCGGGCACTAAAACCAACTACTACTGCGATCAGCAAAAAGCTGATGAAGGCTAAACCATGAAAGTAAAAGTTTTCACCGAGTATGGCTATCCAGACCGGGCTAAGCCAAGTTTCTATGGTGGTTAGCAACCACGCCGCTAGCGCGATGGTAATCACTAATGGTAATAAAATCGTGAGGCCACGAAGCAAATACTGAATGGCGCGTTTCATTGTGATAATCTCTTGCCGATTGATACCATAGCTTAACGTCTTTAGAGGGCCAGTATGAAGTTATTTGGTAGTTTTACCTCACCTTTTGTGCGTCACTGCCGTATTGCGCTGCTGCAAAATCAACAAGCGTTCGATTTTGTTCCTGCAGACTATGCCACCAGTGCCGTGCAAACCCCCACCAAACGCGTACCGTATTTCGAGAATGGCGATGTGCGTCTGACTGATTCGTCATCCATTATACGTTATTTGCGCGGTTTAGCGGCACAGCCATTTTGCCCCGATGCTGCCGATTATGATTTGTATTGCATGGCGAGTACCGGCTTAGATACTGAAATTAATTTGTTCTTATTGGAAAAAGATGGCGTCACTCCCGACAATGCGCCGTATTTAGCTCGTCAGCGTGCTCGCGTCGAGGCTATTCTGACGGAGCTTGATCAACGCCAATGGACCACTGAAGGGCCTTATACCGATGGCCAAATTCGGCTCGGCTGTTGGCTGAGCTGGGCGCTATTTAGGCAGCGGCTTGACTTAACCCCTTGGCCCAATTTAATGCAGTTTTTAGCGGGCTTAAACAATCAATCTTGGTTTGCCAATACGCATCCTGCGCTTGGCTAATGAATCAACCGGAGAATTTGCGATGAAACAATTTGCTTGGGTGCTTGGTTTGGCGGTGTTAGCCGGCTGTGCACCAGAACCAGAAGTAGAACAAAAAATGGCAGCACAAATTATGTATCCCACCACGGTGCGTGGCAATGTCATGGACGAGTACTTTGGTACTGCTGTAGCAGACCCATACCGTTGGCTTGAAGATGACCGCAGCGCTGAAACCGAAGCCTGGGTAAAGGCACAAAATGAGGTGACCTTTGGATACCTTGAAAACATTCCTATGCGCGCCAGTATTAAGCAGCGGCTTACTGAGCTGTGGAACTACGAGCGTTCTAGCGCGCCGTTTAAAGAGGGTGATTACACCTATTTTTATCGCAATAATGGCTTACAAAACCAGTCGGTGTTGTACCGCACGGACGCCGAGGGCAATACCGAGGTATTTCTCGATCCAAATAGTTTCAGTGAAGACGGCACTACGTCGCTCGCGGCAATCAGTTTTTCTCGCGATGGTTCAATTGCCGCCTATGCCATTTCTGAGGGTGGCAGTGACTGGCGTAAAATCATTGTCATTGACGTCGCCAGCAAAGAGCAGCTTGAACCTACCTTAGTAGACATCAAGTTCAGCGGTATTTCCTGGTATGGCAATGAAGGCTTTTACTATTCAAGCTACGACAAGCCAGATGGTAGCGAACTGTCAGCGATGACCGACCAGCATAAACTGTATTACCACAAGCTCGGCACCCCACAAGCCGACGACCCAGTCGTTTTCGGTGGTACTGATGCTGAAAAACATCGCTACATATCGGGTCAGGTGACCGATGATGACCGCTATTTGCTGATTTACGCAGCCGTGTCTACTTCGGGTAACAAACTGTTTTTACGCGATTTAACCACACCTGATTCAGCGTTGGTTAGCGTTTTGGATGACACTGGCTCGGATACCTCGTTGCTGGATAACCGTGGCAGCACATTGTATTTTGTCACCAACTTAAACGCGCCTAACAAGCGTGTGGTGACTGTGGATGCAGCCAATCCAACGGCCGACAATTGGGTCGACTTGATTGCCGAACAAGAGCAAGTATTGAGCGCGAGTACCGGTGCCGGCTATATCTTCGCGGAATACATGGTTGATGCCATTGCGATGGTGCAGCAGTATGACTACGACGGTAAATTCGTGCGCGATATTGAGCTTCCTGGTCTCGGTAGTGTGGGTGGCTTTAGTGACAAAAAAGATGCACAGCAGGTGTACTACAGCTTTGCTAATTACAGTACCCCCACCACCATTTATAGCTATGCGCCTGATAGCGGTGAATCAAGCGTTTACGAGGCATCAAAAGCTCAATTCGATAGCAATGCCTACGAATCCAAGCAAGTGTTCTATACCTCCAAAGATGGCACCCAGGTACCGATGATCATCACCCACAAGAAGGGCCTTAAGCTGGACGGCAGCAACCCAACCATGTTGTATGGTTATGGTGGCTTCAACATCAGCTTAACCCCATCGTTCAGTGTAGCTAACGCAGTGTGGTTGGAGCTTGGTGGTGTTTATGCCGTGCCTAATATTCGTGGCGGTGGTGAATACGGCAAAGCCTGGCATCGGGCTGGTATCCAACAACAAAAGCAAAACGTGTTTGACGATTTTATTGCGGCGGCCGAGTACTTAATTGCTGAAAATTACACCTCGAGCGATCGTTTAGCATTGCGTGGCGGTTCAAATGGCGGTTTGTTAGTGGGTGCGGTGATGACCCAACGGCCTGATTTGATGCGAGTAGCGCTGCCAGCAGTCGGGGTGCTCGATATGTTGCGTTACCATACCTTCACGGCAGGCGCTGGTTGGGCTTACGACTATGGCACGGCCAATGATAGCGTGGAAATGTTTGAGTATTTACGTGGTTACTCACCGGTACATAATGTTACAGCCGGCGCCAGCTATCCAGCAACTATGATTACCACCGGCGATCATGATGACCGCGTAGTACCTGCGCATTCATTTAAGTTTGCGGCGGAGTTACAAGCCAAAAATAATGGGCCATGGCCACAATTGATTCGGATCGAAACCAATGCCGGACATGGTGCCGGTACACCTATTTCGAAAACCATTGATCAATGGGCTGATATCTATGGCTTTACCTTGTTTAATATGGGTATTACCAAGTAATTATNNACCTTGCTCCCAGCTTCATTCCATGCCGCTGCGATCCATCATCGGCAGCCCAACGACCCCAGCAGAAACGGTGACTAGCCGCGCTTTAAGTGCGGCTAGTCAGCTATTTGCAGTTCATTTCATCCTAGCATTTTTTCTGTGCTGATCTGCGTTTAGAAGCTAGCGGATATAGTTGTCGCTTGGGTTGCAACGCTATAGGATATAGCGAGTTGATTCTGAATTTGCCATTTAAGCCCGAGAGACGACATTATGCCAAACGTAACACGCTTATGGATTAATCAAGGTGCGCTTATTATTGCAGCGTTCCTCCTCACCGCATGTAGTGATAAACCCTCCCCAGCCGATAGCGTAACAGCGCCGGTGGCTGAAAAAATTTCGTTTACGGTGACGTCTCCGCATGGTGACCGAGATGACCCGTACTATTGGCTTCGTGATGACGCGCGCGAGGCTGCTGAAGTCATTGCGTATCTCGAGGCGGAAAATGCCTACTATGATAGCTATCGAGCCGGTTATGCCGAGTTAACCGCAACTATTGAGCAGGAAGTGCTTAGCCGTATCGCTCAGGATGATGCGTCAGTGCCATACGTGCGCGGTGATTATAGCTACAGCCAGCGCTATGAAGCGGGCAAAGAGTATCCGATCTATGTGCGTACCCACATTGCTGAGGGTACCGAGCAAGTGATTCTTGATGTGAACAAACTGGCTGATGGCAAAAACTTTATGCAAGTCAGTAACTTACAAATCAGCCCCAACCAGCAGCTGTTAGCTTATATGGTGGATACTACCGGTCGACGCCAGTATGAGTTGCATGTGCGCGATTTAAACACTGGCTTCGATTATGAAGAAAAACTGGTTGGCTTATCGGCTGCGATTGCTTGGGCTAAGGACAATGAAACACTGTTTGTGATTGAAAATGATCCGCAAACATTATTATCCACCCGCGTGATGAAATATAAAGTTGGCGCACCAGTAGATAGCGCTAAATTGGTTTATGAGAACACCGATACTAGTTTCTATATGTGGGTTAATAACACGACCGATGGTGACTACATCGTGATTAATTTGAGCGCCACCGTATCGGATGAAATGTTAGTTCTTAGCGCTGATCAAGCCGATGGCGAGTTTCAGGTGATTGCGCCGCGGGAACGGCATTTTAGCTACACTGCCGACCATATTGATGGACGCTGGATCATTCGTACTGATTGGAATGCACCCAACTATCAAATTATGCAAGTAGCGACAGAAGCGCTCGGTGATAAAGCTAATTGGCAGCCGATAGTTGCGCATGATGACGCAGTATTTATTCAAGATATGGTGGTGTTTAAGGATTACCTTGCACTGAACGAGCGTCGTGATGGTTTGCGGTTAATTCGTATTCTGCCGTGGCAAGATATGGCTGCCACAACCATCATTGCAACCGATGAAAGTGCCTATGTAGCAAGCTTTGAAGTCAATGTTGAACAAGACACTCAAGTGCTGCGTTATGCCTACTCGTCGTTGACCACGCCCCGCACCGTCTATGCCTACAATATGGCCAGCGCTGAGCAGGAGGTGTTGAAACGTGCACCAGTACCTAATTTTGATGCCAGTTTATACGAAACCACCCGCACCTGGGCGACTGCTCGTGATGGGGTGAAGGTTCCGGTTACCTTATTGTATCGCAAAGGCACGCCTTTTGATGGGTCAGCACCGTTGTACCAATATGCCTATGGCTCTTATGGGTCGTCGTCTGACCCGTCATTCCGTAGTACCATTTTTTCATTAGTTGACCGTGGCTTTGTTTACGCCATCGCGCACATTCGTGGCGGCCAAGAAATGGGTCGTCACTGGTATGAAGATGGCAAGCTCCTGAATAAAATTAATACCTTTACTGATTACATTGATGTTACCGAGCATTTGGTGAACCAGCGTTATGTTGCTGCGGACAAAGTGTTTGGTATGGGTGGCAGTGCTGGTGGCTTGCTGATGGGTGCGGTCGCTAATATGGCGCCAGAGAAATATCGTGGCTTAATGGCACATGTACCATTTGTCGATGTTGTGACCACTATGTTGGATGAGAGTATTCCGCTTACTACCAATGAATTTGATGAGTGGGGCAACCCCAAACAAAAAGAGTACTACGACTATATGTTGTCGTATTCACCCTACGACCAAGTCAGCAAGCAAGGTTATCCGGCAATTTTGGTCACCACCGGTCTGCATGATTCGCAGGTACAATATTTTGAGCCGGCTAAATGGGTTGCTAAGTTACGAGCGCATAAAACTGATGCCAACCCGCTGATGTTCAAAACCAACATGACCGCCGGCCATGGTGGCGCATCAGGGCGCTTCTCGCGGCTTAAAGAAATCGCTGAGGAATATGCTTTTATTCTGAATCTGCTTAATCAGGAGTAAGGCCTCAGTGCAACGATTTATGCCCAGTACTGTGCTTAGTACTGGGCATTGTGATAGACGTTTTGTACGTCATCACAATCATTGAGCATATCGATAAACTTCTCAAACATGGCGATATCATCACCACTGACATCCGTCATTACCTGCGCTAAGTATTGAATTTCGTCGACCTCAAAGCTCAGCTCCGGGAACACCTCAAGCAATGCAAGCTTGGCTTTGTGTGACTCGGTATGCGGCGCAAATACGGTAATTTTATCACCATCTGACTCAATATCGGTGACGTCTACATCACCCATCATGAGCGCTTCAAGTGCTGCGTCTTCTTCGACGCCGTTGAACACTAAAATCGCTACATGATCAAACATGTGAGCCACGCTGCCCGGAGCGCCAATCTTAGCTTTGGTTTTGGTAAAGCAGTTACGTACTTCGGTAATGGTGCGGTTGGGGTTGTCGGTTAATGCTTCGACCATCACCATCACGTTACCTGGGCCAAACCCTTCGTAGACCGCCGGCGCATAGTCTTCGCCCGCGCCACCTTTGGCTTTTTCAATCGCTTTTTCAATCACGTGCGCGGGAACTTGGTCCTTCTTGGCGCTATCAATTAAGCCACGTAACGCTAAGTTACCCGCTGGGTCGGTACCGCCTTGTTTGGCCACCACATAAATTTGGCGCCCGTACTTACTATACACTTTGCTTTTAGCGGTGGCAGTTTTCGCCATCGACTCTTTACGGTTTTGATAAGCACGACCCATAACAAACTCTCGCCTTCAGGTAAAATTTAGGCAGTAATTCTAGCGCGAGTTAGGGTCGATAATCCAGCTTAAACCAAACTGTGCGCCCGGGTTCGTTGATCTGAGCCAGGGGTTCATAACCGGCCACCATAGCGCCAGCGGTACTTAGGTGTTCCGCATAGGTTTTATCGAGCAGATTATCGATGCCAAAACTGATCTGCCAGCGTGGATTGATGCGCCAGTGGCTATTCACCGAGAGCACAGCAAAGCCGGCGCTGGCTTTGAAGTCGTTACCGACGATATTACCCTGTCCAATAGCGACCCGATGCTGGTTATCAACGATGCGCCAAAGTGCCGCATGAGTCCATTGGTGGTGCTGATACTGGGCGCCAATTTTGAGCTCCAATGGCGGCTGCTGGGCCAATGGCCGTTGGTCAGTTAAGTTGCTCGCATGGGTATAAGCAAGACTGGTATCCAGCAGCCAAGCATCATTGATTTGCCAACTTAAAGCGCTCTCGCCGCCAAAACTTTCACTATCAATGTTTCGCACTAATACAGACTGCATGGGGTGACCACGTTCTAATAGAATGAAGTTGTCGGTGCGACCATAAAATAGCGAGCTCACCCAACGCACATCAGTCCATTTACTATGCACACCCACATCCACTTGGTGAACCAGTTCGGGTTTGATAAAGAACGCACTAGCGCTGGTTGTTGAACGATTCTGGTTACCAAATAATTCCCAATAGTCAGGGAAGCGTTCAGCCCGTCCAATACCGATATGCCACAATTGCTCACCAACTTGTCGTTCCAAGCGGACAAAGCCACTATTGAGGTAATCATTGTGCTGTTGCAGTGCCGTAGGATTTGGTTGTGCCATAGCACCCATGCCAAGACTTATGCGCTGATCAATGGCTTGCCACTGATCAACCCGCCAACCGCTTAATAGGGTGAGTTGGCTCGTTAATGGGAGTTGCCATTCGGTGAATAAACCCCATTGACGAAATTGTGCATCGGCAACACGTGCTTTGTCTGCAAATGGCATTATCGGCTGATTCATGCTGACACGGTCACGGTGCTCATGCAATTGGTGGTCGATGCCGACTTGCCAGTCATTCAACCAATCATTGGCGAGTGTTGCTACGCTGCGAAAACCACGGCTATAACGGTCTGGATTGCGGGCACTCGGGTTGGGCATCATGGTGGTGGCAGCAAAGGTGCGTAAGCTGTAGTTGTCCATCACATGATCAACGTAGCCATAATAGATTTGGCTATCGAGTTGGGTCAGCCAGCGCGATATATTTTGCTGGCGCCAGCGCAGGCTAGCACTGCTGCGATCAAACAGCACTCCGTCCATGGCTCGATCGGCGTAGGCGGCCTCGGCACCGCTTTGGCCAACACTAAGAATCACAACGGTATGTTGATCTGGGGTCCAGCCAACTTGGGTATCGACGCCCCAGCGCTGATAAGCACTGTTAATACGTTGTCCCGAACCATCGTTATAGTCATCCGCTTCACTATAGCTGCCGGTAATACGCCAAAAACCATGATCGTTACCCATAGTTAGGTCGCTATTCAGGTCATAGCGATTGGCACTTGCAGAGGTAAAACTGATCTGCCCCAGTCCTTGATCGGGATCAAACCGATAATGGTCACGTTCAAACAGAACCGTTGCTGCAGCTGGACCATAGAGAATGGTTTGTGGACCCTTTATGACTCGAATGCGGTCAAAGTTTTGCGGGTTGATATAGGCGGTTGGTGGGTCCATGCGACTGCTGCATCCACCAAGAATCATTTGCTCATCGCTACTCATTAATAATCGTGAGCCTGCGGCACCACGAAATACCGGATCACCGCTGGTACCACCTTTGCGGATCACCGCAAAACCAGGGATTGATTTCAAATAATCAGCCCCATCCTGCGCTGGTAATGGTTGCTGCGGGGCTTTTGGATCCTTGAGGACTTGCAAGGGACTTTGTTGAGACACGCCGGTGATAACAATACGCTCTAATGGCGGTTCACTAGCCACACTGCTTAACAACATGAATAAACTGGTAAACATGAATCGCACCTTGGTAGAAATAATGATTACTATTATCCGTAACCAGCATGCTATGGCTATGCGACAAACTGTCGCAGTGCCACAAGTCTATTGGTGTTTTTTGCAAAAACTGCCATACTCAAAGTACTTTAGAAGGAAACGAAATACGTGAGTCGTCGTGAGTCGATAATCGTCGCTGTGCTATTACTAGTGACACTAACAGCCCATGCCTTGATTTGGTTTCATGGTGCGGCGGCAAATCCCTACGCGGTGGTGCTCTTAGTCCCCATAGCCGCGGCAATGTTGTTATTGCCATTTCGTTTGGCGTGGTTGGTGGTAATAGTCACTATGGGTGGGCAATTAATGCAGTTAATTGCGCCGGTGCTAGAGCATCAACCAATGACCAGCCACTATCATGCCATGGTGTATGGCCAGCTATTTGCCGCTGGTTTGTTAGGCCTGACGTTACATTATTTGCGCCTGCGCTTGCAGCGCCAAGAGTTAGCATTACATGCTTTACATCAGCGCCAAGCGCGTGATGAACAGCTGGTGGCGATAGGAACTGCAGCGGCGCAGTTTAGCCATGAATTAGGGAACCCAATTCAAGCTATTCAGTTGCTGTTGGAACAAACACAGCTCGAACAGCCTGACAACGACGATCTGCAGCAGTTGGCAAAACAAACTCTGCGGCTACAACAGCTTTTAAACGATTGGCGCGAGGTGGCTGAAGATGTTCGTAGTCAACGCCAACGCTATTTCACGCCGCAACAAATGTTGCAGCAATTGCGTGATGCGTGGCAGTTAATTCGCCCTGACATAACCGTGCGCTGGCATTGTAAAACCGGAACTGGTGAGCTGTTAGCTGATAGAACGCTGTTACCTGCGCTACTGAGTCTGCTGCAAAATGCAGCGCAAGCGAGTGATGATGCAAGTATCGATGTGCACTGCGAAACGGCTGGCGGGCAGTGGCATATTTCTATGGTGAACCGCACTGCCGCAGCACAATTTGTTGAACAGTTGGGTAGTCGCCTAGTGCCGAGCGCACAAACAGGAGCGGGAGCGTTGCTCAGTAGCGCCACCATTGAGCGTTTCAAAGGCTCTGTGCATTGGCAGGCAACGGAAAACCAGGTAATTACCCGAATTTCTTTACCACTGCAGGAACATCGAGGGTTGATGACTGATGGAGTAACACCGAAATGGAGCGGGTATTACTGATTGATGATGAGCCGGTACTGTTGCAAATCATGAGCCGGCGCCTGGAACAGGCTGGATTTGCAGTGCAGTGTGCAGCGAGTCAGCTTGAATTAGAGCAACTGACTGCGTCCTTTGCACATGTGGTTTTGGATTTAAAGTTTGGTGATGTCAATGGCTTGGAGTTAATTACCGCGATCAAGCAGCGCTGGCAACCGAAAAATCTGATTATTTTGACCGGCTATGCCAGTCTAGCGACATCGGTAGCGGCGATTAAAGCCGGCGCTACTAATTATTTTGCCAAGCCGATATCTAGCCAAATACTGATTGACTGTTTGCGCGGTAATGACGCACTAGTCATACCAGAGCCAGCGCAGCAACCTTTGAGCCCAGGGCAATTAGAGTGGGAACTCATCCAACAGACACTACAACAGCAGCAGGGCAATATCTCTGCTGCCGCACGTGCATTAGGCATGCATCGACGCACCTTACAGCGCAAGCTAGCCAAACACTCAACGATTAAATGACATAGGAGTTTTACCATGAGATTACTCACGCTGCTAATTGGCTTAAGCATTAGTCCACTACTACTCGCTGATGAACTAGATAGTAAGTTCGCGCAATCCCGACAATTGTCGATTGAGTTGCAAACAGCTTTAGCGGCAGTCTTGATGCCCGCCATGAAAAATGACGGACCATTAGCCGCCATCGCTGTTTGTCATGAGCAAGCGCCAGAGATAGCGGAGCGCATTTCGTTGCCGAGTGACGCGCAGGTCAGTCGCACTGCATTGCGGGTGCGTAACAGCAATAACCAACCAACGCCAGAGCAACGATCCATACTTGAACAGATGTTAGTGCAGTTGCAACAAGACCCCACGGTCATTCCTGAAAGTTGGCAAACCCAGCAAGACGGGAGTCAACAGTATATGAAAGCGATTGTGATGCAGCCACAATGCCTGGCTTGTCACGGCCATTCAGTGAAACCTGACGTGCTGGCGGCTATTCAGGAGCGCTATCCAAACGATCAAGCCACCGGATTTAAAGTCGGCGATCTGCGCGGAGCATTTGTGGTGAGCTGGCCGGGTAAAAGCAACCCAAACTAGGGTAAATGCTTGATCCCGATCAACAATCGCAACGGACACAACAGGTACAATGTGGGTATATCAACCATCCAGGTGACCCAAGGAGTACTGTTATGAAAAAATCTTATGTTGCTAGTGCCTTAGTATTAGCATTTGCCACCGCACCGGCATTAGCCGATATCAGCGTTAATGTCGGTGCTATTGGTGTCATGCCAAGCGATAGCAGCAGCTCATTGAATGTGGTGGAACAATTAGCCGGTCTCCCAGCTGGATCAACCGGCGTGAATGTAAACACCAATACTCAGCTGGGTTTGACCTTTGACTATAAGTTAAGCCCGCAGTGGACTGTTGAACTGATTGCCGCCACTCCGTTTAGCCATGATATCTACGCTAACGGCGCGCTGGCTGGTTTGAAAGTCGGTAAAACCAAGCATTTGCCACCTACTTTGTTGGCTCAATATCATTTCCCAATGTCTAACGATCGCTTCGATCCATTTGTTGGCGTAGGCGTGAACTACACTTGGTTTTTTAGCGAAAAAGTAGATGGTGCGTTAGTCAGCGCGTTGGAAGGCTTGGGCGCAACCACGCCTGCCGATGATATCAGCTTAACCCTCAAAAATAGCTGGGGTTATGCGCTGCAAGCGGGTGTAAACATCAAGCTAGATGACAGCTGGGGCTTGCATTTTATGGTCAGCAAAATGGACATTGATACCGTCGGTTCGGTTAAAGTGAATGGCGCCACGGTCCAAACCGTTGATGTCAGTATCGATCCAGTAGTTGCTATGGCCGGTATTCGCTATACCTTTTAAATTGCGTAGCATAGTTTCAGAAAGCGACCTTACGGGTCGCTTTTTTTTTGACTGATCCATTATTTTAGTTTTTACTTAATTAATAGGGTGCTAACCTAGATAATGACGCAATAGCAAGGAGTTCTGCATGAGCAATGCCATAGTCAAAGCCTTTCTCGACACTGATAGCGAAACCTTCAGCTACGTGATGCATTGCCCGCTCACACATCAGGCGGCAGTGATTGATCCGGTGCTTGATTTTGACTATAAGTCAGGCCGCACCAGCAACCAGGGTGCGCAGCGCATGGTTGATTATGTGGTTGAGCAGCAGTTGCAGGTGCAATGGATTTTGGAAACCCACGCGCATGCCGATCATCTTTCTGCGGCACCGTTCATCAAAGCACAACTGGGCGGCCATATTGGTATTGGTGAGCATATTCGTGAGGTGCAGAAAATCTTTAAAGAGGTGTTTAATCTTGAGAAAGAATTTTTGCCAAATGGTGCACAGTTCGATCGTTTGTTTGCCGATGGCGAGCAGTTTAAGATTGGTGAACTAACAGTTCGTGTGCTTCACACCCCAGGCCATACTCCAGCCGACCTAGCGTACATTGTCGATGAGCAGATCGCGTTTGTCGGCGATACCTTGTTTATGCCTGACGTCGGAACAGCACGCTGTGACTTCCCTGGCGGCAGTGCGGCTACACTTTATGCATCAATTCAAAAAATTCTAGCACTACCGGATAGTACGCAAATTTATTTATGCCATGATTACCCGCCTGAAGGCTCTGGTCGCGAGCATGAATTTATGACCACTGTGGGCGCCCAGAAACGCGAAAGCAAACATGTTAAGCAAGGTGTGACTGCGGCTGAGTTCGTCGCCATGCGCGAAGCGCGTGATGCAACCTTGCCAATGCCACGGTTAATCTTGCCCTCAATTCAGGTTAATATTCGCGCTGGCAATCTGCCACCGGCGGATGATAGCGGCAAGGTCTATCTTAAATTGCCACTGAATTTGTTGTAGTCGCAAAAATGTCACAAAAGCGTCATATTTCTTCGTGCTAAACCCGTTAGGATAGACTTATCTCCACGGTTTAGCGCGGTACTATGAAGTTTTATCAGCAAGAACTTAGTTGGTTAGCATTTAACGAGCGGGTCCTGCAAGAGGCCGCTGATACCAGCGTTCCGGTTATTGAGCGGATGCGCTTTTTGGGTATCTTTTCCAACAACATGGATGAATTCTTTCAAGTTCGCGTCGCCGATGTGCGGCGCGCCATTTATTTCGCCCCAAGCGCCGAAGAGCGTGATGAAGCCAGCCAGTTACTGACTCGTATTCAGCAAAAAGTCATGACGTTGCAAGAGCAGTTTGACCGCGTTTATGCACAAGTCCTTGCCGCCTTGGCTGACAATCAGGTCAATATAGTCGACGATACGCAATTGAATGATAGTCAAAGACTCTGGCTAGCGGCTTACTTTCATGACAAGGTAAAGCCGCATATGGTGCCCTTGTTGATGAATGAGCGCAGCAATTTAGTGCAAATACTGAAACAAGATAAAATCTATTTATGTGTTGAACTGACTTTTCAGCAGCAACTCAGTTATGCGGCAATTGAAGTGCCTACCGATCATTTACATCGTTTTGTTGAGTTACCACGCGCCCGCGGTAGCAAGGCAGTTAGTGTCATTTTGCTCGACCATATTGTCGCTACGCATTTACCTGATTTGCTGCAAGGGGTGGTCGCTTTTGATGAGCTCAGCTACTTTTCCTTCAAAGTGACTCGTGATGCCGATTACCGGATCCCCCATGACATTGACCAGAGCATCCTTGAACGCATGGAGGAAGGAATAAAACAACGTTTTCGCGCCGATCCGGTGCGATTGGTCTATGACAAGCGGATGCCCGGCAAAATGCTACGGTTCTTATGTGATGGATTAGATATGGACGCTTATGACTCTATTGTCGGCGGTGGTCGTTATCGAAATACTCGAGACTTTGCTCAATTTCAGCAATTAGGTGGGGCTAAATTGGTTCATCGACCGCAGCAGTTACTTCGGCATCCTGCCTTCGATAATCACACGAATGTATTTGATGCCGTAGCAGCGGCTGATGTATTGCTCTTTTTTCCCTATCATAGTTTTAATGCGGTCACCGAGTTCGTCCGCCAATCGGCCTATGATCCAGCGGTGACGCGGATCGCAATTTGTATCTATCGCGTCGCACGTGATTCACGGTTAATTCATGCCTTGATGGATGCTGTACGGAACGGTAAGCATGTCACGGTCATGGTGGAACTTCGGGCGCGTTTTGATGAAGAAGCCAATATCGAATGGTCGAAGGAAATGACCGATGCGGGTATTCGCGTTATTTTTGGTATTCAAGGGCTTAAGGCGCATGCCAAGTTATTGCTAGTGCACCGAATGGAACAAGGCCAAGTGCGTCGTTATGGTTATCTTGGTACGGGTAATTTTAACGAGAAAACGGCAGAAATTTATACCGACTTTGGTTTGTTCACCGCGCATCCGACGATTTGTTTTGAAATTGAGCAAGTATTCCAGTATCTCGAGCAGCCATATCGACGTTATGATTTCCATGAACTCTTAGTATCCCCGGTGAATACTCGCGAGCGACTGGAAGCCGCCATTGATGCTGAAATAGAGGCGGCACAGCGTGGGTTGCCGGCTGAGATATTTATTAAAGTAAATAATCTCGTGGATGAAGCACTCATTGTCAGGTTGTATCGGGCCAGTCGAGCGGGTGTAAAAATACGGGCTCTAGTGCGCGGCATGTGCGCGTTACGAGCCGGGGTAGCGGGTCTTAGTGATCATATTGAAGTGCGCAGTATTGTCGATAGGTTTTTAGAGCATGCTCGCGTGTTTATATTTCATAATGGCGGTCAGTCACGCATCTACATTTCTTCTGCCGATTGGATGAAGCGCAATATTGATCGACGGGTAGAGGCAAGTTGCCCCATTCATGATGAAAAGGCACGTACTAGCGTGCTGGGTATTATGGAGTTGCAATGGCGTGACAACTGCAAAGCACGCATTATTGACGCCGAACAAAGTAACCCGTATGTCATGTCAAAGCGACCTAAAGTCAGTTCGCAACGAGCTATTTATAGTTTTTTAAAACGTCAACAGACTGAGTAATCATCATGACCGATCCACATTTATCGAGTCTCGATAACCCCGATTTACCGCAGTTTGCAGCACTCGACTTGGGATCGAATAGTTTTCATTTATTGATTGCACGGGTGGATAATCATAGTTTACAGCCGCTCTTGCGACTCAAACAACGGGTCTGTATGGGGGCTGGCTTTAAACATCAACAGCTGAGCAATAAAGCGATGCAACGAGGGCTAGAAGCATTAGCCGTTTGTGCACAAAAATTGCAGGGCTTTAGCCCTGATCAAGTGCGTGTTGTTGCTACCCATACCTTTCGCGAGGCCATAAATAGCGATATTTTTCTGGCTAAGGCAGCCAGTGTCCTGGCGTTCCCAATTGAAATTATCTCTGGTCATGAAGAAGCTCGCTTGATTTACACCGGAGTGGCACAAACAACCGTGAGTGAAGGCAAACGTCTAGTCATTGATATTGGCGGCGGAAGCACAGAATTTGCTGGCGGCACAGGTTTTAATGCCAGTAAGTTAGTTTCAGTGAGTATGGGCTGTATCAGCTACAGCGAAGCTTATTTTGGGCAAGGTAAGATCAGCAAAAAGCGCTTTGATAGAGCGGTGATTGCCACCCGCCGTGCGTTAGAACCAGTCGCCAGTGAACTGCGTAAATTTGCAAAAGATCAGGTGATCGGAACTTCTGGAACCATTCGTGCTATAGCCCAATGGGCTGGCAGTAAGTCAGGCCAAACACCACACCAAATCACGCGCTTAGGATTGCTTGCTTGTGTGGATGAATTGCTGTCTCACCAGCATCTTGAGGGTATGCAATTGGCCGGTGTTGATAGCGAGCGAGTTGGTGTGATTTCAGGAGGTTTAGCTATTTTGCTTGGGCTCATGGATGAGCTCGATATTGATCGCTTAGAACCACATGATGCGGCGTTGCGTGAAGGTGTTTTATATGAGCTGGCTGAACAGGTGTTGTATCATGACGACGTGCGCCAGCGAACCATTGAAAGCCTTGCGTTGCGATATTCGATAGATAGAGAACAAGCCACGCGAGTGCAACAGACAGCATTGGATTTGCTCGAACAAGTGGCAACAGAGTGGCGGTTGCAAGAACGTCAATGGCGGCAATTATTAAGTTGGGCCGCATTACTGCACGAAGTCGGCTTGCAGATAAATTTTAGTGCCCGTCAGCGTCATGCTGGTTATATTCTGCAGCACAGTGACATGCCTGGATTCAATAAAGAGCAACAGGCATTGTTAGCCGCATTAGTGCGCCACTATCGCAAAAAGGTCGAGCTGGTCGATATCCCAGAACTTCAACTCTATCATCAGCACCATGTGTTGCGATTATTGGCTCTATTGCGGCTGGCTGTGATCTTCAATACCGATCGACAAACGTCACAGTTATTACTGAAAACCTTTGCTAGCAAAGATGTGCTGTTGCTGACCCTGACGCCACAAGGGCGGGCTAATCCAACCTTGATTGCCGACTTAGACGCAGAAACCAAGCAGCTATTAAAGCTTGGCATAACCTTACGCTGGGAATAGTTACTTGACGGCAGCTGCTAGATGTCGCTAGTTTAGGGCACCACTCTTACTTTGTTTAATGTATCCGATGGCTATTATTGCAAGCTACTGTATTGATATTGCCGCTCAGTTTAAGTTTTTAGCACGCTTCAATAGTTCTGAAGACCACGTACAGGCGCAACACTATACCAATTCGCAACGGCGTCAGCAGTTTCTTGCCGCGCGTGCGCTATTGCGCTGGCTGGTGCAGCGGCGTATACCGAGTGACCTGCCAGTACAGATTCTTAAATATGCCAACGGTGCCCCTTATCTATTACTCGGTGAGCAAGCCATGAGTTGCTCTATTTCACATACCGACAATGCGGTATTGGTCGGTATGAGCACTTGCGCCGAGCACTTTGGCGTGGATATTGAGCGGTTTGATCAGCGGCGCTGGCAAAATACCCCAGTAATAGCCAAGTATCAGCACGGTATGATGGGTGGTGTTGGAGCCGAATCGTTAGCACGAGCGCAGCGCTGGAACGTCGCTGAAGCAGTGGTTAAAGCGGAACAGGGCAAATTACTTGAGGTATTGCAACGGCAGCCCGCGCCATTACTAGCGCAGGCGAGTTTGGGCCAAGTCGGGGTTTATTGCTACGCAATTTATCATCCAGATTGTCCAGCCACTGACGTTAACGTAGTACCTGTTGCAACCACTGACTGAATTGGCCAGCCGACATAGCACCCGCTTGGCGGGCGACTTCTTGACCGTTTTTGAGTACCAATAGTGTTGGAATACTGCGTATAGCATAGTGTTGTGCCACAGTCGGTTGTTGCTCAGTACTTACTTTAATAAAACGCGCTTGTTCGGAGAAGTTTGCCGCAACTTGCTCGAAGATCGGCGCAAATTGCTGGCATGGCCCGCACCAGCTGGCCCAAAAATCAATCACCACCGGTAAGTCACTGTCCCGATGTGCGGGCAGCTGATCGGCGCTCACGGCAAAGGCTTTGCCAGGGAATAACGGTTGTTTGCAACGACCGCACTGAGCTTCACTTTTGCGCTTATCGACGGGCAACCTATTCTTACTGTGGCAATGCGGGCAGGCAACGATCATAGTTTGCATAAAGAATCCTCAGTTATGGTGATGGCTGCAATCAATCTGTGCTATATATGGAGTGATAATAAACCAATTTAAAGGGGTATATGATGACAAATGTAGGTGGTATTGATCGCGTTTTACGCGCGCTTATCGGTTTGGCGCTGATTGCGTTTGGCGTTGTTTACGGCAACTACTGGTGGATACTTGGTTTAGTCCTGCTGGGTACCGCAGTATTTCGCTTCTGTGGTTTGTATAAGCTGCTGGGGGTATCGACGTGCCCATTGGCGAATAAGCCAACTAACTAACTAGGTTGACTCAGCCATCGCTGTTGCAGCAAACACCAGTGCCGAAGCGACGATAATAGGAATACTTGTTTGCCATTCCATAAGGACCTCTGGCTTGGGCCAGCACCATGCGGATTGCTGTAGCACGATGCTGATTCTTTAAGCGCTTGACCTTAGGCTGAATTAAGTCCGGCAACAACTATACCATTTGTCATATTTGCGTAGGAAGCTTCGGTACTTCCGTGGTAAAGTGGGGCTATTCAATAGACGTAAAAATACTTCATCGAAAGGACCCATCATGACTCCACAACAAGCGCAGCAATTGGTGGCTATGCAGATTGCTTTCAACCAAGTGATTGACCCAGATTATCCGCAAGCACCGAAAGTAAAGCGCGATGATGTGAAAGCAATTTTAGTGGAATTGGGCGAATATTTTGATCACACCGGTTATAAATGGTGGAAAAAGCAGACCCCTGATTGGGCACAGGCGAATATGGAGTTGATTGATATTCTCCATTTTGCCATGTCAGATGCTATTGAACATGCTTGTGCAGCCGGAAATGAGCCGGCTGAAGCAGTGGGTGGCCTGATCTTACAAGGCGTCGCTGAAGAGTTACTGATTGAGGATGCGAAAGAATTAGTCGCCGCCCTTGCCGACGATGGTGATAGTGAGCACCCACTGCGTTGTGGCGACAAGTTTTTTGCCGTATTAATGCAGATGCTGATTGACGCATACGGCGACGCCGATACCGTGTATTTAACCTACATTGGTAAGAATGCCTTGAACAACGTACGTCAATTACGCGGCTACAAGCAGGGTACGTACGTAAAAATGTGGCAAGGTGATGAAGATAACGAAGTGATGATACGGTTGTTGGCTGCCCATAAAGAGCAAATTATTGCGCACGCTGAACCGTTACAACGTGCACAAAGCCTATTGCTGGCGCATTACGATCAGTACGTGAGCGTTTAGCTCACGTACTTACGATAATTGTAGGCATAGTAAACCACAGGGATCACCACCAGGGTGAGCAGGGTTGACACCAGAATACCAAAGATTAGTGATACCGCCAGACCGCCAAAAATAGGGTCATCCAGAATGAAGAACCCACCCATCATCGCCGCGAGAGCGGTCAAAATAATCGGCCGCGCACGCACCGCTGAAGCATGAATCACAGCATCTTCGAGTTTTACCCCAAGCGCGGTTTGCTGTTGAATATAGTCCACTAGCAAGATTGAGTTACGCACAATAATACCGGCTAGGGCAATCATGCCAATCATCGAGGTCGCAGTAAATTGTGCCCCTAACAGCCAATGACCGGGCATGATACCAATCATGGTCAGCGGAATCGGCGCCATGATAATTAACGGTACGCCATAAGAGCGGAACTGTGCCACCACCAACAAGTAAATCATGATCAAGCCGACGCCATAGGCGAGGCCCATATCACGGAAGGTTTCGTAGGTGATTTGCCATTCACCATCCCATTTTACGCTGAGTTCGTCGGTGTTATCCGGCGCGGCAATCAAGTACTGACTGATACCTTGTTCAGATAATTTCCCATGGATATCGATCATGCCGTAGAGCGGACTATCAACACCACCGGCGAGGTCGGCGGTTACGTATACTACGGGCCGAAGATCTTTACGGTGAATGGCATTTTCGCGCACACCATCAACCCGATAGGTGAGCTCGGACAAAGCAATCAGTTGGCCATTCCGGCTGGCTACCGGCACTTGGCTCAGTGCTTGCCATGAGGCACTATCAGCCTGTTGAAGCTTTAATTCGATGGGAATTAATTGATAGCTGGCGGGATCGCGAAGATAGCCTGCATTGCTGCCTGCAACAGCGGTTGCGATGGCTTGGTTGATAGCGGCTACCGATACCCCATATTCAGCGGCCTTGTGCTGGTCAACCCGCAATTGCCACAGTGTCTGCGGCGCTTCTATCGTCGAATCGATATCGACGATATGGTCGCTACCAGCAAAAATCGCTTTAAAGCGCTCGGCAGCAGCCAGTTGTTGCTGATAATCAGGACCATACACTTCTGCTACCAGTGGCGCCAGCACCGGTGGCCCCGGTGGTACTTCAACCAGTTTGATGCTGTAACCGGTTTCTTGTTCGAGCGCTTGCAGACCCGGACGCACGCGCAAGGCAATCGCATGACTTTGCTCGTCGCGGTCTAGCCGGTGCGCTAAATTAACCTGAACATCGCCTTGCCAGGGGTATTGGCGCAAATAATACTGCCGCACCAAACCATTGAAATTAATTGGCGCCGCTGTACCGGCGTAGGTTTGTACGTGAGTGACTTCAGGCTCAGCGAGCATCAGTGTGCTAATCCGGTTTAGCACGGTCTGGGTTTGCTCCAGAGTGGCGCCCTCAGGTAAGTCCACCACCACTTGGAACTCTGATTTGTTATCAAAAGGCAGCATTTTCAATACCACGTTTTGATTCACCACCAATAGCACAGAACCTGCGATCAGGACGATTAAGCCAACTAGCAATTTAACGCGATTGCTGCGGCCATCTTGTGCGGCTAAAAATGGCGTCATCAATGTGCGGAATAGCGATTCAGCTTTACCACTCAGCTCATCATGTTCAGCGTGTTCGGCACTGACTTGGTGCTTGATAAATACCCGGTAAAATAGCCAAGGGGTGAAGATGAAGGCGACCAATAACGAAATCAGCATACCCATGCTAGCGTTCAGTGGTATAGGGCTCATATACGGGCCCATTAAGCCACTTACAAAGGCCATGGGGAGTAATGCGGCAATGACGGTAAAAGTCGCTAAAATGGTTGGTGCACCCACTTCTTCGACGGCATGGGGTATCGCTTCGAGTAACGATTTTTTGCCCATGAGCATATGCCGATGGAGGTTTTCCACCACCACAATGGCGTCATCGACCAAAATGCCGATGGAGAAAATCAGCGCAAACAGCGATACACGGTTTAGCGTAAAGCCATACGCCCACGAGGCAAAGAGCGTCATCGCTAAGGTAATCACTACCGCCATGCCTACCACAAAGGCTTCACGCCAGCCCAAGGCAAAGCCGACTAAAACCACCACCGAAATGGTCGCGAAAACCAGTTTTTGAATCAGTGTATTGGCTTTGTCCTCAGCGGTTTCACCATAGTCACGGCTGACCGTAAGCTCAATATCGCCAGCAATATAACGCTGCTCTAATTGCGCCAGTTGCGCTCGCAACGCTTGGGTGACATCCACCGCGTTGGTGCCAGGTTGCTTGGCAACATAAAGGGTCACTGCCGGGCTTTGCATCAGCCTACCGTCAGCATGGCGCTGCCAGTGCTGCACATAGTGCTGTGGCTCAGCACTGCCAAGCGTAACATGGGCAATATCACGCAAATACACCGGCATAGCTGTGCCATCTTGCTGCCTTACTGCCACCATCAGCTCACCGACTTGCTCAGCCGAGCGCAACCAAACGCCGGTATGCAATTGAATTTCACTATCGGGTTGCAGCAGCCCACTGCTGTGCTGAACCTGATTACTAGCCAGTAAAGCTTGCTGAATGCTGGCTAGATCGAGCCCATAGGCGGTTAGACGCGCCGCATCAAAACGCACTAAAATCCGCGGCTCAGAGCCACCGAGGCTGTAGATATCACGGGTGCCTGCGGTGCGTTGGAGTTGTTCTTCCAGCCCCTTTGCTGCGGCGAGTAAATCAGCCGACGTTCGTTCAGGGTTCTGGCTCCATAAGGTCACCGCAAAGACCGGCACATCGTCGATACCCTTGGGCTTAATTAAGACCGGGCCAATGCCTGCATCCTGTGGTTGCCAGTCAGCATTGGCATAGAACGCGTTGTATAAGCGAACCAACGCCTCGGTACGGTCTTCACCCACAGTAAACTGCACCGTTAAGAGCGCCATGCCGGGTTCGGATATTGAATAGATGTGTTCGATTCCGGCAATTTCGGCAACAATCTTCTCTGCTGGTATAGCGACTTGTCTTTCCACCATAGCTGCCGAGGCGCCTTGGTAGGGAATAAACACGTTGGCAAAGGTCACCTCAATTTGCGGCTCTTCTTCACGCGGTGTTACAAGTACTGCAAACAGCCCCAATAAGAAGCCCACCAAGGCAAGCAGTGGGGTGATTTGGTTTTGCTTGAATAGATCAGCAAGACGACCTGACAGGCCTAATTTTTCCGGTGACTCAGTCATTCGCAGTGCCCTTTGCTGGAGCCTGTAAATAGGCCAGACCATCAGCGGCAATGATTTGCCCAGCCGATAAGCCGGAGATGACTTGATAGTGGTCAGCATCGAAGTGGGTCACGCGCACTGGCTGCAGTACTGCGCTCTGCTGATGTTGCACCCACACACTGCTCACTTCGCCACGCCACAGCACTGCCTGCTGCGGAATCAACAACACCGGTAGTTCGCCAATTTGCACGCGTAGGCGCGCCCAACTGCCGGGGTAGAGCCCATACTGACTGTAATCAGCTTGCGGTAGTTGCACGCGCATAGGAAAACTGTGGTTGGCACTGTTGGCTTCTGGTGCCACGGTGATCGTTGCTGCACCTAAGTAAACGATACGGTCATCGGCTAAGCGCAATGCCACCGCAGGGCTATTTTTAGCCGCCAGCAGTTGTGATTGCGGAAGCTGACTAACCATCCGCAGGTCTTCCAAACTCAAACCACGTAACAAGGGCGTTCCGGGAGTAGCCAGCTCTCCTACCTCAACAAAGCGTTGCTGCAAAATACCCGCGTAAGGTGCCCGAACCACGGTTTGTTCAAGCTGTTCAGCGGCCACAGCCAATGCTGCTTGGGCTTGCTTGACCTGCGCCAGCGCACCATCGAAATTAGCCTTGGCATTATCAAAGACGGAAATAGCCACTAACCCTTGGTCACGCAATTCGCGGATACGTGCCAATTCTTTACTGGCTTCATCGCGGCGGGTTTGCGCTTCATTGAGTGCTGCCTCGGCTTGGTTAAACCGAGCGCGTTGCTCGACATCGGTAAAGCGCACAATCACCGCACCTTGCGGCACGACATCGTTGACATCAAACGGCAGCTCAACAATGCGACCAGACGTTTGCGCTGATACTGTGGCGTGCGCCACTGCTTCAACCCGACTGGGTAATTCGAGCCATTGTGGCTGCGCAGTTTGGTGAAGCGTGAGCCATTGTTGTGCAGATGCTGCTGAAGTGACGAAAACGCTCGCGGCAAGCAGCAAAATACGTGACCAATGTGACATGAAATAACCCTCTCAAATGCATATAGGCTATAGCATAGCATGTATTTTAGAAAAAGCTAAAATACAAATAACCGCTAACTTGACGCTGATGATAACTCCGGCGCGGTGAATTGAACGCCGTGCTCGCTGAGCAACTGTGCAAGCTGCAGCAGCAGTGCCTCGTCATGATGGCGGCCAGCGAAAGAAATACCGACCGGTAAACCGCTGTCGCTCAAGCCGCTAGGCACGGTCAGTACTGGCTGCCCAGTCAGGTTATACAGCGCAACATAGGGGAAACAGTAGTCCATATACGGAACGGCAGTTCCATCTAATTGAATGCGCCGATGCTGATGATTATGTTCAAAGGCTGGCCCCAAAGCGGTGGCGCTCATGACCACATCGTGGGGCTGATAGCAGTGCTGGATTTCGTTGATTAACTCGGCGCGTTCATAGAGGGCGCGAGTGTAGTGTTTAAAATTGAGACTCAAGCCACGTTTCAACGGCGCGATGACTTGCAAGCTGCTATCCCGCAGCGCGGGGCGGAATTTCCAATAGAATACTTGGCGAATCGGCCAACTGAGGTTCTGGGCAATAGAAAAACCAAATAGCTCGGCCCAGTTAGCCATAATCCGCTGTGCCAGGTGCTGATCGATGTTGACCGGAGCAACTAGTGCACCGGCGTTCTCGAGTAATTGCTGCATGCGGGCTAAACCATGCTGAACTGCTTGGCCCGGCAGTAAGCCATGGAAGCTTGACAGCAGACCAACGCGCAAGCCCTTTAAGGTAGGTAATGGCTGGGTTGGTGCGGTTGGTTGATAGAGCACCTGATAGGCTAAGGCTAAATCGTCAGCGCTGCGAGCCAGCGGGCCGGTACAGTTCATCACACTCATACCAAGTCGTTGCTCGGGCAGCGGTGGCACATGGCCATCATGGGCATGGCCATTTTCGGTGGGCTTCAAACCGAACAATCCACAATAACTGGATGGATTACGTATCGAACCGCCAATATCGCTACCGAGTTCTAAGCTGGTTAGCCCAGCCGCCAATGCCGCTGCGCCACCCCCAGTGCTGCCACCGGGAGTACGCCGCGGGTCAAAAGGATTGTTGGCGGTGGGGTAGAGCGGGCCAAAGGTTTGGCTGTCGGCGAGTAACTGCGGCACATTAGTTTTACCTAAAATGACTGCGCCGGCATCGATTAAGCGCTGCACCAGCGGCGAGGTGGTTTGGCCGCGGTAATTTTTCAGCGGCGGATAATTCAAGCTGGTGCCAGTGCCAGCTAATAGGTAGCACTCTTTGATCGAGATCGGTACACCATGCAATGGGCCGCGTTGCTGTTGTTGCTGGTCACGCGCCTGCGCTTGTTGCAGAGCTTGTTCGGCATACACTTGCACGTAGGCATTAAATTGTGGATTAAAACGCTCAATTCGCGCTAAATAATGCTCGGTCGCAGCCACCGAGGTGAGTTCATGACGCGCAATTGCAGCAGCAATATCGCTTGCCGATAAATAGTGCACAACAGCCTCCTTCAATGATTAATTCATCGTTACCGAGTAGCGGCCAAAAGTAAAGAGTAGACCATATTGACTCGTGATTACAGAGCAGGGTCTGTTTCTGCTCAACATGGATTTTTCTCAACGGAGGCTTGCAGGTATTGCCGCTGCATGATTTTGCCGCTTTAAGGTTCTCGATTAGGCCTGCAGCAATCGCACTAGTTGTTGTTGTAGTAGCTCATAATCAATCGTTTGATCAGTCGCCAAAGTTTGAACCGCTCCGAAGTAAACCATGGAGAGTAATTTTGCGCTGGTTGCAGCATCTTCCGCAGCCTTTCCCAGTTGCCGCTCGAGTAGTTTTCTAACGGCTTCATATTGGCCTACTTGCAACGGTCTCAGTTTGTTGTCGAGGTCACTATTAATCGCTTGTTCAGCGGTAATACAAACTTTCATTTTTGCTTGTCCGAGTAGATCGATGCGTCTGAGGTCAGCAATTAAAATTGCCACTAGCTGCTCCACCGCTGCATCATCTTGCTGGGTGAGCTGATCGATTGCATGCTGACTGCGTTGTAAGTCGCGTTCAGCAAGCGCTAGCAAAATTGCATCTTTACTGGGGTAATAGTTATACACCGCGCCGGCACTCAACGCGGCTTCAGCCAAGATGTGGCGCATGGTTGTGGTGTGGTATCCCAATCGACTAAAACAGCGGGTTGCGGCATTCAAAATATGGCGCTGTCGTTGTTCTGTGGCTTGCTCGGATAGTTTTGGCATAGTGACTCATATAAGTAATCCATATCCATAATATAAAACAAGCGTTCGTTTTATCAATAAATTTTTACTTAAGTGTATGCCAGCCTAAGGCCAGCGTACAGGTCCGATTAGCTATTTGGGGTCGATTGTTTTTGCGATAACTGCACCAATACAGCGAGTAAGTATCGCCCTCTCCACACGAATAGATCGAGGAAACATAGAGTTATAGTTATGAATAAAGTACGCAGTAACCTATTTAGGCAGGTGATTTCACATATTAGTCGATAATAATCATAACATTAGCTATAAATTAGAGTTGTGGTAGCAAAGTGATCTGTACAATGAGAACTTTACTATGCAAGTATGCTGTGAATAGAAATTAACCATTATTTCTATTTGCTGTGCATTCTTCTCACCCTAATGGCAGATGAGCAGTAAATGCCGGGGTGCAACTCTATAGTTTATGAGGTGCGTTATGACTGTAATGTTCAAAAAATGGCGAGCCGCAATTGTTCCTTCATTGCTCTTGCTTCTCCCCGGCACTGCCAATGCAGCTGCCAATCTTCAATCCGATGACTTTGTTGGTATCAGCTTTTGGTTGATATCAATGGCGTTAGCAGCAGCCACGGTATTCTTTTTGTGGGAAACACAATGTGTTTCTGGCAAATGGAAAACCTCACTGACTGTTTCTGCATTGGTCACCTTTATCGCCGCAGTCCACTACTTCTACATGCGTGACGTGTGGGTGGCTACTGGTGAAACGCCAACGGTCTATCGTTATATCGACTGGCTGTTAACCGTNNGGCATCTTCTGGCGCTTACTGATTGGTACCTTTGTCATGTTGATTCCAGGCTACCTGGGTGAAGCTGGCTATATCGATCTGACCGTTGGTTTTGTCATTGGTATGTTGGGTTGGTTCTATATCTTGTACGAAGTATTCTTCGGCGAGGCTGGCAAAGCCGCTGCAGCGAAAGCGTCTGATGCGGTTAAATTTGCCTATACAGCCATGCGTTGGATCGTAACTGTTGGTTGGGCTATCTACCCACTCGGATACGTACTCGGCTACATGACAGGTTCTGCTGATCAGAATTCACTGAACATCATCTATAACTTAGCTGATGTAGTGAACAAAATCGCCTTTGGCTTATTAATTTGGTATGCAGCAACAAGCGAAAGCAACCAAAAATAGTCATTCATTGAGCGTGGCAAGATGGGTACAGCTGTACCCATCTTTACTCTGTTCGGTCACCATATGGAGGCTTTTATGCTAAGCCCTATAGCTACTGCTGATAAGGCCCTTGAGAGCCTCATAGACAGTTGTGAACGATCGTTGAACGAGTGTATCGCTGCGAGCTGTCCAGCACTTTATAACGCGTGGCAACATCAGTTGGCAGCAAAAGGCAAACGCCTACGAATGCATCTGTCGTTGCAAAGTAGTTTGGCGCTAGGTCTTACTGACCGGCACTGTATCACCATTGCAGTGGCATGCGAGCTAGTCCACCAAGCATCGTTAATTCATGATGATGTGATTGATGCTGATACCCATCGAAATGGCAAAGCGACCATCTGGCATGAATATGGAACTGCCACAGCTATCTGTTTGGGTGATAGTTTATTAGTTGAAGCAATGCTCCAGATAGCGTTGCTGGAAAATTTACCGGGTACAGTTCGGCAACAACTGACGCAATTATTTCGAGACGCAATTCAAGCCGCTGCGGAAGGGCAGCTTGACGATTGCAATAGCGAAAAGATAGCGAGTTATAGTTACGCTGACTACTGTGCTGTCGTGCGCAAAAAATCAGGCGCACTGTTTGGCTTACCGGTACTAGCAGCGATGCTGATCAGTCAGCAGCATGCTATTGCGATCGGCGTGGCTCACCGAGCCTATGCGGAATTCGGTATTGCGTACCAACTGCTTGATGATTTAGGTGATCGCGTGGCTGACCAGCATTGCCGTATGAACGGTTATTGGGTGCTCAGTCGCGACTATCCTGATGAGGTCGAAGGCGCGCTGCGTGCCGCAGTTAAGCATCATCTTGATGAAGCTGAGCGTCTCATTGAATCCTTGCCATCGAGCTTACATCACGGCTTTTATGTCGTGCACGACTCGCTTCGTACCAAGCTTTCCTGATAGAGGCAAGAATCTCATGCAGACAGTTGTGATTGGTGGCGGACTCGGTGGTATCGCGGCAGCTTTAAGAGCGCGAGCAAAAGGTCATCATGTTACGTTAATCGAGAAAAATCAGCAGTTAGGTGGTCGAGCCCAAGTGTTTGAACGCGACGGTTTTCGTTTCGATGCCGGCCCGACAGTCATCACTGCGCCATTTTTGTTTGATGAGTTATTTGAATTATTCGGTAAAAAACGCCAGGACTATGTTGAGTTTGTCCCACTCAATCCCTGGTATCAGTTTTATTTTAGCGACGATCACTCGCGCTTTAACTACGGTGGTAGTGTTGAGGATACGCTGCAAGAAATTGCAAAAATTGAACCAAAGGACCAAGCAAATTACTTGCGCCTCGTTGAACATAGCAAAAAGATCTACAAAATTGGCTTTGAACAACTAGCCGATCAGCCGTTTCATAAGCTTTCAACGATGTTAAAGCAAATTCCGCACCTTGGTCGACTGCGTGCCGATCGTACTGTGTGGAACATGGTTAGCCGCTATCTGACCCATGATAAATTGCGCCAAGCGTTTTCAATTCAGCCGCTATTAGTCGGTGGTAATCCCTTTGATACCACCAGTATTTATGGGCTCATTCATTATTTGGAACGTGAATATGGCATTCATTTCGCCATGGGCGGCACCGGCGCGATTATTGACGCATTGCATAAACTTATGCTCGAACAGGGCATTACGGTGCGCACCAACTGCTGTGTGACCGATTTCGAAAGCACCGCAACACATGTTAGCAGCGCGGTGATTAATCACCACGAGAGAGTCAGTGCTGATTACTTTATTTTTAATGGTGACCCACTGTACTTGTATAAGCACTTACTTCCAGAAAGTTATCGCAACCTGCAACTACGCTGGAAAGTTGAGCATAGCAAACGCTCAATGGGGCTGTATGTGCTATTTTTTGGTACGACCAAACAATACCCTGAGGTTGAGCATCATACTATTTGGCTCGGCAAGCGTTACCGACAGTTATTAGCAGAAATTTTTGCGGAGAAGTCGTTACCCGATGATTTTTCCTTATATCTGCATCGTCCAACAGCTACCGATCCGTCCTTTGCGCCCAGCGGCTGCGATAGTTTTTATGTTTTAGCTCCAGTGCCTAATCTGCGCGCGGATATTGATTGGCAGGTAGAGGAGCCGAAATTACGCCGTCGGATTCTCGATGCTCTAGCGGATACCTTGTTACCGGGCTTGCACGACTGCATTACTGCTGAGTTTGCGATGACTCCGGAGCAATTCAAAAGTGATTACCTCAGTGTTGATGGTGCGGGCTTCTCGATTGCGCCAAAATTTACCCAGTCGGCGTGGTTCCGTTTTCACAACCTATCTGAGCAATACGACAATCTATTGTTAACTGGTGCCGGCACTCATCCTGGCGCCGGTATGCCGGGCGTGCTGTGTTCGGCAAAAGTCATAGAGAAACTATTACCGATGGCTACTGTGGACCAACCATGAGGATTGCGCTCGATCGACCCGAGCATGTAGCAACCATCAAACAGCATGGGAAATCATTTTATCTTGCCGGTAGCTTTCTCGGTCGTGATGCCTGGCAGCGCGCGTCAGCACTGTATGCTTTTTTACGGCATATTGATGACCAAATTGATGAAGCAGAAGATGCCGCAACAGCAGCTCGGGCATTGACCCTGATTCGGCAGCAACTGTCAGCGGTGGAGCCAACTGCAGCGACTGATGATGGCGACGGTAGTCTAGTCATTGAGCAAAGTACGCTGCAGCAGTTTTTGCGCGGGATGGCCTATGATATTGGTACAGTTGCTATCGCCGATCAGGGTGAGCTGGAAGATTATTGCTATTGTGTTGCCGGTACGGTTGGCGAAATGATGTGTCAGGCTTTGCGCTGTGATGATCCGCGCGCCACCAATCATGCCATTGATCTGGGTATTGCCATGCAAATGACCAATATTGCTCGTGATGTATATGCCGACAGTGAGTTAGGTCGTCGTTATTTGCCGGAAAGCTGGGTCGGTGGGCTGGACGCCACTGCTATTCGTGCGGCAAAACCGGCTACGGCAGCGTTAATTCAGAGTGCGATCATGCGCTTAATTGCGTTATCGGAACAACGTTATCAATCGGCCTATGCCGGTATTGCCTTATTACCACTGCGTTCACGCTTGGCGATACTGGCAGCCAGTCGGCTGTACGCTGGTATTGGCTGCGCCATAGCGGCTGACAAGGCGCGTGATTGGCAGCAGCGTAAGGTGTTGTCAGTACCGCGCAAGGCGCTGATTACCGCCGCCGCAGTTGCCGAATTCGCTACTCATCCGCGGCTCTGGCGCTATCAGCCGCGGCCGAGCTTGGGTAAGCCAGCAGAGCGGCTGGCTAACACAGCGATTAGCGAGGGCGTATGAGCAACCCGTGGCTGACTATTATTGGTGGCGGGTTAGCAGGATTATCGCTCTGCGATGAACTGCTCAGCCATTTCCGTAAACTGCAGCAGCCACTCCCTGGGCGCATTGTCATCGTGGAGCGCCGTGAGCACTGCGGTGATAATCAAACCTATAGTTTTTTTTCCAAACGTCCTCCGATAGCGTTGCCCTACAGTAAATTTAGCCAATGGAGTTTTAGTCAGCAAACTACCAGTCAGGTGCTGCTGAAAAAGGGTTTTCGCTTCAACTACTATCGATTGCGCGGTGTGGATGTATTTCAACAGCTATTAACGCGTATTGGTCAGCATCCGCAGGTTGAGTTGCAGCTTGGTGTTGATGCCGAGAGTTACCCAGTGACTAGCGAGCAGGTGGTGGATACGCGGCCCTGCGATGCCGGTCAGATGCGGGTGAAACAAAGTTTCGTCGGTGTCGAAGTGGAATTACCCTACTATATTGATCCAAATACGGTTCGTTTGATGACCAACATGCGTATGCTGGATGGCTGCTTTACCTTTGATTATGTGATTCCATTATCACCCCGCAAAGCCCTGATCGAAGTAACTCAATTCGCTGTCGAGCCGGCCAGCTTGGATACCCTCAGTGGTTATCTGCAGCAAACGTTGCATGCCTTAGGTGTCACCAAACCGCCCAGCCGCCATGAACGCGGGATATTACCCATGGGCTTGCAGTGTCAGTACGCTGATCGACTTGGCTCCCAGCAAATTCGCAGTGCAACTGGTTATGGTTACCTTGAGACCAAAGCCTGGGCTCGTCGCTCGGCCCAGGCGATTATGTATCAGCGACCAGTTGATTATGTCGCGCAATCAGCGCACCAGCGCTGGTTTGATGAACGACTATTGCGGGTGATAGAGCAACAACCCGAGCAGTTACCGCGGGTGTTTATGCAAATAGCCAGCCGCTTATCTGCCGACAACTTCGCTCGATTTATGTCACAGCCGACGGTGCTGACGCTATTGAAAGTGATCGCAGCGGCGCCCAAACGCACATTTTTGCGGACCTTACATGATTGAATTGACGCCACTACTCAGTGTTGTCTTGTTGCTGGCGGCACTGGCTGGTTTACCACACGGCGCTTTTGATCTGCATATCGCCAAACGCTTAGGCTTGTGCGATAGCCCAATACAGCTGGCGCTCTGGTTGCTGAAGTATGTCGGTTTGGCTGCCGCAATGATTGCTTTTTGGCTGTTAGCTCCGAGTTTAGCGCTCAGTTTATTTTTGCTGATTTCGGCGTTGCATTTCGGTCGTGATAAATTTCCGCATCAACCTGTAGCAGCGACGAGTTTGGGGCTGATCATCATTGGTTTACCGCTGCTATTCAAGCCAGCAGCAGTAGCTACTATCTTTTCGGCGCTGTTGTTGAGCCTCCAGCAAGCGCACGTNNTGTTTTGTGGATCAGCAGTGAAGCATCCCGGTCCGTGCTGATATTTTTAGCGGTATTAGTGGTGACGGCTTGGCTGACGCATCCACTGGTCTATTTTGCCTTGTATTTTTCGCTCTCACATAGCCCCCGTCATTTACGTCAGCAGTGGGTTCAGCTCAGTAGCTCGGAACGACGTCCCGCCATGCTGCTGGTGAGTTTATTCACGCTGCTACCGGTCGTTATCGCGCTGCTGCTTGCACCGCTGCTGAGCGGGCATTGGAGCGAGCGCATTATCGCCCTGGTATTTATTGGTTTAGCCGCATTAACCATGCCGCATATGCTGTTGTTAGAGCAGGCATATCGTCGTTCAAGGTAGTTTAGCTTATGGACAGAAAGCAATCGCATATTGATTTAGCGCTACAACAGTCATCGTCGCGATCGGCATTTGATGCGATACGCCTGCAACATTGCGCGCTGCCTGATTTTAATTTCTCCGCCATTGATTTAACCACCCATTTTCTAAATTTCCAGTTCGCCGCACCCATCATGATTAGTTCGATGACCGGTGGCACCATTGAAGCTGCTCGTATCAATCAGCATCTCGCTGAGGCTGCTCGAGAATGCGGCATCGCGCTAGCTGTCGGTTCGCAGCGTATTAGTCGCGATGGCATCAATCATGACGGGCTTGACCGCCAGCTAAGGCAGTGGGCAGGGCGCAGTGCAATCTTTGGTAATGTTGGTCTCGCCAATTTGATCCAGTGGTCCGATCCCGACTGTTTAAACCGACTTGCCGCGCGGATTGATGCAGATGCCATGATTATTCATCTCAACCCAATGCAGGAGATCTTCCAAGATTC
>DIVC01000085.1:42067-44897 GCA_002423905.1 Idiomarina sp. UBA6142
CAGCAACCGATGCGTCAGCAAGCGGCCCAAACATTTGCCGGCTGGGGCGCGTCAACGGTTGAATTATTGCAACAATGGCAGGCGACGGGCAACCAGGTACCGCTGATTGCCTCTGGCGGTATCCGTAATGGTCTCGATATCGCCAAGTGCATTAGCCTCGGTGCCAATATGACAGCTATTGCTGGTATTATATTGGCGGCTGCACGAAGCTCTACCCAAGAGTGCATAGCCATTATCGAACAGTTGCGGTTTGAATTGGCTATTGCCTGTTGGGGTACAGGATGCCAAAATCCCGCCCTACTTGGGAGTAAGTATCAACCGCGGTCAGCTTAAACTAGAATGAACGATACCCTGACTTTGGCGGCGACTGATTTGAGGCAGTATGCAACAACGTGAAACCGTGCGGTTGAACAAATTTATTAGTGAGAGCGGCATCTGTTCGCGCCGCGAAGCCGATCGCTTTATCGAGCAAGGTCAGGTTACCCTGAACGGTCGTACTGCAGTGGTGGGTGATAAAGTGGGTGCGGGCGATGAAGTCAAAGTGAACGGCCGCTTGATCGCTGCGCAAAATAAAGAAAAATTCGTGTTTATTGCATTGAATAAACCGGTTGGCGTGGTTTGTACCACCGATTCCGCAGAGCGCAATAACATCACCAACTTTGTCGGCCATCGTCAGCGTATTTTTCCTATTGGGCGACTGGATAAAGATTCCCAAGGGCTAATTTTTTTGACCAGCAATGGCGACTTGGTCAATAAGATTTTGCGCGCTGGCAACGAACATGAAAAGGAATATGTGGTTACCGTAAATAAGCCTGTCACCGCAGACTTTATTAGCGGCATGGGTGCTGGGGTACCGATTTTAGGCACGCGCACCAAAAAATGCAAAGTGGTGCAGCTGTCGGCAACCAGTTTTCGCCTTACCCTAGTAGAAGGCATGAATCGGCAGATTCGCCGGATGTGCGAATATTTTGGTTATGAGGTACGCACGTTAGAACGCACCCGCATCATGAACATTCGTTTGGGTAAATTAACCGTCGGCCAATGGCGCAATTTAACCAACGACGAACTCGCTGAACTGCTGCAATCAATAGCACATTCCAGCGGGCTGGCGCCTGAGGGCCATCGCAGCCGGCGGCCCAAGCCAACCACTGGCGCGGCTAAAACTGTTACAGCACCGCGCCGCCCTATTCGGCGCTGAGTGCGCTAGGCAGTTGAAAGCGGCGCAAGCGCAGCGCATTGGCGAGCACAAAAATGCTCGATAGGGCCATCGCACCAGCGGCAAATATCGGCGACAGCAGCAGGCCATAAAACGGATATAACACGCCTGCAGCAACCGGAATCAAGGCGGTATTGTAGGCAAACGCCCAGAATAGATTCTGCCGGATATTGGCCATGGTAGCCTTAGAGAGTGCTATGGCATTGGCTACGCCTTGGAGATTTCCCGACATCAGCACCACATCGGCTGACTCCATCGCCACATCGGTGCCACTCCCCATGGCGATACCGACATCAGCAGCCGCCAGTGCTGGCGCATCATTTATCCCATCACCGACAAAGGCTAAAGTACCGTGGGCTTGTTGCAAGCGCTTCACCGCATCCACTTTACCTGCAGGTAGAACCTCGGCGACCACCTCATCGATACCNNGTTAATCCCAGCTCATGTAACTGTGCAATAGCCGCTTTGGTGCTCGATTTTAGCGGGTCTGCGACCGCAATAATTGCCGCCAGTTTGCCATCAATAGCGGCATACATCGGGGTTTTGCCTTCATCGCCTAAGCGCTCTGCGGTCTCCGCAAAAATCGCCACATCAAGGTCTAGCTCACGCATCAAGCGATCTGCACCAATGGCTACGGTGACGCCATCCACCTGTGCTTTGACGCCTTTACCAGTGATGGATTTGAAGTCGCTGATGGCAGGTAGCTCCAAGCCATCTGCATCGGCAGCATCGACGATGGCGCGTGCAATCGGATGTTCCGAACGTGCTTCGACCGCAGCAACGAAAGCGAGTACTTGGGCGCGGTCAAAGTCGGTGGCCAGTTCCAGATCAGTCAGCTGAGGTCTGCCTTCGGTCAGCGTGCCGGTTTTATCGAAGGCCACCACGCTAACATGTTGCAGTTGCTGTAACGCCTCACCTTGACGAAACAAGATACCTAGTTCGGCACCTCGGCCGGTACCAACCATAATTGATGTAGGAGTTGCCAAGCCCATGGCACAAGGGCAGGCGATAATCAGCACCGCCACCGCATTCACTAGCGCAAAACTCAGTGCCGGTTGCGGTCCCCAAGTCCACCAAACTAGAAAGGTCAGTAAGGCCGCTAACATGACCGCCGGCACGAACCACAAAGTCACTTTATCAACCACCGCTTGAATCGGTAATTTAGCTCCTTGGGCGTGCTCTACTAAGCGAATAATTTGTGCCAGCAGGGTTTGTTCGCCAACCGCGGTAGCGCGAATAGTTAATGCCCCTTGCTGGTTGATGGTACCGCCCACTACTTGCTGGCCAACACCACGTTCGACCGGCACCGGTTCGCCAGTGATCATCGATTGGTCAATGTAGCTACTACCCTCAATGACTTCGCCATCGACCGGGATCCGCTCGCCAGGGCGTATTTCAAGTCGGTCATCAAGCACCACCTCAGCAATGCTGATATCGACCGTTTTACCGTTGCGTTGCACATGGGCTTGTTTGGCTTGCAGACTCATCAAGCGTTTGATTGCTTCGGAGGTACGACCTTTGGCTCGCGCTTCAAGCAGGCGCCCAACCAGAATCAAGGTCACAATCACCGCCGCGGCTTCATAATAGACATTGACCGTGCCCGCCGGTAACCAA
>DIVC01000085.1:44906-46555 GCA_002423905.1 Idiomarina sp. UBA6142
AGCGCCGGCAGCCCCTGCACAAAGAAGCGGCGGCCAGGAATCACCAGTACCGCGAGCGTTAGTGCAAATTGCAGATACCAACTCAGTTGCGTACTGAGGGTATTGGCTAGCCAATGATGGAAAGCAGGAATTAAATGGGCGCCCATTTCGAGCACGAATACCGGCAAAGTGAGTGCTGCAGCCAGCCACACATCACGTTTTAGCGTTTGATAGGCGCGGTCTTTATCGGCCGCGATGCTTTGTTCAACAGTTTGTTCCGCGTTGCTGACCGGGACCTTGTAGCCCAACCCCTCAATGGCGCTAACCAAATCTGCTTGCGCCACTTGGCCGTTGGTTTGAATGTCAGCACGCTCAGTGGCAAGATTGACCGCCACCTTGGTGACGCCGTCAACCTGGTTGAGTGCGCGCTCGACGCGACCGACGCAACTGGCACAGCTCATGCCGCTGACCGGTAGCGTGAAATGATTTTTAGCCGATGTGTTCATGGTGCTTGCTCCCATTCAATGATCTCATTGAATGCAGGGTAAAGCTTACCATGATGTCAAGGTCAAGCCTATGAATGTGATTATTTACCGCGCTACTCGCTATTGACTTGTTTGTGTAGCAACGGGCACAAAATAGGCGCGCTGTTGATATAGCCATGATGGCAACAATGCATGTGCCAGAGCTTGTTGGTGTAGTGCTGAATTCAACTCTGGCTCAGCAATAAAGCGCTTCTGGATTGGGTCGTAATGGCCGCTGATGGCTGTATTGGGCGTCAGAATTGCGGTACCACGAGCTGTCATCCAAGCATAGTTATTACCAAACTGCATCATCGCGCGATTCGCCGGTACAGCATCTGGCATCGATAAGTCTTGGCCGATGGCTGGCGTCCATGCCGACACGCCGGCCAATGAAATGACCGTAGGCAGCAAGTCAATTTGACTGGTAATGGTACTGATTTCTTTGGCGTCAATTGAGCCACCCAGAATTAGTCCGGGAATATGGAACTTGTTGATGGGGACCAGCTCGTTGCCGTATACACGGGTGTCGTGATCAGCCACCACAAGGAAAAGAGTATCGTCCCAATAGCTGCTATTCATGGCTTGAGCAAAGAATTCGCCCAGCGCGAAATCAGCATATTTCACGGCGTTTTCAACACACTGCTTTTGCTCCGAATAGTAGCTGATAGTCTGGTCCGGAAATTCAAACGGCTCGTGGTTGGATGAAGTAAACACCAAGCTAAAAAACGGCTGTTCCGATTCTGATAATTCTTCAAAATGCTGATGAGCGGCCTCTAACAAGTCTTGGTCACTTGCGCCCCAACTACCGACAAAGCGAGGATTATCAATAGCTGACTGGCCTCGAATGGACTGAAATCCATTACCACTAAAAAAACTCGCCATGTTGTCGAAGTGGGTTTCACCACCGTACAAAAATTCAGTGAAGTAACCCTGCCGTGACAGCAAGTCAGCGGCGGTATAGAACTGTGTTTGTGACAGGGATAATTTCACCGTGCTTCGCGCTGGAGTGGGTAAAAAACTGGATACGACTGCCTCAATACCACGTACCGAACGAGTGCCGGTGGCATAAAGTTGTTTAAACCACCAACCCTGATGCCGCAGTTGGTCTAAATTTGGCGTGACATCAATACCGCCTAAATCATTCAC
>DIVC01000100.1:0-5344 GCA_002423905.1 Idiomarina sp. UBA6142
TTACTGTTTTTTTGCCGACTGCTGAGTTTCTATACAAAGCATGTAAAATTTGCACGAAGTTCTTTTAATTCGCCAGTATAGCGGCTTTCTGCTAGTATTTTTGTATCTGCTTCAATGATCAAAAAGATAACAAATTAGAGGTAAATAACCATGAGTGGGGATATTCGTAGTTATCGTGGTATTGAACCGCAACTCGGTGAGCACGTTTATGTGGATCGCAGCGCAGTCTTGATTGGTGATGTTCGACTCGCTGAACACGCGAGTATTTGGCCATTGGTCTCGGCGCGCGGTGACGTCAACTATATTCGCATTGGGGCGCGGACCAATGTGCAGGACAATTGTGTATTGCATGTCAGCCGAGCCAGCACTGGTAACCCTGACGGTGAGCCATTGATTATTGGTGATGATGTGACGATTGGACACCACGTGATGCTACATGGCTGTCGCATTGGTAACCGCGTATTAATTGGTATGTCGGCTATTGTTATGGATGGCGCCGTGGTTGAAGACGATGTGATTATTGGTGCCGGTAGTTTAGTGCCACCGGGTAAAGTATTAGCAAGCGGCTATTTATACATGGGTAGCCCAGTACAGCAGCAACGACCTCTGCATAAGCATGAAATCGAGTTCTTACCACAATCAGCGGCCAACTATGTGTTACTAAAAAACGACTACCAACTCAACGTAGCGTCTATTGAATGATTTTAATGAAAGTCACGCGAGCGCTTGGTATGCACATTATGCTGCTCAAGCGCTGTACTACCGTCACTAAGTCGCCCAGCAATAATGTGAATTACCTCACCATGGCGCTCTAAAATTCCTCGTACCCGAAGTAGGCGTGCTGTCAGATATGCTTGCTTAAACTGACGTGCGGTAGCTTGCCACACCACGATATTCACCAACCCGGTTTCATCTTCTAACGTAATAAAAGTGACCCCACTTGCCGTACCTGGTCGTTGCCTACAGGTGACAATACCAGCAACCTCGACTACCTGCTGATGACGCAACAACGGTAGTTCGGCGGCACTACGACAGCCCTTTAACAGCCCCGATTCCCTTAATAACGCTAATGGATGACGCCGTAATGATACGCCGGTACTGGCATAATCAGCGCCAATATCGTGATATTCCAATGGCGCTGGCAGCGCACCATCATCGTTATCAGCTTCGCCGACTTGGGCAAATAACGGTAACTGCTCATGTGCCAGCGCCATGCTTTGCCATTGGCTTTGGTAGCGATGACCACTGAGCTTCGTCAAAACATCAGCGGCCGCTAACTGTTGCAGTTCGGTCGCACTCCAACCGAGTTGGCGCAGTTGCTGTAACTGCTGATAACCACCGCTAGGCCGTCGCGCCAGCAACTCACGGCAGCGCTCACCCTGTAACCCCTTCAGTAGGCGCAAGCCTAAGCGAATGGCTAACTGGGCCTGTAAAGACACCAGTTGATGGTCCCACTGACTGGTTTGAATATCGACCGGTAACACCGGAATATGATGGCGCTTGGCATCGGTAATCAGCTGCCCAGCTGAATAAAAGCCCATGGGTAAGCTATTGAGTAGGGCACAATAAAATGCCGCGGGATAATGGCACTTCATCCAAGCCGACGCATAGGCTAAGTTGGCAAAACTGGCCGAGTGTGATTCTGGAAAGCCGTATTCGCCAAAACCACAAATTTGCTGATAAATGCGTTGTGCGTAATCAGCACTGTAACCTCGCGCTAGCATACCGTCGATTAAGCGCTGTTCGAACTGGCGTAGTTCGCCACTGCTTTTCCAATTCGCCATAGCGCGCCGCAACTGATCCGCCTCACCGCCACTAAAACCGGCGGCGACCATAGCGAGCTTAATCACTTGCTCCTGAAAAATTGGTACTCCCAGCGTGCGCTCCAACACACTTTGTACTGCTGAGCTGGGGTACGTGACGGGTTCTAGCCCAGCTCGGCGCCGTAAATAGGGGTGCACCATGTCGCCCTGAATAGGACCGGGCCGAACAATCGCTATTTGCACCACCAAATCATAAAAGCGCGCCGGCTTCAGCCGTGGCAACATATTCATTTGTGCCCGCGACTCTACCTGAAACACCCCAATGGAGTCGGCTTGCTGAAGCATTTGGTACACTGCCGGGTCTTCAGCCGGTAAGCTGGCTAAATCAAGATGGCGCTGATGAAACTGCGCGACCAGCTGGAACATTTTACCCAGCGCCGTAAGCATGCCGAGCGCCAGCACATCTACTTTGATTAGTTTCAGGGTTTCAATATCGTCTTTATCCCACTGAATCACCGTACGCTCAGGCATGCTGGCATTTTCTACTGGTACCAACTGCGCCAAGCTGTTCGCAGCGATCACAAAGCCCCCCACATGCTGCGACAAATGCCGAGGCATACCGCGCAATTGCTCAGTTAATTGCAGTAACCAGCGGCCACGGGTGGTGTGTGCTAGTTGTGGTACTTGCTGTTGTAGTTGTTGCTGCCAATCAAGCTGTTGATCACGCCGATCAATATGGCGCATATAGTGCGCCAGCTCTTGCTCACTAAAACCCAGCGCTTTGCCGACATCACGAAAAGCACTACGCAACCGATAGCAAATCACGGTGGCGGCCAACGCCGCCCGTTCGCGGCTATATTTTTGATAGATGTATTGAATGATTTCTTCACGTCGTTGATGCTCAAAATCAACATCAATATCCGGTGGCTCATCGCGTTCCACTGAAATAAAGCGCTCAAACAACACGTCAATTTGGTCTGGGTTGACCGCGGTAATTTGTAGACAGTAGCAGACCACTGAGTTGGCCGCTGAACCGCGACCTTGATACAAAATACCGCGCAGCTGGGCAAACTGTACTAAGTCATGAATAGTGAGAAAAAAATAGGCGTAACCTAATTGCGCAATGAGGCTCAGCTCTTTTTCCAACTTTTCCTGCACATCACTCCGTAGACCATCGGGAAAGCGCAGCTTCACGCCGGCATAAGTCAATTCGCGTAAATAATCATCGGCGCTACGACCAGCAGGGACCAGTTCGGCAGGATACTGATAACTCAACTCGCTCATACTGAACTGACAACGCTGGCTCAAGCTGCTAGCTGCAGCTAGCCAAGCCATGGGGTAGCAGCGTTGTAATTCGGCCCGGCTACGCAGACAAAATTCGTGATTCGGCAGCAGCTGCTCCACCACGTCGGACACCGCTTGCCCAGCTCGAATAGCCGTCATGACATCATATAACGGCTGGCGATCAGGCTGATGGTAATACACCTCGCAAGCGGCTAATACTGGAATACCTGATTGCTGATGATAGTGCACATAGCGCCGATAATGCTCGGCATCGTTGGCTTGATAGTGGCGACTATAGGCTAACCACAAACGCTCTGGGAAAGCTTGCTGTAGCTGCTGATAATAATCAGCAAAAGCCTCTTCACTAGCAGGGCGCCACAGGAGTAAGCAATCACTTAGGCTACTGTTGGCAGCGGCTAGAAACGCTTCAACACTGAGCTGGTAGCTGCCTTTTGTCGCCCGCCGCCGGGCCTGGGTAATCAGCTCACATAATTGTGCATAGCCCTGATGCTGTTGCACCAATAACACCAATCGACCTAATTCAGGGAGTTCAAATTCGCTACCAATAATCAGTTTCAGTGGACTATTACGTGCTGCCACGTAAGCTTTTACCGCGCCAGCTAACGAGCATTCATCGGTGATCGCTAAGGCTTGATAACCCAGCTCAATAGCTCGCTGCACCAACTCTTTGGGCTGTGATGCAGCGCGTAAAAAACTGTAGCTACTGCGGCAGTGCAGCGCCACCGGTGCCCAATCAGGTGAACCAGCCATGCACAAACCAACCCTGTTGAGAATGGAAGATCCAGCCTTGCCGCTGCTGTTGATCAAGCGCCACGTAGTAGTCACGTTGACACGGGGCATCGTCCCACCAGCCACTCGCTAAACGTTCTGGGCCCCATTGCAACTGCCACTGTTGTGGGTCAATAGGCTGCTCCGGCTCTAACAACCATAATGGCCGAGGTAGTTGTGGCATAACCATAGCGGGCAGCGTATTGGCTTGCCACAATTGCCACTGCTGGGCTTGCTGTGGGCGCCAATCACGTTGCGAATGGGACCGTTGTACCGCTTGCTGGCCCAGGCGCGCCTGTAAACGACTGACTAACTCGCCCAGTGGTTGTGTGGGTGCAGCGACCTCACTACTCGCTTGTATCAAATCACCATGTTGCAGTTGCCGTGGCTCTAGCCGCTGCGCCCGCAAACCCAATTCTAAGGCGGGCTGTGACAGTTGCTGACGTTCTAACTGCAACTGCGTTAAGCCCAGCATATCTTTCAGTTGCCACACTGGGTGGGCAAAACGGATCGGTTGTTCGGTATGCTGACCATCTCGATGTTTTACCTGTAGCAATATGCTACGCACACTGAGTTGCCGCACCTGCAAAAAAGCCTCGAGTTGCTGCAATAGACGCCGCAACGGAAATAGTAACTGCTGCCAACTGGCTACTTCAGCGAGCAAATCGAGTTGCTGACTAAACTGTGCTGGTGGCTGGTAGTACTGTTGTGGCGTCGGTAACTCACCCTGTAGTTGCGCTAAATACTGCGTCATGGCCCGACCAAAGCGCTTACCTAAAGCGCTGCGATGACGCTGTTGTAAGGCGCCTATCGTGGTGATCCCCAGCTGCTGTAAGCGGGTGATGTGGATGGGCTCTAAGCCACTCCTGCTAATGGGTAATTGTGCTACCGCTTGTTGTACCGTGCGGGCATCGTTACTGAGTACGCTATGCCCGGCTTGCGCTAATAGGCGCGCCCGCATTGGAGTGTCGCCACTAGCCACCACGTAAGCAATCGGCCATTCCTGTAAGCGCTGTTGTAATTGCTGCAATAAGCCGTGAAAACCACCATACAAGCGCAGCACGCTAGCTACTTCGAATAACAAGCCTTGCGGTGGATACAACGCAATATGGGCAATATCTTGGTACCACAGCTGCGCCAACTGTTCGAGAATACGTTGTTCTTGAGCCGCTTGGTAAGGTCGCAACTGCAGCTCTGCGACTAAGGTGGTGGCGGTGACTTCGGTCATATGCTTATGAATGCCTGCTGCGGCCGCTGCTTGATTATATTGCACCACTTGGCGCGCCCCAACGCGACTACCCTCTAGTAGAATTTGTGGCTGCTGTTGTTGCACCGATGTTTGCAGCGCCAACTGAGTATCAAGCAGCAACTGTGGCGCGTGCATATACAACCAGGCATTCATGTGAATAGGCGACGGCGTACAGGTAGCAGTTCATCGACGGGGCAACGGAAGGGCGGTAATGGCCAGCCAAAACGACGTTTTTTGATACCGACTTGCAGCCCTTGTT
>DIVC01000100.1:5423-5973 GCA_002423905.1 Idiomarina sp. UBA6142
CGCGACTGCATGGTTTGCTCTAACACCCACACCGCATGTTCATCGGAATGCGTTCGAACCAATAACGGCGGCTGTTGGATCTGTTGATGTAGCAACCCAGGCCAGTAGGGCTGCGCCGGTGGATTTAACCATAAACTCGGGCGCTTTAGCTGGCGTAATAGCGGCACCAATAGCGCCAGCTCGCCACTAAATGGCTGTGCCACTTGCAGCTCATTGACGCTACCACACAACCAACCGCCACCGAGATGTTGGTTCAGCTCAGCCCAGCCACTATCGAAGAACTGCTGCTGATCATGGTGTTGATGCTGTTGCCCTTGCCAGACCAAGCCTTGCTGTAAAAGTTGCTGTAACTGCATACTGACCTCACCAAAATACCTCACAAATACTGTATAAATATACAGTATAATTTTCGATGCTGGCAAGTGTTTCGCAATTGCGTATCATAAGCAGTTGATAACCATAAGGGAGCATCCATGCTGACCACCTTGTTGATACCTGTTCGCCTCGTGCTCAACTTTAGTTTTGCGGCACTAACCACCGGTTTGATTGC
>DIVC01000023.1:0-10627 GCA_002423905.1 Idiomarina sp. UBA6142
GATTCACCGAGCAATTGATATCGACCAATACCATCTACGCGGACTAATTGGGTATGTCCACCAGATACTAACAAGGCAATAAACGGAAATTCTGGGACGTCATCCTCAAGCATTGGTGCCAACAGATGACCTTCCATATGATGGACGCCAAGCGCCGGAATACCCAAGCCAAAGGCTAAACTACGGCCAACGCAGGCACCAACCAGCAGAGCACCCACCAAACCCGGTCCGACGGTATAGGCAATACCATCCAGCTCGCTGCTATCAAGCTGCGCTTCAGCCAACGCTTTAGCAATCAATGGCAGTATTTTGCGCACATGATCACGTGATGCCAATTCGGGTACGACGCCACCATAATCGGCATGCAGAGCAACCTGTGAATACAATTGATGGGCTAACAGACCCCGCTCAGTATCGTAAATGGCGATACCAGTTTCATCGCACGATGTTTCAATACCCAATACCCGCATGCCGCTCTCCTCTCTGTTAGGCGGCTATTCTACTGAGTTTTACTCGAGATCAACAGTAGCACTGCTCAGTGCACTTGGGCCATCGTCAACAGCATCACCACTCAGTTTAATGCGCAACCGCAGATCGTTCGGTGAATCAGCGTGGCGCAGGGCATTTTCGAGGGTTATTTGGTCGGTTTTATACAAATCAAAAAGCGCTTGATCGAAGGTTTGCATACCCATTTCACGTGAACGCGCCATGATATCCTTAATCTCACCCATATCGTGGGTTGCAATCTTTTCGGCAACAATCGCGCTATTCAACAACACCTCAAAGGCAGCCACCCGACCACCCGATTTTTTCGGGATCAACTGTTGGGCGACAATACCGCGCAAGTTTAACGATAAATCAAACATCAGTTTGTGCACTTTATCGGCAGGTACCAGCTGAGCAATACGCTCTATGGCTTGGTTGGCGTTATTCGCGTGCAGCGTGGCAACACAAAAATGCCCAGTTTCGGCAAAGGTAAGTGCATATTCCATAACTTCTTGCGAACGGATTTCACCGACCAAAATCACATCTGGGGCCTGCCGTAGCGAACTTTTCAGTGCCGCTTCAAACGATTCGGTGTCAGTACCAACTTCGCGCTGAGTTACCATGCAGCTGGCGTGTTCATGAACGAATTCAACCGGGTCTTCAATGGTAAGAATATGTCCTTTACTGTTCTGATTACGGTGTCCAATGAGCGCAGCAAGGCTGGTTGATTTACCCGTACCAGTGCCACCTACTACCAACATCAGGCCGCGCTTGCTCATAATCAAATCGACGAGGTTTTTAGGTAGCTTCAATTGCTCCACGGTTGGAATGTCAGTCACAATCCTGCGCACCACCATTCCGGCGCGCTCACGTTGCCAAAAGGCACTGACTCGAAACCGACCTATGCCCTCTCGAAAAATCGCAAAATTAGCTTCTTTATGCGTCATGTACTGGTCAAGATGGGTATCACCTAAAGCTTCTTTAACCACTGCAAGAGCTGCGCTATCACTGAGCTTTTGTTCAATCAGTGGGGTTAATTCGCCATCAATTTTTGCGCTCGGAGCTAACCGGGCCGAGATAAAAAGGTCAGATGCATTGCGCTCGACCATGGTTTGTAACAGTTTGTCTAAAATCATCCCAATGTCCTCGGCCACTAGCCTTAATTAAGCGAAGGTATCTTTATTCGCCGCTTTGCCCTTCGCATCCATTTTCGACACTAAGCCCTGATTCACCAAGTTCTGCAAACATTGGTCGAGGGTTTGCATGCCGTGGGCAGCGCCGGTCTGAATTGATGAATACATTTGCGCTATTTTATCTTCCCTGATCAGGTTCTTGATAGCTGGCGTTGCAATCATAATTTCGTGAGCTGCGATGCGCCCACCGCCAACTTTTTTGAGCAGCGTTTGTGAAATCACCGCGCGCAGTGATTCGGACAACATCGAACGCACCATGGGCTTCTCATCACCGGGGAAGACATCAACAATCCGGTCAATGGTCTTCGGTGCAGAGGTAGTGTGTAGGGTGCCAAATACTAAGTGGCCAGTTTCTGCTGCGGTCATCGCTAAGCGAATGGTTTCCAAATCACGCATTTCGCCCACCAGAATAACGTCTGGATCTTCCCGTAATGCCGAGCGCAGTGCATTGCTAAAGCTATGGGTATCGCGATGCACTTCACGCTGGTTAATCAAACTACGTTTATTTTGATGGACAAATTCGATCGGGTCTTCGATAGTCAAAATATGATGATGTTTATTCTCGTTGATGTAATCAATCATCGCCGCCAAGGTGGTCGACTTACCTGAGCCGGTTGGTCCGGTGACTAACACTAAACCACGTGGATTATCTGAGATAGTGCGGAAGATATCAGGTGCATTTAATTGTTCCAGCGTTAGAACGTTACTCGGGATAGTCCTTAACACCGCGCCAGCGCCACGGTTTTGCACAAACACGTTAACCCGAAAACGCGCTAAATCTGGAACTTCAAACGAGAAGTCCGCCTCTAAGTTTTGTTCGTATTCTTTACGCTGGCGGTCGTTCATGATGTCATAGACCAGCTCTTGCACCTGTTTGTGGCTAAGCGCTGGAATATTAATTTTACGGATGTCACCATCAACCCGTATCATAGGTGGCGAATCGGCTGACAAATGTAAATCGGACGATTTATGTTTGACCGCAAAACTGAGTAATTCGGTAATATCCATACGACTGCCCCATGTGGTTGTAGTAATCAGTGAAGTCTCTTACATGATAAATAGCATAGCTGAACGCTTAACAGAAGTCCGCAGTTCAATCTCACAGGCTTGTTTACACTGCCACAGGGATGTCAATGAAGTGACCCTGGTGGCGGTAAGTAAGACCAAGCCTAGCGCCGCAATAGCCAGTGCTATAGCCGCGGGGCAACTGCATTTCGGCGAAAATTATGTGCAAGAAGCAGTACAAAAAATTCAGTACTTCGCCAATGAAAAGCAGCTCACCTGGCACTTTATTGGCCCTATCCAAAGTAATAAGACCCGCGATATAGCTGAGTATTTTACCTGGGTACATAGTGTCGACCGCAGCAAAATAGCCCAACGCCTGAATCAGCAACGGCCCACCAATATGCCGCCGCTCAACGTACTGATTCAAGTCAACATTGATGATGAGAGCAGTAAAGCGGGTGTGGCACCGGCGCAAGTCGCTGAGCTCGCAGCAGAGATTAACCAGTTACCTCATTTAAAGCTGCGTGGGCTGATGGCCATTCCGCAACCAAGCCACGACCCGCTTCAACAAGCACAAAGCTTGGCAGCGATGCAGCGGTTGTTTTTGGCCTTGAAGTCCCAATATAGTGAGTTAGATACCCTTTCGATGGGCATGAGCGACGATCTCGATAGCGCTATTGCTCATGGTGCAACCATGGTTCGCATAGGCACGGCTATTTTTGGCCCACGCGATAGCTATGAACCGAGTAGGAGTAACGAATGACACCACAACCTCGTATGATTGCCTTTATTGGCGCTGGTAATATGACGCAAAGTATTGTCGGTGGCATGGTACAGAGCGGCTACCCAGCTAATTATATTACGGTCAGCAACCCAAGTACGGATAAGCTCGAGCGTTTACAACAGCAATTCGGCGTCAATATCACACCAAACAATATCGATGCTGTCGCTACCGCAGATGTTGTGGTCCTTGCAGTTAAGCCACAACTGATGGCAACGGTATGCGAACAGCTTAAGGCCGAGGTTCCAGACCTTGGTGATAAACTGATCATCAGCATCGCTGCAGGTATTCGCATCACCAAATATCAAGACTATTTGGGTGCTTCACGAATTATTCGGGTCATGCCCAATACGCCCAGTTTAGTCGGCCAAGGTATGACTGGTTTGGTCACTCATGCCGCGACCACCGATGCTGATCGGGATTTCGCCAGTAGCATCTTTAATCGTGTCGGTAAAACCTTATGGGTTGACGATGAAGACCAAATAGATATTCTCTCCGCACTCGCAGGCAGTGGCCCAGCCTATTTCTTTGAATTTATGGCCAGCTTGCAAAAAGCTGCGGTCGCTCTGGGCTTTAACGCAGAACAAGCGCGTATACTAGTAAACCAAACAGCACTTGGTGCTGCGGCAATGGCTACCGCCAGTGAGCTTGAGCTACCTGACTTACGCGCTCAGGTAACCAGCAAAGGCGGTTCTACCGCCAAAGGTATCGACGTCTATCAAGCGGCTGATATTGATTTTATCTCTGCAGAAGCACTTCACGCTGCGGTTAAGCGTAATCAGGAAATGGCTAAACTTTTTTAAGGATTGATCATGGATGCCATGAATTTTCTCATTAACATTGTCTTTGACCTCTTTATCATTGTGGCACTGCTGCGGCTATGGCTACAGTTGGTACGAGCGGACTTTTATAATCCGGTCAGTCAATTCGTAGCGCGGGCAACCAATCCATTGGTGCAACCGATGCGTCGCGTTATACCAATGCTTGGTCAACTCGATTTGGCGAGCTTGATCCTGGCATTACTGCTGGGGGTTGCTAAAATTCTTACCTTGAGTGCGATCAATGGCTTTGCTATAGCACCGGTACAAATCGGTATATTTGCTGGCTTGAGCGTGCTCGCCCAGGCCCTTGACCTGTTATTTTGGATTGTTGTTATCCGCGCTCTATTAAGCTGGTTTAGCCGCGGCTATAACCCGATGGAAGCGATTCTACATCAGTTAACTGAGCCACTTATGGCGCCAATTCGCCGTATTTTACCGCCGATGGGCGGGCTCGACCTCTCCGCCATGCTAGTGCTTATAGCGATTATTTTTGTGCAACGTTTACTGGGGTTATAGCCTATGAAAAAAGTCACCATGCTATTGATTGCGCTAGGTTGTCTGCTGCTGAGCTCCACCAGCGCACATGCCCAGCAAGCGCTGCGATTAGGGCCATGGGAGGTCCACTACAACGCCTTTAATTCAACCTTATTACGAGCCGAAATGGCCCAGCAGTATGGGCTTGAGCGCAGTAGCACCCTAGCCACCATTAATATTACCGTTTTAGCGGCTGACCTTGCTGGCAAGCCAGCCCAACAAGTGACTGTCAGTGGCTACAGTATGAATCCACTCAGTCAGCAACAACGCCTGCGCTTTGAGCAAATTATTGAAGGTAATGCGGTCTATTATATTGCTCAAGCACGCTTTTCCAACCTCGAAACACTGCGCTTTTTCATTACCATCGATGATGGCAAACAGCAGCAAACACTAAGGTTTCATAAAGAATTCTGGGCTAATTAAGCATTCAGGTACGGCCACCTGTCAGCAACTTAACACCCACTGTGGCGATAGCTCCCGTGTCTTCGTGGAGCTCTCGTACGGTCAATTGCACAGACCCTAAGCGCAGCTGATCGCCAACCACCACACGACGGTGAAATTTCTCGGTAAAGTAACTACTGATGGTATGTTCGGCGCTATCAGGCGGAAGTTCTCCCACCGGATAGAATGCCGCCACGGCAACTAGCGTTACCTCACCACGTAAACTAAAGTCACCAAAAAAGCTTGTGCTATTCAGCGCTTGACGTTGGCCGCCAGCTGCCAGCACCCGACTCACTTCATCAATGTGTTGGGCTTTTGCAACCACCATCACGGTATCCTGATCACTAAACTTGAGAGTGCTATTGTTCGGATACCACTCTCCCTGACGGATCACCCCGACGCATTCTACCGGCACAGACCAGCGTAATTCGTTCCAGCTATGGTCGCAAGCCGGTGAGCGTTCGGTCATGTCAAAGGCAAATAATTCCAATGGATCATTGCTGTTAATGCGATCGAGCGGCATGCGCCCATTAGGCTCTGCACTAGGAGGTACTTCGAGCCCCAACCAACGCGCTAGACCGGCTAAAGTCCAACCCTGTAATAGCAACGAAATGAGCACCACCACAAAAGCGATGTCGAAGAATAATTGCTGGTTTTCCAAACCCATCAACCACGGATAAAGCGCGAGAATAATGGGTACTGCACCACGTAAACCGACCCAACTGATAAATACTTGATCGCGCCAAGGAAAAGCAAATGGCAATAAGCTCACCCAAACGGCAATAGGCCGCGCAATAAAAATCATCAACGCAGCAACAGTAAATGACAGCGGCAAGTGTTCAATAAGGTGAGATGGCGTCACCAACAAACCGAGAATCAGGAACATCATAATTTGGCTCAACCATGCTAAGCCATCTTGAACCTGCAAAATATGCATCAGCTGCGGTAACCTTGAGTTGCCAATAACAAACCCCATCAGGTACACGGCGAGGTAACCACTGCCGCCCGCAGCGCTGGTCAGCGCAAACACTACCACCGCCGAGGCTGCTGCTAAAAGTGGGAAGAAGCTAAACTGTACGGTTATTTTTCGGGCCAAGTAGACAAAACTACGACCGCCAAACCAACCAATCAATAAGCCCAATAATAGCTGCTGCAGCACATCAAGACTCACGGCTACAACGGAAAACTCCTGCACCGTCGCTATCATCGAGGTCATGGTCATGGTGAGTATGATAGCCATGGGATCGTTGGTACCGGATTCAATTTCTAAGGTTGCTGCTACGCGCTGTTTAATGCGTAAATTTTGTGATTGAAAAATACTAAATACTGCAGCCGCGTCGGTGGAACTGAGAATGGCACCAATCAATAAGGCAATAGGCCACGGCATATCGAATAGCCAAACTATTGCAGCCGCGGTAATCGCGCAGGTCAGCGCCACCCCAACCGTAGCTAGACTGATGGCTGGCCACAAAGCGACCCGAAAGCGTTCTTTGTGTGTTCGCATACCGCCATCGAACAGAATAATCACTAACGCTAATGAACCGATAAAAAAAGCAGCGGTGGGACTACTAAACTGAATACCGAGAATACCCTCTTCACCGGCCAGCATGCCAATAACCAGAAAGGTCAGAAGTAATGGAGCACCCAGTCGATTGGAAACCGTGACAGCAAGAATACTGACCAGCAGTAACGCACCCATTAACAATATAATGCCGTTGATCTCAGTCAAAGTTCAACTCCCTTGGTGGCGTGCGTTAATCACCGTATAATAACAGTCAAACCAGAGGCTCGGTAAAATTCGATGAAAAAAATTGTTCTTGCTACAGGAAATAAGGGCAAAGTAACTGAATTACAAGAGTTACTTGCGCCACTAGCATGGCAGCTAGTCACTCAATCCGAGTTCGCTGTGATTGATGCTGAGGAAACCGGTTTAAGCTTTATTGAGAATGCCATCATCAAGGCTCGCCATGCAGCCCAACAAACAGGGCTCCCAGCGCTGGCTGATGATTCTGGTCTGGCGGTGGAGGCTTTAGATGGCGCTCCTGGCATCTATTCGGCTCGCTATGCCGGTGTGGGAGCAACCGATGCTGACAATATTGAAAAACTTTTAACTGCTTTAGCCGCGGTTCCAGTCGCGCAACGCCAAGCAAGTTTCCATTGTGTGCTGGCCTTTATGCGGCACGCAGAAGACCCGTGCCCAATCGTATGTCACGGTCAATGGCATGGCAGCATTGCCGAACAGCCTCAAGGTGAATATGGCTTTGGCTACGACCCAATCTTTTGGCTACCCGAACAACAATGCACCGCAGCGCAATTACCATCGCCGCAAAAGCGATTACTGAGTCATCGCGGCAAAGCTCTCCAACAGCTGCTATCACAGCTATTACAGGAGCTGTAATGCTTCCCCCACTGGCGCTCTACATTCATATTCCTTGGTGTATTCAAAAATGTCCGTACTGTGATTTTAATTCGCATGCTCTGAAAAACGACATTCCGGAGCAGGCCTATATCAACCGGCTGCTCGATGACTTGCGGGCCGATGTTGATGATGTACAAGGGCGCTTGTTAACCAGTATTTTTATCGGCGGCGGTACCCCAAGCCTAATCAGTGCCGCAGGTATCGAACGCCTATTACAGGGTGTGCGGCAATTAATTACACTGAGCGAAAGCTGTGAGATCACGCTAGAAGCGAACCCCGGAACTTTTGAGGCCGAACGATTTGCCGGCTATGTTCAAGCGGGGGTGACACGACTCTCTATCGGCGTGCAAAGTTTGTCTGCACCGCAATTGCAGGCATTGGGGCGCATACATAATCCGGTGCAAGCGCAGCAAGCTGCTCGGCATGCAGCACAACTCGGTTTAACGAGCTTTAACCTGGACCTGATGCATGGGCTACCTAACCAGTCCGTTAGCGCTGCTATGGCTGATTTAGACGCTATCATTGCCCTCAATCCACCGCATATATCGTGGTATCAGCTCACCATTGAACCCAATACTGCATTCGCCAGTAGACCACCGCAATTACCAGATGATGATATTTTGTGGGACATTCAACAACAAGGGCACGACAAGCTAATTGCCGCCGGCTATCAACACTATGAGGTCAGTGCTTACGCCAAGACCGGTCATCAGAGTAAGCATAATCGAAATTATTGGGAGTTCGGTGATTATCTCGGTATTGGCTGCGGGGCACATAGCAAAATTACCCGCGTCAGTGAGCACGGTATCACGCTGCACCGCGCTGAGAAAATCAAGCATCCGTCAGGCTACCTTGATTTAACCCGTTCACTGCGTTACCGCAGCTGGGTCGTTAGTCCTGACGAGTTACCCTTTGAGTTCTTTATGAACTATCTGCGCTTATTTGAAGCTATTCCTAAGCAGTTGTTTAGCCAGCGAACCGGGCTTGCCTTGGATGTTGCCGAACAAGCCTTGGCACCAGCCAAAGCCAAACAGCTGATTGTTGATGCCGGCGACTATTGGCACACCACCGAGTTAGGTCGGCGTTATCTCAACACTATTTTAGCTACTATGGTTAGCGACGATTAACTGATCCGCTCAAATTTCAAATCCCACACCCCATGGCCCAAGCGCTCACCACGCTTTTCAAACTTGGTTAATGGTCGCTCTTCTGGGCGCGGGATATAACCATGCTCAGCGGCTAAATTGCGCATGCCGGGAGCATGGTTGAGCACCTCCAGCATATGTTCCGCATAGGGCTGCCAATCGGTAGCTAGGTGCAGGATCCCGCCTAGTTTCAATCGGCTGCGAACTAACTCGACGAACTCAGGTTGAATTAGGCGACGTTTATGGTGGCGTTTTTTATGCCACGGATCAGGAAAGAAAATCTGCACTGTGGCCAAGCTGTCTGCGGCAATACTGTCACGCAAAACTTCAACTGCGTCATGTTGATAAATACGCAGGTTATCAATACCGTTGGTTTCAGCATCTAACAAACAAGCACCGATACCCGGACCATGCACTTCAATACCAATAAAATTCTTTTGTGGCGCTGCAGCTGCCATTGCAACTAATGAATGCCCCATACCAAAACCAATTTCCAAGACCGTATCAGCTGAACGACCAAACACCTGCTCGAGCACAATAGGCGATACCGTATGATGCAGTCCTAAACGCGGCCATTGGCGCTCCAGAGCCGCTGCTTGCCCCTTGGTTAAGCGACCTTCACGTTTGACAAAGCTGCGAATTGGACGGATATACTTCCCTTCCGCTTGTGCACTCTCAAGCGCAATATGGTCGCGCACGTTACTTGGTTTGTTCGATTCAGTCATGGCATCACTTTTGGGGACAATAGGAATAATTGGGCGCATTATGCAAAAAGGCGCACCAAACGCAAGTTTGGCACGCCTTTTAGAGACAATTAATACGTCTTAGTTTTCGATCGGTACACGCTTAGTCACTGACATGTGCGCTTCAATACGGCGGTTCTTAGCACGGTTCTCACGGCTATTATTCGGAACCACTGGTTTAGCTTCACCGTAACCAACTGTGGTCAGGCGTGATGCATCGATACCAAAATCTTGCACTAAACTATCGCTAACAGCTTTGGCACGGCGCTCCGATAAGCTTAAGTTGTAGCTCGCAGCGCCGGTGTCGTCGGTATGACCCTCAATGACGATATCAAGCTGTGGGTAATCTTGCAAAAATGCTGCTGTATCAGCAATGTCGGTTTTGCCACCAGCGCTAATCGCAGCTGAATCAAAACCGAAGTTCACTAGCAAGTTTTTGGTGATGGTTTGATTTTCGTACATCACACAACCATCGGCATCAACTTTGAAGCCGGCGCGAGTGTTCGGACATTTGTCCTTGCTATCCACCACCCCGTCATTGTCACTATCTAGCTCAGCAACGGCGATTGTTTGCACCGGCTGTTGAACAGCTGCAGTCTTATAGCTGGTGCCGCCACCAAAGTAGTAGCGCAAGCTCGTTTGGAACATAAACTCAGTGAGATCTTTATCACTTTGCTGAACGGCTGCTTCTAATGTCATTGCTAAATTATCCGCAAGGTAGGTTTTATAACCACCACTCACGCGTAAAAAACGGTTTCTGATATCGTCAATCTCGGTGGCGTTAATACCGATACCAGCGTAAAAATTATCAGAAAAATTATATAAAAGATCGGTACCAAAACTGTTACCGCTGGCGCTGCCACCGCCTTGCATGGAACTATTCAGGAAATCATAATAAATACGATAACCCCATTCAGGAGTAAAATTAAAGCCGGCTTCAATACCACCAAATTTGGTATCGAGACCCCCTTCAAAACCCACCAATTGATTGTTACGAATCGTTTGCCGATCGGAGTCGGTTCCCATCAAACCAAGCCGTGGACCAACAAACCATTGCCC
>DIVC01000023.1:10650-21404 GCA_002423905.1 Idiomarina sp. UBA6142
GTTTTTACGCCTGCTTTACATTAACGTTGCCCACGCAATTGGCATTTTTAAGCGGTAAGGTATTAATTAGTGCAATCATCACTTTCTAGCTTTGAAACACAAATTGATGCAGGGCAATTTGCGCAATTGATTGTTGCTTGGCAGCAACAGCACGGACGACACGATTTACCCTGGCAGCGCGAAGCGAATCCCTATCATGTGTTAGTGAGTGAGCTGATGCTGCAACAAACTCAAGTCACCACTGTGATCCCCTATTTCGAACGTTGGCTGCAGCGTTTTCCTTCGCTACAACATTTAGCCGAAGCGCACACCGATGAGGTGATGGCTTTATGGCAAGGGCTTGGATATTACAGCCGTGCGCGTAATCTGCATCGGGCGGCACAACAAATCTGTCAAGACTATGCCGGTACGATTCCATCAAGCACTGATGAACTGCGTGAAATAGCCGGTATTGGCGCCTATACAGCGGGAGCAATCAGAGCTTTTGCTTACGACCTAGACGGTGTGATCGTCGACGGTAATGTAAAACGTCTATTTAGCCGTTTTTTTGCCATTGAAGGCGATCTGAACACCAGCGCCAAACAGCGTCAGATCTGGCAATTAGCCGAACACTACACGCCTAGTGCAGACAATCGTAGCTATGCGCAGGGTTTACTTGACCTTGGTGCGACTATTTGTACACCACGCCAACCGCGGTGTCACAACTGCCCACTTCTCCTGCACTGTCAGGCACGACAACAGGATCGAGTAGCGGAACTACCGCAACGCAAAGAGAAAGCCACCATACCAACGCGTGACGGTTATTTCCTGTGGCATGCAGACGATCATGGTATTGTCCTGGAACAGCGCCCACACCAAGGCATCTGGCCAACCTTATGGTGTCTACCCGAAATTGATGCCGCCACAGCCGCAGCATGGTCGGCAACAACGGTTCTGCATGGGTGCTTCAAACACACCTTTAGCCATTACAAATTGCAGGCCCAGATATTGGTCGCAAACGCCACAAGCATCTCAACCACTCATCCTCAGCGCCACATAGCTTGGTCGCAATTGGACCAGATTGGGCTGCCTGCGCCGATCGCAAAATACCTGCAACGGCATTTGCCAAACCCCCTACCAAGCACGTAGAATCGCAGCCTCGAGCCAAGGAGAAAAGTATGAGCCGCACGGTATTTTGTGACTATTACAAGAAGCAAGCTGAAGGTCTCGATTTTCAGCTCTATCCAGGCGACATTGGTAGCCGTATTTTTAACCACATCAGCAAACAAGCTTGGGCTGAATGGCAAAAAAAACAAACCATGCTAATCAACGAGAAGCGCCTCAATATGATGGACCCAGCAGCGCGGGAATTCCTTGAACAGCAAATGGTCGCGTTCTTATTTGAAGGTAAAGAAGTCCACGTCGAGGGCTATGTCCCGCCGAGCAAAGCATAATCAATTATAACTTTTCATAGTGAAAATAAGCCTCGCTTATAACCATTTACTCGAGGCTAGCGCGCAATTTTGTTATACTACTCGCCTTAATAATTAATAGGGAGTGGTTATGAACATGCCTTCCTGGCAACGTGCTGTGCTCAAAGTAGGCAGCGCGTTAATTGCGCCAGATAATGCAGGAACTAGCAGTAAATACTTATTAGCTATTGCTCGGTTCATCATCGAATGCCGCGAACGCGGCCAAGAAATTGTCTTAGTTTCCTCAGGTAGTGCCGCTGCAGGGCGCCAGCACATTCGCTTTGACAGCGATCCCATACCTGCCAGCCTGAAGAAAGCGATGGCTGCTGTTGGTCAAAGTGACATGATGGCCAGTTGGACCCGTTTTTTTGATTTCCCTTGTGCCCAAGTACTCATGACTCACGGCGATTTGCGCGACCGTGCGCGTTACGTCAGTGTACGCAATACCATCAAAGTGTTGCTCGACAATGGTGTACTACCCATCGTTAACGAAAATGACGCACTGGCAACCGATGACATGAAAGTCGGTGATAACGATAATCTCGCGGCTATGGTCGCTACCGTGGTGGATGCCGATGCATTATTTATCTGTTCCGATATTGACGGTCTGTTCAATGCGGACCCGCGCAGCAATCCCAATGCCGAAAAGATTCCATTGGTACAGCATATCGATGAGAGTATTTTCGCCTTAGCCGGCGGTACCACCAATGCCATTGCAACCGGCGGTATGCGCACCAAAATTGAAGCTGCTGAAAAAGCCACCTCACATGGTATTGATACCTATATAGTGAATGGGCGTAAGGGCCACACCTTCGAACGACTGTTAAACCGCGACAATCCCGGCACCCTATTTCAACGCCAGCAAGATCCGATGAGTAATAAAAAGCATTGGTTGCGCCACACGCTCATAGCGCAAGGTGAATTGGTCGTTGATGCCGCATCGGCACAACAAATAACGCAGGGTGAATCACTTGCAGCGATGGGCATCATCGATGTGCACGGTAGCTTTAATCGGGGTGATGCAGTGATGATCAGACGACCAAACCAAGCCGCCGCTGTGGCCAAGGGAATATCGCAATATAGCTCGCACGAACTACTTTATTTGAAGGAGCAAAAGCTGTGTGAATTAGCCGCAAGCTTTGGTCACGAGCCATCCACTAATGTGGTGGAAAGTAGTGACTTAACCATTTTGGAGGACCTATGAACAAACTAACAGCCGAAAATCTTGCTCGAGCAGCTGCGCAAGCGGCAAAAATCGTCGCTCAATTGACGACTGCGGAAAAAAACCACGCTTTGCAACACATGGCCGCTAGTCTTCGTCGTCACCAACACGATATTTTGCAAATCAATCAACAGGATGTGCAGGCCGCACAGCAGCAGCAACTCGCTGCATCAATGATTGACCGACTAACACTCAATGCGCAGCGCATTGAAGATATGGCAACTGCTATTGAAGAAATTATCCAACTCGCCGATCCGGTTGGTGAGGTGACCCCATTTAGTCAACCAAGCAATGGTATTGAAGTTTCTAAGATGCGCATTCCGCTCGGGGTCATTTGTATGATCTATGAGGCGCGACCCAATGTCACAGCAGATGCTGCAGCGTTGTGTTTTAAAGCCGGTAATGCGGTGATTTTGCGCTGCGGTAAAGAGGCCTTAGCCAGCAGCAAAGCCATTGCTGCAGCACTGCACAGCGCCTTGCGTGACTGCGGTTTACCCGCCGAACTGATTACCGTAGTACCGACGCCAGATCGCAGCTTGATGCTGGATTTACTGCAACAACAACAATGGATCGATCTAGTCATTCCGCGTGGTGGTGAAGGCTTAATTGGTTTTGTTAGTGAGCACAGCAAAATACCGGTGATCCAGCATTATAAAGGCGTATGCCATTTGTATGTCGATCGCGATGCTGATATCGATCAAGCGCTGGCATTGCTGATTAACGGTAAAACCCAACGCACGGGCGTGTGCAATGCGCTCGAGGGGCTGTTGGTGCATCAAGACATTGCCGGTGAAATGTTACCTCGGGTAGCTACCGCCTTAGCCGAGCATCAGGTCACCATTCACGCCGATAGCAGCTCCGCTCATTACTTTGCAAAACCTAATGTGATTGCCGACCATGCATTTGGTGAAGAATATTTAGCCCTAGAAATCGCTGTTCGTACGGTACCGTCACTGGCCGCGGCTATTGAACACATTGACCAATTCGGCAGCGGTCATACCGAAGTCATCGTGACCAACGATCAGGCCGCAGCTGAGCAGTTTATTCGGCACGTTGATTCAGCGGTAACCATGCACAATGCCTCGTCACGCTTCAGTGATGGCGGACAGCTTGGCTTGGGCGCGGAGATTGGCATTTCAACCAGTAAGCTGCATGCCTATGGGCCCATGGGGTTGACTGCCTTGACAACCGAAAAATTTGTCGTCCGTGGCCAAGGCCAAGTAAGGGCCTAGCTCCCTTGATAGCCGCGGATCAGTTCAGCCCAGTCAGTTGTTTGCTGCCAATGAAACGACTGCTGGCTCTGCTGCGCTTTCGCCTGCTCTTTGTGAAATGAACGCTGTAACCGCTCGAGATTAGCTTGTTTCCAGTCACCGTCTGGGCGAAATCCACATTTATCAAAGTCGACAATCCATACCTTGCCGGCTTGATCGAGCATGATATTGTGGCAATTCAAATCGGAGTGATATACCCCTGCCTGATGCAGTTGGTCAATCGTAGCACCCACCAAATACCACTCTGCCGCAGTTAAAGAACGCTGCAATAGCAGCTTGAATAGATCCTGCGAATCGGCAATAACCGCGACTAAAATATCTGCTCTATAGCCCCAGAACGGGGCGCGCTGATATCGGGCAGCAATTGGTTGAGGTACCGGTAGGTCCATTTCTCGCAGCTGTAATAACAGTGCAAATTCCGCCATCGCCCGTGATTTAACTACGGCCTCGCGAGCGAACCGATCGCGATTTATTTTTCCAACCATGCCACCACGATAGTAGTGTCTTAGCAGCATGTTCTGTGGCTGATGCTCGATAAACCAGGCAGTGGCTCGACCTGTTGCAGAGCCAATGATTTTGTCGCTCTGGCGCCAATATTTCGGCTCGAAATAACTATCTGTCAGCGCCGGCGCCAGACTATCGTCATACCAAATTTCGGTATCCAACTGCGGGCGTAGTGTTTGAATCATTTTTAGAGTCCTTGCAAAGCTATTTCGTGGCGCGGGGAATACTGCTTGGATATCTGCCAGAACGCGCGCTGTGGCGCCCTGCTCGGTAGCAAACTCTTCGGCAGCTAGAGCGGTCATAGTTTGCCCTTGAACTGGGTTATTCAGGAGTTGTAGACATTGTTCAGCAAGTTGCTGCTCATCATCAACAAAACGGACCGCGTTGACGTCCGCTAGGCGGTCATAGAGTTGCTGAAAATTGAAGACATGGCGACCAGAGATAACCGGTGTCTTGGTGGCAATCGGTTCCAGAGGATTATGCCCACCGCGGGTAATAAAGCTCCCACCAATAACCGCTATATCGGCAGCTGCATACCAAAATAACAACTCTCCCATGCTATCACCGATCAATACCTGATGGCTGGCAAGCAGCTTTTGCCCAGAGCTTCGGGTTACCGTATCAAAACGCTGTGCAGCTAGGGCAACAACGTCGCGAAAGCGCTCAGGATGGCGTGGCACAATGATCAACAAGGCTTCAGGAATAGTTGCTAAAACCTGCGCGAAGCTTTGTAAAATAAGACTATCTTCACCCTGATGGGTGCTCGCTGCGACGATAACAGGTCGCCGATGCTCAGCACGCCATTGTTTAGCAGTGGCTAGAGTCGCAGCAGGCACTTGGCAATCAAACTTAAGATTTCCGCGAACTACCGTGCGCTCTCGCTCCACTCCGAGTTGCTGAAAACGCTGTTCCGTATCATGATTTTGACACACCACCAAATCGAGCGTTGACCATAGTGGTCCCAATAGCCAGCGAAAACGCTGGTAGCTTTGCAATGACTTGGCTGATAATCGCGCGTTCACCACGATAATGTGGGCGCCATTTTGTTTGGCCTGGTCTAGCAAGTTGGGCCATAACTCAGTCTCCAAAATAATCAGGCAGCGTGGTGATAATTTAGTGACAAAACGGTGCATCGCGCCCTGAGTATCTATGGGCAGATAATAATGATGGACACGCTCGCCAAAGAGCTGTCGTGCCAACGCTGCTGCGGTGGGAGTCATTGCTGTAAGAGTTATCGGTAACTGCGGATAATGCTGCAAAATCGCTTCGATTAAACCACGCGCAGCGACGGTTTCACCCACTGATACACAGTGAATCACAATACCATCGCGGGCTTGTATCGGCATTGGTTGTAAGGCGAGACGCTCGCGCCAACGCTGCCGGTATTCAGGTGCGCGCGCACCGCGCACCCACAGATAAACAAAAATCAGTGGTGTCAGTAACGCAAGCAGAATGCGATAACTGAACGTCATCGTTCACTAACGCCAGTATTCACTGATCCAATGGGTCGGCAGCACTTTGCGATACCATTTGCCACTGCGACCAGCTACTGCGTCATCAGGGTGCGGGCGGCCATGAAAAATGATCACTTTTGCACCGGCCGGAATGCGTGGCTGTTGCAACCAACTCAACGGGAACGGCCGCAAACAATGGCGTTTAAAACTACGACACCATTCCGCCGGCCAATAGTTTAAGCGCCCCTGCCGAGCCACAAACTGAGTAATGAACTCTTGCTCGTTACGAACATCTTTGCGTGAACCTATCGGGTCTTTCTTTAAATGCTCAAGCGCATCGACATGGGCACCGATAGTAAAACGAAAGACTGAGGTGTTGCCGGTGGCATCCGATTTATCCCACTCCTTGATCACCAAGAATTCACCCTCAGGCTGGAAGAATTCATCTAACGAACCAACAATCACGATATCTAAGTCAAGAAATAAGGTGGGGCCGGTCAAGTCATGTAATGGCTCGGCAAAACAGGTCAATTTTAGCCAGCCGTGAGCAAAGGTCCATGGCTTACGCTGATCAAAATCGGCAAAGCCAATCTGCGGGATAGGCTTCACTTCGACTTCGTCTCGAATACCGTCACGCTCATCGGTTAAGCAAACAAAACGAAACGGTCGCGATAAATTGCGACTCACCATAGAGTAGAGTTTATTCACATACTCAGGACCGTACTTCGCGCCCCACTTGATACAAATGACATTAACTGGTTGCATGCTGTTACCTGCGCTAACAAAGCAAAAGGACTGAGCTGCATGATGCCAAATTTTCGCGATTATCGCCATGCAAAATGTATAAATAGCCATGATTGATACCGATCGATCGCGGCTTGAATCACGTAACAGATAAACTATTTCTAGCTGAGTCTTGTTTATGCAGCACGCCGATATTTCGTTAACACATTGCGCTACCGCGCCAGATCAACTGCCGCAGCAATTTAACACGCTTGCTTTGGTACTCGGCGATCAACTCAATGCGAGCCATAGCTGGTTTGAGAATGTTGACCCAAATCGACTCATAGTGCTGATGGAGGTGCGTCAGGAAACTGATTACGTGCGCCACCATCAACAAAAAATTCTCGCCTTTTTCGGGGCGATGCGCGCATTTGCGACGGCCTTAGCGAAAGTCGGCCATGCGGTTCTCTATCTCTGCCTCGATAGCGAACATAATAAGCACTGCCTCAGCACCAATCTCGATTGGCTCAGTACGCTTTTTAACATCCAGCAGATTGATCTTCAGCAAGCCGATGAATATCGCGTTGACCAACAGTTACAGCAGTTCGCCGCCAGCAGCGACATCATTGTAAACTGGTTTGATAGTGAACATTTCTTGACCGAACGCGACACTCTGCAACGGTGGTTTCCAACGGCGAAAAGCTTCTTAATGGAGTATTTTTACCGTCGCGTTCGCAAACAAACGGGTTATTTGATGGCGGCCGATGGACAACCCGTGGGTGGCCAATGGAATTTTGATAAGTCCAATCGTAATAAGTTACCGAAGCAGATTGTCATTCCTGCGCCACTGCTGTTTAGTAATGATTTAACTGAATTAGCAGCACTACTCGATAAGCACCAGGTCGATCATTTTGGCGCCGCAGATGCAGCACGGTTTCTATGGCCCATTGACCGTAACCAAGCGCGGCAATTATTACACTTCTTCGTTACTGAATTATTACCTCATTTTGGCCGCTACCAGGATGCTATGACTGAACGAGGTTGGTCGCTCTATCATGCGCGTTTATCCTTTTCGTTGAACAGTAAAATGATCAGTCCGCATGAGGTTGTAGAGACGGCAATCAAAGCTTGGCAACAACATCCTGAACGTATTGATTTAGCGCAAATAGAAGGCTTTGTGCGACAAATTATTGGGTGGCGTGAATTTGTCCGCGCCATGTATTGGCACCATATGCCTAATTATCGGACCTTAAACTATTTCGACCATCAGCGCCCACTGCCCGACTTTTATTGGCATGGCAATACCAAGATGCGTTGCTTACAACACAGCATCACGCAATCATTAAATTATGCCTATGCTCATCATATTCAAAGGCTTATGGTAACTGGTAATTTTGCCTTGCTCGCGGGAGTACACCCCGATGCGGTGGATGCCTGGTACCTAGGAGTCTATATTGATGCACTAGAATGGGTAGAGCTGCCGAATACGCGTGGCATGAGCCAATTTGCCGATGGCGGTCTGCTGGCGACTAAACCATATATCTCAAGCGGCGCCTACATCAATAAAATGTCCGACTACTGCGGCTCGTGTTATTACGATGTGCAACAAAAAACAGGCCCGAAGGCCTGTCCTTTTAATAGCTTATATTGGCACTTTATTGACCAGCATTTTGAGCGGCTCAAACACAACCCGCGCATGGCGCTTATTACCAAACAATGGCAGCAACGTAGTGATGCCGATCGCCACAGCTTGTTGCAACAGGCGCGAGATTATCTCTCACGCCTTGACCAACTATAAGGCTTACGATTGGAAGCGACGACCACCACCGCGTGGTTTATCACCACCACGACCGCCGGCTTTAAATGGTGCACGCTCACCCGCTCGAACTGGGCGCTCGCCGCGCTCAGGACGGTCGCCACGCGGAGGCTTACGGCTAATAACTTCATTATTTGCTAAGGTCAAATCCATTTGCATTTGACGCACACGCGCACGCTGTAAGATTTTCACCACACCGTCAGGCATGCCTTTCGGCAATTGCACCAAACTATGGGTGTCAAACAACTGAATCTGACCAATGTAACGGCTATCCATTTCAGCTTCGTTGGCAATAGCACCGACGATATCTTGTGGCCGCGCACCATGCTCACGACCTACTTGAATACGATAGGTATCAAATTCAATTTGTGATTCACGGCTTTCGCGAGCAGCGCGAACTGGACGGTCACCACGTTTGTCAGGACGCGCATTGCTACGCTCACCACGGTCAGCACGAGGAGCACCACGCTCTGGACGATCATTACGCTCGGCAAATTTACGCGGCGCTGGATCATTGGCAACAATTAACGGGCGGCGGTCATTTTGCTGAGCTAACAGAGCTGCGGCAATTTGCACCGGCGATAATTCAGTTTGGCTCTGAATCTTCGTTAAAATTTCAGTCAGCACCGTTAAATCTTGCTGGGCAACCGTTTCTTGAATGACTTGTTGCAGCTTGTGTTGACGATGCTGGCTTAAGTCTTGTGCCGTTGGTACTTCAAAGAACTCGATGGTACCGTTGGTCAAACGTTCATAATGGCGCAGCAAATGACGCTCGCGAGTACGGAAGAACAAGATAGCCTCACCGCTACGACCGGCACGACCAGTGCGTCCGATACGGTGAACATAGGATTCCATATCACCTGGCAAATCATAGTTCACCACGTGGGTAATTTCGGGGACATCAAGACCACGAGCAACCACGTCGGTTGCGACCAAAATTTCGATACGGCCGCTACGCAGCTGGCTAACCGTTTGCTCACGTTGTGCTTGGTTCAAATCACCACTCAACGGCGATGCTTTGAAACCTGACGCTTGCAATTGTTCAGTCACTTCCATGGTATCTTGACGGGTACGTACGAATATCAATACGCGCTGATAGTCCATCGTTTCCAAGATTCGGCATAACGCCTGAATCTTGCTCAAACCACGAACTTCCCACGCGCGCTGGCGAATACTTGCCTTCTCTTTGGCGATAGCAGCAATTTGAATCGTCAACGGCTGCTCACCTTGCTCATTCACTAAGAAAGTCTTTGCTAACTTACGAATAGCCGGTGGCATGGTCGCAGAAAATAGTGCCCGCATAGAGGTAACAGGCACTGCTTTCATAATGGTTTCGATATCTTCGATGAAGCCCATGTTGAGCATTTCATCGGCTTCGTCGAGCACGGCTAAACGCAATCCTGATAACTGCAGGACGCCTTTATTTAACAAGTCGAGCAAACGACCTGGGGTACCGACAACGACTTGAGCGCCGCCACGCAAGGCTTTAATTTGTGGACCGAAGGCAGAACCACCGTACACGGTTGCAACTTCTAAACCACGGATTTGGCTAGCAAACTCGGTAATCGCTTCAGCAACTTGTAAGGCTAGCTCACGAGTTGGTGCAACCACTAGCATTTGTGTTTGACGCAATTTAGCATCAATCAAGCTCAACCCTGGTAGACCAAAAGCAGCTGTTTTACCGGTACCGGTTTGCGCTTCACCGAGTACGTTTTTACCCGCTAACAGCGCCGGAATAGCTTGGATTTGAATCGGTGTTGGGACAGTGAAATTCATTGCTTCGAGTTGTTTTAACACGACAGCAGGCAGGGCCAAATCGGCAAAGGTTTGGCCATTCATTACTTCAGACATATTGTTCTCGCATAATTCTGTATAGCATATAAAGGGGAAGATACGCCTGGCTACAGAACACGATGAACACTCTGGCAGGATATAGGCGCTGTTTACCCCAGCGATTCAGGGGTAAGTCCGCTCCCATCAATAGCGGTAATGACCCTGAGGACGCGCAGTTTATAACAAATGTATATGGATGGCAAGCAGGGAGTTGCTCTGTTAGGCTTACGAGTCAACCATCAAGGAGGTTCTATGCCGCAACACACAGTACGTTCATTACTTAAAGTTGATGCGTTTATCGATGGTAATTGGATCCCCAGCGAGCACCGCTTCACGGTCTACAATCCGGCTACGGGCGAGGCCATTGCCGAAGTGTGCGATGCTGATGCGGCGCTGGCAGAACGCGCGATTGAAGCAGCGCATAAAGCGCTGCTACCGTGGCAAGCCAAAACCGCCAAACAGCGTGCCGACCTCTTACGT
>DIVC01000017.1 GCA_002423905.1 Idiomarina sp. UBA6142
CCTTTTTGCGTGTTGCTCATGCCGCTATTCGCGCAGCCGGTTACCAATAACGCTGATAAAACGCCCACTAAGATAGTTTTTCGCATAAAGAAGTCCTCGCATTCGGGAAATACCGACTATCAACATACCACGCTTGGTGACTACGGCTCTTAACTTTGCAAAGACTTTACCTTGGGATCAAGGTGACCACTTAAAAAGTGCCTGCCCCTTAACGCTTCGCCAACTCGGCGCCAAGGCCTGAAGCGGCGCCGGTGATCACTGCAATGGCGCGGCTACTCATGATGAGGTCGCCGCTGCAGAGACCGCCGATAAGCGGCATTGTGCTGGACATAATAAGCCAACACCTGAGCTGAGGTTTTGCTGGGCACAAAACCAAATTGCTGTTTCAAGGCGGTATTGTTCAATACCGGTCGGTAACGCAAGAAATCCACTTGCTCGGGGCCATAACGGGTGAGCCGTAAGGCCTTGCCAAGCCACAAAGCAGCGCGCAATAATCCGGCCGGAAGCACCACCAGCGGTTTCTGCAACTGCTGGGCTATCGCGGCTATGGATAATGCCCCATCGCCCGCTACGTTATAAATGCCGACTTTGCTCGCCGCCACGCCCTGCAGCACAATGGCGACCAAATCTTCATCCCAAATAAATACAAACGGCGAATCGCTGCCGCGAATAGCAAGCAAGCGAGGCCGAGTAAACAGCTCAGTAATCGGGTTATTGGTGTGCTCACCTAACACCGTGCCGGGGCGCAGCACCAGTTGCTGTAGCTGTGGATGGTGCTGGCGATAGTGCGCGAATAACGCTTCAACCTCTCGCTTGTGCTCGCTGTAGCTGAATTTCGGATGGCCGCGCAGCGGGTCGGTTTCCACCAGCCACGCCGGGTTATCGGCATAATAGCCGTAGGCGGCACCGCTACTAGTCACGGTAATGTGCTGCACACCCGCCGCCACACAGGCTTGCAACACATTGGCGCTGCCGTTCACATCAATATCATGGTCCCGTATTGGGTTATCACTGGGCTGTAAAATACTGGCCAAATGCACCACATGGGTGATTTGGTGTTCCACCATGATAGTCACCAATTCGGCGGCCCGAATGTCCATGTGGTAGTAGCGATAGCCAGTGCCACGCGCTTGCCGGCGAATATCTAGACCCACCAGGGCATGTTCAGCAGCTAATGCCGTACACAAACGTTGACCTACATAGCCTTCGCAGCCGGTGATGAGAATATTAGCCATGCGCTAGCTCCGCCAGAGCACGCTTGCGATCCCGCGCTTGCCAGAAAAAACACAGGCTCATACCCGCAATTAAATGGCAAATGCCCCAACCGGCGGCGATGATCGCCATCTCCCCTAACCCACTAAAAAAGGTAAATATAATACCGAGGCCGAGGCCAGAATTTTGTAGACCCACCTCAAAGGTGATAGCGCGCTGATCGGCTCGATTAAGCTGCATCAGTCTTGCTGCGCTAAAACCTAACAGCAGTGCAAAGGCATTGTGGGCCACCACGGCCAGCAAATACCAATCGGCATCAGCAACAAATTGCGCCCAATTGCTGGCCAGTGCTAGCGCCACAAAACCAAACAACGCCAGCAACGAGCCATGCCGAAACCACGGCTCCATGCGCACTGCCCACGCTGGAGCGATGCGCCCTACCATCAGCCCCAGTGCTAATGGCAAGGCTAACACCAAGCCAACCACCAGATACAGCTGTTCAGCAGGTACTGCGATGCTTTGCAATAAAGCCGCTGTGGCTGGGTTTAAGCTGGCATAGAGCATGAAATTGAATGGCGTTAACACCGTTGCGGCTAAGCTGGCTACCGCAGTCATACTCACCGACAGGGCGGCATTACCAGCGGCTAAATAAGTGACAATATTGGAGAAGCTACCGCCTGGGCAACTAGCCACTAGCAGCAGCCCTAAGGCGATTTCAGCAGGAATGGGTAACAGCATGGTGGCGGCAAAGGTAAAAGCCGGTAGTAACACAAACTGGGCCACCAAGCCGGTCAGCACCCCCTTGGGATAGCGCAGCACTCGCTGAAAATCGCTCAACCGTAGGTTCAGCGCAATACCGAACATCATCAGGGCTAGCACCCCGTTCAGCCACAGCAAGCTGCTACTCGACATCAATCAGCGCCCTGGCGCAGCGATCGAGTCTGTTGTTGCACGGCTTTGAGATACTCGGCTTTATGCACATAAAATGCCATGCGCTCTAGCTCTAAATAGCGAATACCGCCATTTATGCGCTGCTCAGCCTGTTGTCGAACTTGGCTAAAAAAGGCTTCAGCTTGAGCCGGCCGATGGCGCTGTGCAGCTATCACTTCAGCCACCAGCTGAGCCTGATCATCTCGCCCCTGCCAACCCAAACCAGCTGCTTCGACCATGCCCAACATGAACAGCTTGGGTTGCTGTGGGTTGAAAATATTCAAATACAGCTGTGGCGCAAAACCCTTCCAATTCAATAATGCTTGGTCAATAAATGGGTAATGCAGCTGATAGCCGGTGGCCTCAAGAATTATGTCGTAGTCGCCACTACTGCCATCGACAAACCGCGCGCCAGCAGGGGTCAGCGCTGCTACCGACGGACGCACTTTAATATCACCATGGCCAATGTGATGCAAAAATAGTGAATTCACCACCGGATGCGATTCGTACATGCGGTAATCTGGCTCCGGCAAGCCATAGCGACTTGGTGGCCCCGAAATCAGCCGCACTAAGGTACCATCAAGCCACTGCTTCAGTCGTGTCGGTAACTTGATTTTGCCGCCCAAGGTATCGGTGGGCCGCCCAGCAATAAACTTGGGTAAAAAATAATAGCCGCGGCGCACCACCATATCGACCGAACGGGCACGATGCACTGCATCGACGGCGATGTCGCAACCACTGTTACCGCAGCCGACAATCAGTACCCGCTTATCGGCAAAAATATCAGCACTGCGATAGCTGCTGCTGTGCATTAGTGTGCCGTCAAACTCACCGTTGAATTGCGCGCGTTTTGGCTGATGCAGTGTACCATTGGCGATGATCACCCCTGCTGCCAGCAGTTGTTTAGCCTCACCCTGCTGCTGGTAATGCACCAGCCAGTGCTCGCCTTGTGGCTCAACGCGCTCAACCCAACTATTAAATTGATAGTGTGGGTACAGGTTAAAATGACCGGCAAAATCTCGGAAATAGTGCTTCAGCTGATCATGGCTCGGGTATTCGGCCACATCATCAGCCATGGGGAAGTCGGTCAACTCAGTCATCCGCTTGGAGGAGATGAGATGGGCCGACTGGTACATGGTGCTGGTGGCGGAATCAATATCCCACAAGCCACCCACATCACTGTGCGCCTCTAAGCCAATTACCGCGATATCACGCTCTTTTAAGCGCCGCACCGCACACAGACCCGAAGGCCCGGCTCCAATCACCACGTGAGGCAAGGCTGTTGTTGCTTCGGCACCCGACATCACCACATTCCTCGTTAATTCAGCTGAATTAAAACGCCTTCTGGGCTATCCGTTAACACATACACGTGGCTATCGTGACCGACATGAACGGCTCGAAAACGCAGGCCTAAATCATCCAACAGTTGCTGTTCAAGCTCTAATATGCCGTTGCGATAGCGAAACCGCTGTAGCCGCTTGCCGGCTAAATGGGACACCAATAAATCACCCTGCCAATCGGGGTGCTTATCGCCGTAATACACCGCTAATCCGGCTGGGGCGAGCGAAGGTGTCCACACCCACAGCGGTATATCAATACCGGGCAATTCTTGGAATGGCGATACCTTGGCACCGGTATAATCAATACCGTAAGTCACCATAGGCCAGCCGTAATTGCGGCCTTTTTCCAGTATGTTTATTTCATCACCGCCTTTAGGGCCATGCTCGTGTTGCCAAATAATGTCGCGCTGCGCGTCATACACTAACCCTTGCACATTGCGATGGCCGTAGCTAAAAATAGCCGGTGACTCAGTGTGGGTATAGGGATTGTCAGCAGGAATGCTGCCATCGCGATTAATGCGTATCACCTTTCCCAAATCACTATTGAGGTTTTGTGCCTGTTCACGGTAGTCAAAGCCATCGCCTAAACTGAGCAACAGGGTACCGTCGGCCCACCAGGTCATCCGCGCACCGTAATGTGCCGAGCCTTTTTTGTCTGGACTAGCCCGAAAAATCTGCTTAGCTTGTTGTAACTGGTACGGTGGCTGCGGCGAGAGTTGCGCCCGGCTTATACAGGTCGCATTGGCATTAGCGGTACCGCAGGCGTAGCTCAAAAATAGTTCACGGCTGGTGCTGAAATCGGTACTCAATAACACCTCAAATAGACCTGCCTGGGCATCCACAAATAGCCCGTCCAACTGCATGGCTACGGTGCTCTTTTGGCCATCAGGAGCGACATAAACCAACTGCCCACTGCGCTCGGTGACCAGCCATCCAGTATCCGGTAATTGCGCCACTGACCATGGAAAATGCAAGCCCTCAGCAATAGTGGTGTAGCGTTGGTCCGCCTGCGCAGCTGTGGTCATCAGCAACAACCCAGTGATGGCTAATTTAGTGATAGCGTATGGTGTCAATTTCATCAGGCGTGCTCCCGCAATTCAAGTGCGCTTGGGTGCCACAAGCGGTGGAAAATCCAACCCGCCAGCCCGCCGCAACCACTCATCAGGATGAAACCCAAGGGGGTACGATTGGCAGCAATTAAAGTTGGCATCGGGGCTAAATGATCAATGATGCTAAAGGCGATCATCAGCCCGAGCGCTCCCCCAGCAACAAACCAACGCCGTTCCTGTTGTGGATACTTGCGGCCTAACCCATAAGCCACAGGCAGCGCGATCACTAAAGTAATCGATAAAAATACCGCCATCGTTGGGGAAAAATGCAACACATCATGAAACATGGTGGCAATACGAGTATCCATATCAATATCGACCGCAAGCGCAGTAAGTGCGGCTAGATTAAATTGGGTTTGGATCACGCTGGCGGTAATGGCTGCGGCAGTTACCGCAACCACAAAGGCTAAAACAATTCGGACGATACTAAATTGACGCATAAAAACAGCCCTTTGCTAACAGTTAACATGAGCTTAGCACTGTCACCATTGCACCGCTAACCAATTATCATCACGGCCAAATGTGACGCTCTGCCGCTGCGCGCTAAAACCTTCGACGTTGACCAAATTACGTTGCTCCACCCAAATATCCTGAAGCACTGGCTGACGAATGTTCAAACCGGTTAAATCAGCTGGACGAGCCACCTCTTGATACACCCAAAAGTCACGGCCATCTATTTGAAAACCGACCAGTTCCAGTGCTAGCGGCTGGCCGGTTAAGCTGGCCACTGCAAATTGACTGGCCACATAGTCAGCAAACTGTTGCTGGGTGGCCGGCTTACTGTGCATATCTGCAGAGCTATCAAACAGTTGCTTGACCGCGTGTTCGGCGTCATGCAAAAAGAATCGATGCATTACTTCAATCTGACCACTTCGCTCGTTATAGCTAACCGTGGTTGAGGCGGAATGAAGCTGGTGCGCCGCTGCACCACTGGCCATTAACAGCAGCGTACCAATCAGGGTCAGTAACAGCACAAAGCGAAACCTCATTAATCTTGGCCCGCGGCATCAGCCGGGGTACCCGTCTTTTTCAATTCGGTTTTTGCCTCTTGCATTAAGTCGCGCGATATATGGTCGCGACTGCGCTGTGACTTAAAGGCCTCAATGCGTGACTCGATCATACGGCGTGGATAATAGTTATTACTGATGTCCACGTCCGCTGTTTCCCAGTTTGGATCGACAGCAAACTCTTGTACTGGTTTATCTGTGATGATGAGTTTGCTCACCGATTGTGCATTTCG
>DIVC01000056.1 GCA_002423905.1 Idiomarina sp. UBA6142
CAGGGTAAACCCACTGGGGTATTGATCGACAATGCCATGAATTTAATCGAAGCAATCATTCCAGTGGATAGCGCCGAGCAACAACAGGCAGCCCTGAAGTTAGCCTTTACTCACCTGAATCAGCGCGGCATAACTGGCGTTCATGATGCTGGTGTTAGCGCGCAGACCATCGCCGTTTATCAAGATCTCGCCGCCAAGGGTGCTATGACTGTGCGGGTCTATGCCATGATCGGTGCGAACGAACCTGCACTGCCTGAGCTCCTCGCCAACGGACCAATCCTGACCGATGATGAAATGTTTACCGTGCGCAGCGTTAAAATTTACGCCGACGGCGCGCTCGGTAGCCGCGGTGCTGCCCTGTTACATCCATATCATGATGACCCACAACAACTTGGGCTGTTAGTGACCTCGCCCGACAACATCAAAGCACTTTATGAATTGATTATTCCTTACGGCTTTCAAATCAATACCCATGCAATTGGTGACCGTGCTAATCGCCTTGCCCTGGATGCGTTTGAGCAGGCATTTAACAGCTATGGCGGTCGTAATCTCCGCCACCGTATTGAGCACGCACAGGTGGTTCACCCGGATGACTTAATGCGTTTTAAAACCTTAAACATTATCCCTTCCATGCAACCCACTCACGCCACAAGTGACAAAAACATGGCGGAGGATCGCTTAGGTAAGGAACGTATGCAGGGTGCATACGCTTGGAAGACCTTTCTCGAGCAAGGCTCAATTATTGCTGCGGGATCAGATTTCCCGGTAGAGTTGGCTGATCCATTCTTTGGATTACATGCTGCGGTCACGCGTCAAGACCGCGACAATCAGCCAGCTGGCGGTTGGTATCCAGCTGAGGCCATGACGCGGGTTGAAGCATTACGGTCGTTTACCCTAGACGCTGCCTATGCGGCTGGGCAAGAAGCCACTATGGGCAGCATTGAGCCGGGCAAATGGGCAGATTTTATTGTGTTAGATCACAATCCGTTCCAACAAGCAGCTGATACACTATGGCAACAACGGGTATTAGCCACTTATCTAGCCGGCGAAGCCGTTTACACCATCAGCGTAGAAACCGAGGACAGTGATGAAACTTCACGATGAACGCCGCGATTACGAGCAAGGGCAACTGCGACGGAATCAATTACCGCAAAATCCTTTTGAGTTATTTGCCGACTGGTTTACCCAAGCGCAGGCGCAGGCTAACTCACCGGATCCAACAGCCTTCACTCTAGCCACTGTGGGAGCCGACGGGCAGCCGCATCAACGCATCGTATTGCTCAAACAAGTGGATGCTACCGGCTTTGTCTTTTTTACCAATTACACCAGCCAAAAGGGCCAAGATCTAGCGCACAACCCACTCGCATCGGTGCATTTTGCGTGGTTGGGCTTGGAGCGGCAAGTGAGAATTGAGGGCCGTGTGGAAAAACTCGACAGCACCGCTAGTGAGAACTATTTCTCCAGTCGTCCCCGCGGCAGTCAACTCGGCGCACATGCCTCAGAACAGAGTAGAACGATTGAAAGTCGCGAGCAGCTGGAGGCACGCTATCACCAATTAAATAGCGATTTTGCAGGTAAAGACATTCCAAAACCTGAACATTGGGGCGGATACCGTGTGGTACCAAGCCTGTTTGAGTTTTGGCAAGGTGGACGTTATCGCTTGCACGACCGTTTCTGTTACCGCTGCGATAATTCTCTAGCGGCCACTTCGCCATGGCGCATTACGCGGCTACAACCCTAACGGTAATGGTGTTTGATAGTTATCGGCACACCACTGTAACTGTTTCATCATTGCGGCACTGTAGTGGATACCGTGTCGCAACTGCTGCTCACGCAACGCTAAGGCGCCGCTGCCAGGTACTCGTACCGGCTGTTTTGGATCGATAGGCGTTACTGCACACATGCCCTCTACTTGTGCTTGTGCTTGTTGCTTGAAATGCTCACTATCACCCAGTGCTCCGGGGTCAACCACCTGAATCCAAACGGTATTTGCGTCACCGTCGGTGGCCGCTTGATGCCTGCCATACTGGCTCAAAGCTAAGGTCCAGAGTTCACTGTATAAATTTAAGCCGGTTCCCTTGTAGCCCAAATCAGCGCCACCTAAAGGCGCTAAAACGCTGGCAGGATCGGCCAAAAATGTACTGGCATCGCAGGTATAGTCACCCGCTGCTGTAATCAATGCTGGAAACGGCAGCGGTTTACCTTCAGCAATAGCAGAACGCACCTTACCGGCTGCTAACATAGACAAACTAACATCAAATAAAATTGGTTGGCTGGTGGTAGGCACACCAATAGCGAGTGGGTTCGGTGAAAACCAGGCCGATTTACCAGCAAATGGTGCCACTGCTTTTTGTGCAGGCGTGGCACACATGATTTGTATCATCATGCCGGCATTAGTCGCCTGCTCGAGGTAGACCGCTAATGCCGCGACATGCTGGGTGCGCCGCAGCACTACCGTACCGGTGCCATAATCGGTGGCCATGGCGATAGCTCGTGCAACAGCCAATGGCATGGTGTGTAAGCCGGGTAAAAACTCAGCATCCCACAATTCAATGGCAGCGCGACCTGACACGCGGTGTGGCGCGCCATCGGGCTTACTTAAGCCTTGGCTTAAGCAGGTTAAATTGTAGCGTAAGCGAATCAAACCATGAGTGCGAAAGCCCATTAAGTCGGCGGCCACCAGATGTTTGGCAATATTTGCTGCCACATTCGGAGCAGCGCCAGCGCGTTCAGCACATTGTTGCGCCCAGGCGGTTATTGCCGAGCTATCCATTTGCGACATTTTTAACTCACTCATACCCTTGTCTACTTGTTATTAGCCATGACTCCGTTAAGCTTAACAGACAACGACAAAGAGGAGTACGGTTGGTGTCGGAACAAAAACAACAAACACGAATAGCGGTACTAACCAGTGGTGGTGATGCCCCCGGCATGAATGCTGCATTGCGAGCCGTGGTATTAGCTGCGGAACATTATGGCTTAGAAGTCATCGGCTTCAAGCATGGCTATCAAGGATTACTGGAAAATGACTATGTGCGGTTACGCGCGGCAGACGTACAGCATATTTTGCAGTACTCTGGGACGATCATTAAAAGTGCTCGCTGCGCGCGCTTCAAAGAAGTAGCAGCGGCACAACAAGCGGCGGCGGTGCTGGATCAGCACCAGATTGACGGCTTGGTGGTCATTGGGGGCGATGGCTCGTTTCGTGGTGCCGAACACTTGGCGAATCACTGGAGCGGCAAAATTATTGGTGTCCCAGGTACGATTGATAATGATGTGTACGGTACTGACGTAACTATAGGCTTTACTACTGCAGTGGCTATCGCCATGGATGCACTGGATAAAATTCGTGATACCGCGGATGCCATGGACCGCGTCTTTATTGTCGAAGTGATGGGTCGACACGCCGGTTTTATTGGTCTCAATAGCGGTGTCGCAGCGGGTGCAGAACGGATGATTTTACCGGAGCTGCAAAAAGGCAAGCCGCTAACGATCGAAGCCATGGTGAAGCATATTGAGCGGGTAAAAGCAGTCCGTGGTGACGGCAGTTACGTGATGGTATTAAGCGAGCATCAATGGCCTGGCGGTGCGGTAGCTCTGGCTGAACAGCTGGAAGCGCAGTATGGTCTGCCGTGTCGTCCATGCCTGCTTGGGCATATTCAACGCGGCGGTGCCCCAGCACCGGCTGATCGAATTATTGCCTCAGAGCTTGGTGTGCATGCCGTTGAACTGATTTTGCAAGGTCAATCGCGAGTGATGGCCGGTCTGCAAGCAAACCAATTAGTAGCGATTCCATTGGTCGAAACCTGGACCAAGAAAAATCCTTTGAACGCCAATTTACTGCGAATTTCACAGGAGATTTTTAACCCCGTGAAAAAGCCCGCTAATAAACATTGAAATAGTAGAATTTTAAGCGCATTCAGCAGATAATATGCGCCCTTATTTTTACGCCAGCAAATTGATGGAGGTGACTGACTTTGAGCCAGCATCAAGCCAAACAAATTACCGCTTTACCGGTGGCGGTTGACGCCCCGGTTCGTGAGTTCTTCGGTGCCAGTACCGAAGCCGCTATCTTTGCCAACAGCACGCATATGATCGGCTTTGGTTTTGATGGCACCGCTTGTTTTCGCAAAGGCACCCGCAATGGCCCTGATGGGCTGCGTGCCGTGTCTGAGGACATCGAGTCCTACTCACCGTATTTAGACGCAGATCTTTATGATCATACCTTTTACGACCTTGGTAACTTGTCACTCGGCAATAACGATGACATAGAAGCTCAATGGCAGCACGCCACTGACCAATTTAGCGCTATCTTTGATGGTGTTGATTTAGCGGCGGATAATATTCGCGTCCTGACGTTAGGTGGCGAGCACTCTATTTCCTACGCGCCTATTCGTACCTATTTGCAGCAATATCCTGATCTAGTGGTACTCCACCTCGATGCCCACGCGGATTTGCGTGACGGTTTCTTGGGTTATCACTACTCACACGCATCAATTATTCGCCGCGTGCTCGATCACTTTGGCCCAGGCCATCAACTGATCCAATACGGTATCCGCTCAGGCACCCGTGAAGAATATCAATTCATGAAAGAACACGGCACCGTGCGTACGTCACGTAAAGACTTTCTAGACAGCGTCGCCGCTATTGCGGCGGACCGTCCTATCTATCTGACCCTTGATTTGGACTACTTTGACCCGGCATTTTTGCCAGGTACTGGTACGCCAGAACCGGGTGGTGAAGACTTTCACTCGTATGTCAGCTTGATGAAACTATTACGCAACAAAAATATCGTGGGCGCTGACGTGGTAGAACTGTCACCAGAAATCGACCCAACCGGCAATTCAGATGTGTTTGCGGCTAAGATTGTCCGTGAGCTGTTAATCATTTTGAACGAAAAAGGCTCACGCTAATGACCAACCCATGGACTATCGAAGACGCTGAAGAGCTCTACGGGGTGAAGCGCTGGGGCGCTGGATATTTCTCCATTGGTGAGAATGGCAGCATTCAAATTGCGCCGAATCATCGTCAGCCCGATGTCACCATTGATATGAAAGAAGTGGTAGACGAAATTATTGCCGAAGGTATTCAATTGCCGGCAGTTATTCGTTTTCACGATATTCTGCGCTCACAGGTTGAGATTCTCAACGAAACCTTCGCCAAAATCATTGAAGATGCCAACTATGAAGGTCGCTATGTCGGCGTATTCCCGATCAAAGTGAACCAAATGCGCGAAGTGGTAGAAGAAATCATCGATGCGGGCGAGCCCTACGACTACGGTCTCGAAGCCGGTTCTAAGCCGGAGTTAATGGCGGTATTGGCCTACAACGAGAACCCGCGGGCATTGACCATTTTGAACGGCTACAAAGACGAAGATTATCTAACCTTAGCGTTGCTTGGCCGCCAGTTACGGCGCAAGATCATTATCGTAATCGAGAAGTTCTCCGAACTGGAAATGCTGATTCCACTGTCGAAGAAGCTCGGCGTTGAGCCAATTATTGGTTTGCGCAGCAAAATGATGGTGCGTAGCTCAGGTAAATGGGCTGGCTCCAGTGGCGAGCGCGCCAAGTTCGGCTTAAGCATCACCGAAATTCTCAATATTATCGAATTACTCAAGCAAGAAAACATGCTGCATTGCGCCAAGCTACTGCACTTCCATATTGGCAGCCAGTTGGCCGATATCCGCAAGATTAAAGAAGCGGTATCCGAAGGTGCGCGATTGTACGCCAAACTGATTCAAATGGGCGTTGAGCTTGAATATTTAGACATTGGCGGCGGCCTCGGTATTGACTATGACGGTACTAGCTCCACCACCGATTCGTCACGCAACTATTCCACTGAAGAGTACGTGGCTGACGTGGTATACGGGGTCAAGCAGATTTGTGACCTAGAGAACGTGCCGCACCCTAATTTAGTGAGTGAAAGTGGTCGCGCTATCACCGCTCACCACAGTTGTGTAGTCACCAACATTGTCGGTGAAATCAAGAATACCGGTGCTAAGTTTGATATCAGCGCCAGCTCGGGTGAGCACATCTTAGTGAGCAACATGCGTGAGCTGATCAATTCAGCCGAGACTATGCACCCACAAGAGCGCTATAACGATGCCGCCTCATTCAAACAAAGCGCCTATGAGGCCTTTAAGCTGGGTATTTTGTCGCTGGAAGAAATGGCCAAGCTGGACACCATGTACTGGCAGATTTTGACTGAGATCCATCACTCAATTGACCGTGAAACCTTCGTATTTCAAGAGCTCGAAGAGCTAGAAGATATGTTGGCCAGTCAGTATCTGTGTAACTTCTCGATCTTCCAATCTGCTGCGGATACTTGGGCCATTGGCCAAGTATTGCCGATTGTACCAATCACCCGCTTAGACGAGCGCCCAGCGGTGCGTTGCTCGATTGTCGATATCACCTGTGACAGCGACGGTAAACTCAGTAAATACATTGAAGGCACCTCAATCAGCGATAACATTCCGATGCATACCCTGCGCAAAGGCGAAGAGTATCATGTGGGGATGTTTTTGACCGGCGCCTACCAAGATGTTATGGGTGATATGCACAACTTATTTGGGCGTTTAACCGAAGTGCATATCTACTCCCATGATGACGAGCCAGGTGATTTTTATATCGAAGAAGTGGTTCCAGGCACATCTGCAGAGAAAGTGCTCGAAACCATGCAATATAATACCGATTTCATGGCCAAAACGGTCAAGAAGTGCATTGATCGTGAAGTGCGCAAAGGGACCATTGCACCGCGCGAAGGCGTACGCTGGACCGACTATTATGAGAAGTGTTTGGCCGGTACGACCTACTTAAAAGTGTAAAACAAGTAAAACTGCGTATTTCCTGAGCAAACGGTTTGAAACCGCAAAAAAGCGGTTGACTCACACCTTAAAAACTCGTTTAATACGCACCGACGCCCAGATAGCTCAGTTGGTAGAGCAGGGGATTGAAAATCCCCGTGTCGGTGGTTCGATTCCGCCTCTGGGCACCATTATTGATAAGGCCTCGCTCGCAAGAGCGGGGCTTTTCATTTTGTGGCGTTGTACCAGATTTGTACCAATCACACCCTTACTTTGTAGACAATTCACGATTAGTACTCATCGCCCCATCGAAAAATCATCCACGGATGATCTAACACAGCAACTTAGACGTTATCTTCGGTTGAATTAGCTACCGCTCATTAGATTGTTTATACTGATAGCTGAAGAGTGCTCGAATATATCCCGCAGGAGGTCTCATGAAAAAAGTTACAGGTTTACTGGGTATCGCATTGGCTTGTGGTATTGCGATGCCAGCCGTATCGGCGCAAGAGAGTCAGACCGTGTTAGTGCCGCTGCCCTCCGTGGATGACTTCAGCCGCGGCCAAAATGGCTGGAGCTTCGCCTTAGGTGCAGGTATCGAATATGAAACGGCCTACGAAGGCTCGGACGAGTTTGGCTTTGAAGTACAACCCGCCGGCGGGATTCAGTGGCGTAACGGTAATGACGTATTTTATTTTGCCGGTGAAGCACTGGGTTGGCGTGGTCTTCGTGCTGACTATTGGCTATTTGAGGCAGCAATCGGTTTTGATGAAGGCCGCGAGGAAGCAGATTCTGATGGTGGCTATTTGCAAGGGCTTGGCGATAGTGAAGAAGGTACCGAATTGGTCTTTCAAGTACGTCGCGCGCTTGATGCCGATTGGCGTTATTCACTGGTAGCCCGAGTAATCACTGGCGACAACGGCAATATTGGGCTATTTGGTGTAGGCCGCCGGTTTGGTGAGCAAAATGATGGTACTGGATCAGAAATTAACGTTGTAGCATCCTTTCACGACAACAAATATGCCAATTACGGTTTTGGTATTAATGCCACGCAGGCGTTGGCATCAGGGCTGGCCGAAACTACGATGAGCGGTGGTTTGCGCTCACTCGCTATCAACTACAATTATCGTTACAACATTAACAGAAATTGGCAGATTTTCGGCGAAGCATTGTATGAACATTATAGCTCTGACGTGCGCAGAAGCCCGATTGCTCGCAGTAACTACGAAGCGGAAGTCGGCATCGGCTTTATTTATATCTTTTAAATCACAAACACCGATGAAAACCATTGAAAAAGGGTGCCAAGGCACCCTTTTTTATTCCCTACAAACCCCTAAAACTGATAACTGTAACTGATACTCAGTAGCTGCCCTACTTCACGGGCTTGCACCGTTACCCCACTTTGGGTGACGTTTTGGTCTTCGCCCAGTAAGTTTTGTACTTTCAAACTTACTTTTGAGTTGAAGTCTGGGTAATAGTTATAGACTAAGTCTAATGAATTGAACGGTTGCTCGTAAGCATCACCACGACCACCGATACCGGCAGCAAGGATACGCTCACCAAACACGTTGTACACCAGCGAGCTGGAGTGATTGCCATTGGCTGAATCGTAGCTCAATTGGAAGTTAGCAACGTACTTAGAGTGACCAGTCATACGCTTAGCCGGGTTGGTTAAGTTGCCCGCTAAGGCTGGATCAATCACCGCTTCAGAGTCGCTCAGAGTAATGTTACCGGTGGTAAAGAAGCCATCCGCTAAGTAGCCCAGATCATGCAACCACTCAAACTCTAAACCATACACTTCGGCGGCTTCACCATTGACGTAGTTCAGCGTGTATTCTTCGTCACCAACACTCAAAACCGACTCGATCGGCCGCGCAATATCCTTGTAGAACAGCGATACAGTGTAGTTGTCGCCATTGTCCATGTAGTACTCAAACCGCGCATCGTAGTTTTTCATCGGGCTACTTTGTAAGCCAGCGCGACCAATAGTTCGAATATCGGTAATTGGGTCAAAGTAGACCACCGGCACGGTTTCGCGGATATCAGGGCGAACCACAGTTTCCGCATAACCAAAGCGCAATTGGTAATTGTCGCCGCCGATATAGGTTAATGACATGGCAGGATAGAAATCATCTTCAACTATCGTACCGCTCACAATACGCTCAGGCGAGTAGAAGGTTTCAATATCGTTACGATCAAAAATCAAACTTGAAGTCGATAAACTGACTTGCTTGAATTCTTCCCAACGGACGCCACCAGCTAAGCGCCAACTATTATTCAAAAAGGCATCAAATGCACCGTAATATGCATCGATTTTTTGCACCGCAATGTAATCGTCGGCACCTGGGGCAGTTGGCTCACGATAACTCAATAAAAAGTTATTATTGGCAATACGCCCATCGGTTAGATACTGGGTGGCACCTAACACATCCTGCAACGAGTTGCTGACCGCAAAGTTCAGGCCTGAGCCGTTATCCATAGCAAAACGGTCCGTCGTGTAATAACGTGCTTTATCAGTAAAGTCATAACCAGCGCGTAACTCAATGTCCATGCCGCCCCAAGTCACTGGTAGCGAGAAGTTACCGGAGTATGATTTCACGTGATCTTGCAAATCCACGTATTGATAAACCGCACGGTTGTTATCACCCGTTACTACAGTGCTTTGATAATTACCTTGGTTATCGTATAGATCATCAAAACGATAGGAGATATCGGTTGGAATGTCTGTTTCGGCTTTCGATTCGGTGTACTGCCAGTCAAAGCCAATACCCCACCAATCTAGGAATGTATGTTGCCCACGGAATTGGTCGATATCCAAAGTACGCTCTTCGTAACGAAAAGCGTGCTCTCGGTTAGTAATACCAGTACCCACGATGGTTTTTAAGTTACTACCGTTAGGGCTTTGCATGATACCAAAATCAGATTCGTCTTCAGCGTCAGTCAGATATAACTTGGTATAGTTGATACTGTGGGTATCTAACTGATAACCAACACTGAATACACCGTTCATACGCTCGGTTTCAGTGGTTTTAGTGGTTTCGGCAATGGTGTTGTAGCAAGAATTAGCCAATTCTTCGATGGTATTCAAGGTAGTGGCACAGCCTTGCTGGGCATTTGGGCTCAATACCGCATTAATGCGCTCAGACACTTCCCATTTGGTATCGTACGCACCTGCTAACAAGAAGCCTACGGTGCCACCGAAATAGTCTTCATCAAAGCTATTACCAATACTCGCTTTAACGCTGTAGTTTGGCGACAGTGACTCTTCACGTAAAGCGATATCGCGCGGCAGTGATTGCGCTAATTCTTGGTTGATTTGACGCGCCTGTTCACTAGCTGTTGCCTCAGCAGTATCGCGTAAGCCAGCCACTGCAATGATATTACGCAGGCTGAAATCTCCACGGTAACGCACAATGGCATTGCTAATATCAGCAGGGATACCTGCTTGATTACGATTGTAGGTATAGCCATCACGTGAATTCGAGTTCTGACCAACGCCCACTTCAATATTAAATTCAAAATCTTGGGGCGCTGTTTTAGTGCGGATATCAATATTACCGCCACCAAAAGCTGCTGGCATGGCTGGTGAAAACACCTTTTGCACCGACATACTTTCAATAATTGACGATGGAATGATATCCAACGGAATAACGTTACGGGTTAGATCTGGACTTGGAATATTGGCACCATTCAAGCGTGCACTTGAATAGCGCTCGCCTAAACCACGAACGTAAACGTATTTGCCATCCACTAAGGTTAAACCAGTAACGCGGCGTAATGCAGACGCGGCATCACCGTCACCGGTCCGCGCGAGTTGCTCAGCACCGAGAATGTCAGCGACGAATGCTTGATTGCGCCGCTCCTCAATCACCGCCGCGGCACTGCCTTGTAACCGTGTGCCGGTGGTAACCACTTCTTCAATGGTGTCATTCAGTTGTTCGGTCTGCTCGAGTTCTTGTTGTTGCGTTTGCTCGGCTTGCTGAGCGTATAGCGGGCTGCTTGCTAACAGAGCCAGACTGACCGCTACGGCCAGCGGTTTGAGTTTATAGTGAGTACTCATGGTCAACTCCTGCGTTAAGTAATGAGGCAGGCAACGGATGTCGCCTGCCTTACGGGGCTCTACTAGACCAATTAGTCTTGCTCAGCCGCCGCTAACGCAGTTTGTACCCAACGATACCACTCAGAGCTGGTGTCAGAGTTTGACAACGCACCAATGAAGTTGACCGTGTCAAAGAAGCTATTGTCGAGGGTGCTCAAGCTATTTGCTGAAATGGTGATATCGGGTGATGCCATGTTGGTTGAAAAACCATCCGCATTAAATACGGTGGCGTTACCACCAATACGCTCGTTGCTGCCTTCATTGTCAAACCACTGTTGACGGGTTTCACCGTTGGCAAACAAGGCATTTGACGAGAATTCGTTTTCAGCAACACAAGCCATAACGGAGTTGAAGAAGTCGAGGTCACCTTCAGCAACACCTTTTTCGCCGTCACTGGTGAAAAATACACAACGGGTATCGTTGGTTGATACATCGTCTTTAACTAACAAAAAGTTATACAGCTGACCTTGGAAATTATCATCAAACTTAGTCGCAATCGATGGCGCTCTATCGCGTGTTGACAGGCCATCGGTAGTTACGATCGTAACGTTGGCAATGGTTGGGCGTGATGCGGGAGCTTGCGAGTAAGTTGGACCAGCGTTGGTCTCGCCATCGGCTTCAAAACCACCGTTACCCATGAATACGTCGGTACCATCAACATTCACAGTGCCGTGTTTAATATATAAGAATTGCGCTTTACCTTGCCAACCTGAGTCGATATCGATTGAGTCATCTTGGGTATCAGTAACAACCACATGCTTGATATTGGCAGCACCACCAAAGAATTCGATACCGTCATCGTAACCTTGGTGAATGTGAATGAAATCGTACATTGACCCTGAACCAACAGCATTTAACGTCAATGAGTTCAAATCGTCTCCGTCACCACCTGCACGTGGACCTGAGCCTGCATACCAGATTTTAACGAAACGCATGGAACCACTTGAATCAGCATTGTTGTTACCACCGTAGTGGCTAACGATGCCTTCTGAGGGGACGTTACAGGTGCCACCATTGCGCTGCGCATCAGTACACTGGTTGGTAATACCGTTACCATTGACGATGATACCACCCCAATCAGCAAACCGTGGACCTGAGCCAACGACGTCAAAACGGTCAAAAGCGTTCGCGGAAGTAAAAGTAATCGGCTTCGCAAAAGTACCCATAGCATTTAACTGCGCACCGCGAGCAACGCGTACAATGGCTTCTCCACTGGTAAATGCTAAGGTTGCACCTGGCTCAACAGTCACCACGGGACCATCTTGGTCAATGGTACAACCGGTGGTGGTATCACAATCACGACCAATCAATAACGCACCATCAAATACGTGCACACCGCCCTCTGGCAATTCGACAAAGGTCACATCTTCTAAAATTTGCACGTTACGACCGGCAAAGTTCAAGTTATATTCACAGTCACGACCATCAAATGCACCTTGTACACCGTTGTTTTCAGCACATGGGTTAGTCGCCGCAGGGGGCTGAGTTGGCGGTGGATTGGTAATGGTTGAGGTGTTGCCTGAATTGTTAACGCTGTTGTCATTTACGGTTGGCGTGATTTTGATATCACCGCCGCAACCGGCTAACACAAGCGCCGATGCAATGGCGGTAACTTTGAATAGATCTTGCAATTTCATGGGTTTTCTCCGGTCTTGAATTGGTATGGGATCAAAAGACTGGAGGAGCATAAAAACTTTACATGACAGAACCGTGACAATTCATCGCTGTCACACAATGTTCACTGAACTGAAACGGAACTGTCGTATTGCCGAATCAACGTATCGAGCTGTTCGAGTAATTTAAAGGTAACTTCAAGTGGCTGATTATCTTCGCTATGCTCATTGCGACGACTGACACCATCGACACTGCCGTGGGCACTCAAATAAGTAAAAATGTCCTTAAGCGGCAAATGATCTTGCCACCGCTGCTGGCGTGCTGCGCAGCACAACATGACTAACGCATAGGCGGCCCAATTCGACACATCAGCAATCACCAGCTCATCAACAGTGGTGACGCTGGGCGTAATTGGAAGTTGTGCTAACGCCTGATAAACATTACCCATACCGATTTCGTTGCCACCATCACCAATGGCGATGGTTGGGCAGCTAGCCAAGCGCATAAAATAGTCAAAACAACCACAGCGTTGGCTAATATCTTCACCGCGCATGTTGTAGTAGCGATTATCCGCTGCTAAACCCGGGCGCTCTATCGATACCACCAGCTGAGGTTGCCACAGCGCCAGTTGCTCACGACTGTAGGCCTCAGCGTCAGCTATTGCATCGAGTGGTAATTCAAGACAACTAAAATCGGCCTGTAATTTGCCAAATAGCGGTTCACCACAAACCAAGGTAGGCGCAACACTACCCTGTTTTTCCAAGTAACGATAAAGCGCGATTGCACCTGCTGGACCATCGGTCTCAAAGGTCGCAAGCACAGGAAAACCAGTACCAATTAAAACCGAACCTTGAACATTTAATAACTGCTCGGCAGCACGGGCGAGGTAACCCTGTGGTAACGCCTGACGTAACGACTGCATGCCACGCAAGTTGGCGGCAACTAGTATCTCTTCAACGCCTTGGGCGAGGCTCAGCCAGCTACTACATGGCATGTTAAAATGCAGCCATATGCTGATTGAGTAAGTCGGTAATCAACATATGCCCAGGTGAATGAGTAATGCAGATATCAGGGCGGGCCCGCGCGATTGCTTGCTGCGGTGTCACACCGCAAGCCCAAAACACTGGCACTTCACCGGGTTTTATGGTGACCGCATCACCGTAATCAGGACGCGCTAAATCACCGATACCTAACGCACTGGGTTCGCCAAAATGTATCGGTGCACCATGCACGGCAGGGAAGCGACTGCAGATCTGAATCGCCCGAATAGCGTCAGCGGGTAGCATCGGTCGCATGCTCACCACCAGTGGTCCTTCAAACGGTCCAGCTGGCTCGGTCTTGCGGTTGGTAACATACATCGGGACGTTTTTAGCTTCCGTGATATTTCGAATTTCGAGACCGGCAGCAAGCAGCGCTTGTTCAAATGAGAACGAACAACCAATCGCAAAAGTCACCCAGTCGTTTTGCCAAAGTGACAGCAGGTCGGTGACCTCAGTTTCCAGCTCACCATGACGAAATAATCGATAGCTCGGCACATCGGTACGGATGTCTAGGTCTGCTGCCAGTGACATCATCCGGTAATCCCCTGGCTCACCCACAGCAATGAGTGGGCAAGCTTGGGCATTACGCTGGCAATAGCGCAAGAAATCAAAAGCATAGCGGGTTGGTAAAATAACGAGATTGCACTGCACGTAGCCCTCGGCCAAACCCGAGGTATGTTGCCGCCAATGACCATCACGAATTTGCTGCCGCCAAAAACTGGGGCTAGCCGCGGATGGCAGAATTTCAAGCGCCATGTAAGCACTCCTCTTGACCTAATTACGCCTGATAACATAAACGCTAATAACGTTTAAAGATAGGGGAATTACTCGACAAATTAGTATATCAGTGTAAGCATGGTCGTAGTGATCAGAAAGGATTAAACCATGCCGACAAAACGTATTTTTATTACTGGTGGCGCCAGTGGCCTTGGCTTCGCTATCGCTCAGGTTTGTGCTCAAGCTGGCTGGCGGGTGTGTATTGGTGATCGTGATATCGAGCGCGGGCAAGCGGTGATTACGAGTCTACAGCGGTTGCAACAAGACGCCCAATTCGTCCCCTGTGATGTGACCCGAATGAGTGATCTGCAACGCGTTGCCGAACAGCTGCAGCAACAATGGGGTGGCGTGGATGTGGTGGTCAACAATGCTGGTGTCGCGCAAGTAGGCAAGCTCAATCAAACCAGCCTGGATGATTGGCAATGGATTGTCGATATTAATCTACTCGGGGTGGTGCGCGGCTGCCAGGCCTTCATACCAACCTTTAAAAGCCAGGGCCATGGCTATTTTGTTAATGTAGCGTCTATGGCTGGCTTGTTAGATGTTGCTAACATGACCGCTTACAATGCGACTAAAGCTGCGGTTGTAAGCTTGTCGGAGACCCTGCAGAACGAATTGAGCAAGGACAATATTGGGGTCACAGTAGTTTGTCCGTCGTTTTTTCGAACCAATTTGGGCGATGGCATGCGCACCAGTATTGATGGCATGCCAGCTAAATTGGATAAGCTGATGAGCGCCAGCAAGCTAAATGCCAATGACATCGCTAAAATCATTGTGCGCTGTATTGAACAGCGCACTTTCTACTGTTTACCCCATCGCGAAGGGCGCACCGCTTGGTACCTGAAGCGCTTTTTACCGCGCAGCTGGTACCAGCGTATCATTCATTCACGGATCAAATGAAACTGCTGCTGACGGCCATGTAAGTAATGCACTTGCTGGCCGTCGAACCAGGAACTCTCCTCGAGCATAATCACCACATCTTGCTGCCAGTCATCACTGTAAAAGGTGTTATTCAGCTCAATCGAGTGTGCGGTATTCGGATAAAGCGGATACTCCCCAGTTACCGGTATGGCGCGCTGTTGGTCCCACATGCCAATGGTCGGCCCGACTGCATGGCCGTGATAGCCAATCGGATGACTATAAATGGATGGCCGCAGGCCCTGTTGCTTAGCCTTTGTTAATGCACTCAATAAAATGTCATTACCGCTGCGGCCACTGGCAAATTCCGCGGTAAGTACATCTTGTAGTTGATTCCCAGCTGCTAGGGCTTGCTGCAATGAGGCAGGCGCGGCGGTCTCCCCTGCTTTCAGTACATAAGCATGTTGTTGGGTATCGGTATTTAAGCGCATATAGACCACGCCAATATCAACATGCAATAAATCTCCGGCTTGCACTACCGCATCAGTCAATCGTGGATTGGCCTCACCAACGCGTTGCAAGGTTACGGTGGGCGGAAACCAAGCACCCAAGTTGAGCTGATAAATACGCTCTAACATCCACCATTCTATATCAGTCGTAGTGGTCACCCCTGGCTCAATGACTGCGTCTGAAAAGCCTTCGGCGATGATCTGTTGAGCCCATCCTACAGCATCTTGATAATGCTCAATTTCAGCCGCGGTTCGAGTTTCAAGCCAGCCCACAGCGAGACCTTCAGCGCTGACCAAACGGTCGCGATAAGGTTCAGGAAGCGCCGCCAGCAACGCTTCTTTCTCTGAGGCTATTAAACCATCTGCAGCAGCAAAACCAGCCGATTGATTTACGCCAATACGCTGCGGTTTGCGTTCCGCGATCAGCTCAACTAAGCGTTGCCACTGATCAGGTTCTAATTCTGGGTTCCAAGCGCTTTGGAACACCTCACCGACGTTATAGCGGGCAACCGCTAAGGCTTCAACGCCAGCATCGACACCATTGGCATCGATGCCACGATCGAACAGCACTAACATGGTGCGCCGGCGCGCTTTAAACCAATCGCTGGGTAGCATGGTTTTAAGTACTGGGTCTTCGTTGTTTTCACGGCTAATCAACAGCCACATGTCGATACCTTCACGGCGCATCAAGGCCGGCGCAATGGTGGTGAAGCGCTCGGTCAAAATAGCATCGAGCACAACCGCCTGATCACGCGCAGATAGCGGCTGTTTGCTATCCGCGTAGCCCACAGCTGGCAGCACGAAGGGTATAGAAAACAAAAATACTAATAAACGAGTAAATATATTCATGTTATGAATGCCTGTAATTTTATTAATATATAAAAAGAATACAGATAAACAGGTCTAGTCTGAAGTGATGAACACACATACAACAACTGCATAAATGATGACCGACTTTTGACCTGTTGCTGGCCCTACTATGCCCGCCTCAAGTACTTTGGTACAAGAATTATTTAGCCCCGAGACACGACAATTGAATACCCACAAATAGTTGTGTAAAAGCCGTTTTAGCGCAGGTTAAAAAGGCTTTTTTATGCTAGGATGCGCGCCATTAAATATCCCTCCCCGCTCGTGTCGTACAGAAGGATTATTGTGCATGTGGAAACTTAGCCTACTTGCTCTCACACTGCTGGTGATAAGTGCTCCAGCCTTTGCTGCAGCTGGCTCTCTCGATTTAACAACCTCTGCTGCTGGCATCCTCGCGATTATTATTTTCACCGCAGCTTACCTGCTGGTCATGGGTGAAGAACGCTTGCATATGCGCAAGTCAAAGCCGGTATTGGTGGCCGCCGGTCTGATCTGGATCATCATCGGCTGGATCTACGCCAGCAATAATTTACCGCGGCTTGCTGAACAAGCGTTTCGCCACAACCTCCTCGAATTCGCCGAGTTAATGTTGTTCTTGCTGGTGGCCATGGCCTACATCAACGCTATGGAAGAACGCCGTTTATTTGATGCGCTGCGGGCATGGATGGTCAAAAAAGGCTTTAGCTATCGGCAACTTTTTTGGCTATCAGGTGGCTTAGCATTTTTCATTTCACCGGTGGCAGATAACCTCACAACCGCATTACTGATGTGCGCGGTGATTATGAAAGTGGCTGAAGGTGACAAGAAATTCATCAGCATAGCCTCGGTGGGCATTGTTATTGCCGCCAACGCCGGAGGCGCTTTCAGTCCCTTCGGTGACATCACCACCTTGATGGTCTGGCAAGCCGGCATGGTTACCTTTTCAGAATTCTTTGCGCTGTTCATTCCGTCGGTGATCAACTACTTAGTCCCCGCCATTGTCATGAGTTTCTTTATTGAAAACAAACAACCCAATGCGGTGGAAGAAGAAGTCGAATTAAAACGCGGTGCTTTGCGTATCACTACGCTGTTTTTATTCACCATCGCTACCGCAGTCGCATGCCACATGTGGCTGCATTTACCGCCGGTGCTGGGCATGATGATGGGCTTAGGCTACTTGCAATTCTTTGGCTATTATCTGCGTATGACCTTACCCGGTTCGTTAGCGCGCAAACGGGCACTCGCTGAACGCGCTGGTGATATGAAACGGCTGGAGCGCCTAGGCTCAGTGGTGCCATTTGACGTATTTAGCCGCGTACAACGCGCGGAGTGGGATACCTTGTTGTTCTTTTACGGTATCGTCATGTGTGTGGGTGGCTTAGGTTTCATGGGCTATTTGTCGTTGTTGTCAGAAACCCTTTACACCGACTGGCACCCAACCTACGCGAACGTGGCGCTGGGCTTGCTGTCTGCCGTTATTGATAACATTCCAGTGATGTTTGCGGTGCTATCCATGCAACCCGATATGTCCCATGGGCAATGGCTATTGATCACACTGACGGCAGGCACTGGCGGTAGTTTGTTATCGATTGGCTCGGCTGCTGGGGTGGCACTGATGGGGCAAGCGCGTGGCTATTATACCTTTGCCAGCCACTTGAAATGGGCACCGGTTATTTTACTCGGCTATCTAGCCAGTATCGCTGCCCATCTATGGTTGAACGAAGCGCTGTTCTCCGCGAGTTAGCGGCGCTATAAAACTGTCAGCCATGAGTCGCGGTTTCCACCACTAACTGGCGGAACCAGCGATGACCAGCATCATGTTGCAATAACGGGCTCCAAATCATGGTCAAGTCTATTGCAGGAATAGCGAAAGGTGGCGCTTTAACCACCAATTCTGGGTCGTCTTGGTAGAGCAGCGCGGCGCGACTTGGCACCGTGGCCACCAATCCTTGGCGAGCCAAATGCAACGCCACATGGTAATTACGGGTAAATACTTTAATGCGGCGGTTATGCCCAATCGCCGCTAGGGCTTCATCCACCCAACCTAGCTTTTGCACATCATGTGGGTCCATGCCCACGCCAATACCAAAACCAGTCTTACTCACCCAAACGTGCTCAGCCCGCAAATAGCCATCGAGATCGTAGTGTTTCAGTAACGGGTTATCGCGGCTCACTAAACATGAAAAGCCATCGTCCCAGAGCTGCTTTTGATGAAACGACTGTGGCAATTTGTCAAAGCGGTTGATAGCGAGATCGACTTTGCCATTCTCTACGTCGTGAAAGCTGATATCACTAGGTGTCATGATATCAAGGGTAAGCTGTGGAGCTTGCTGTTTCAGGGCGCCGAGTAACTTAGGCATCAGGGTTGAGGCCGCATAGTCCGAGGCCATGATACGAAATACCCGCTCGGTGGTAGCGGGGTCAAATTCACGCGCCGGCTGCACCATTTCTTCAACCGCATACAGGATCTGCCGCACTGGCTCTTGCATACTTAAAGCCACTTGGGTGGGCATCATGCCGTCGCTGGTGCGCACCAGAACTGGGTCATTGAGTAAACTGCGTAGCCGCTTTAAGCCATTGCTCATGGCCGGCTGAGTGATATTCAGTTGGGCGGCGGCGCGAGTGACATTGCGCTCGCGTAACAACACATCTAAATAGACCAGTAAGTTGAGATCGATATCTTTGATATTATTCATAGAAAAAATAAATCCCGCTATACGAATATAGCGGGATTATAACGCGGTTTTGTCAAAACGACAGTCTTTACTCTTGCCAATGAAACGCTTTACGCTCACGTTTCACAGGGAACAGTTCATGCATGGTGTTGGCATCGAACAGCCGACCATTGACCATGGTATGAGTAACACGGTCAGACTGGCGAATATCGCTTAATGGGTCACCATCAATCACGATAAGATCGGCCAACTTACCGGCTTTTAATGAACCCAATTGATGGTCCAGCCCGAACTCTTTGGCCGGATTAATGGTGCCTGTCGCTAGCGCTTGTAATGGTGTCATACCACCTTGCGCCATCATCCAAATTTCCCAATGTTGCGCCAAACCTTCACGTTGCCCATGCGCACCGGCCACAACATTCACTCCCAAGTCATTCAAGCGTGTGGCAACACTGGCATTGTTGAAGTGGTTGTAATGATGATGGGGCGCTTTTTCACGGCGCATGGCCTGTCCGACCACCGCTTCGGCTGGCACAAAGGCTTGTAACTTCGGGTGCAACCACACGTCGGTCTCGGCATACCAGTAGTTCTCACCCCAGATACCACCATAAGCAACACCTAAGGTTGGCGTGTAAGCCGTAGCACTTTGCTGATACAGCTGCTCGATATCGGTATAGATTTTTGCCACCGGCAAGGAATGCTCAATGGTGGTATGGCCGTCAACAATCATGCTGAGATTGTGTTGCAGCAATGAACCGCCTTCAGGAACCACCATCACGCCCAATTCACGACCAGCTTGAATAAATTGCTGACGTTGATTGCGGCGCGGCTGATTGTAGCTTTTCACCGAGAAAGCTCCGACTTTGGCTAGGCGCTCAATATGAAACTTGGCATCATCGAGGCTATCGACATGGGCGGTATAACCTGGCCCATTGGCGCCGTACAAAATAGTCCCTGTTGAAAACGTGCGCGGCGCCACAATCTTACCAGCCTTTTGCAATTCACTGGCGGCAAAAATTTGTGTGGTATCATTCGACGGATCATGAATAGTGGTCACGCCAAACGCTAGGTTAGCAAAGCTCTCCCAATTTTGTTGCGGAATAATTTCTTGCTCGCCTTGACCACCATGCGCATGGCCATCAAACAAGCCTGGCATCACCGTTTTACCCGTGGTGTCGATGACGGTAGCACCAGCTGGCACAACGGTATCTACAACACTGCCAACGGCAATAATGGTATTGCCTTTCACCACCACAGCCCCCTCGGCAAAGACTTGCTCACCTTCCATGGTGATCACCTGACCACCGACAAAGGCTATGGTTTTATCATGGTTGTAAGCCTTGGTAGTGAAGCTAATATCGATACCACTACTGACTTTGCTGAATTCACTGGCATTGCTGTCAATATCAAACAAGCCAGCCACCGACGTATGATAGAGTTCCGGCCCGAGCGACCAGTACAGCACCTTACCATCGGCGGTCCAAGAAATATTCTCACCCGCGCGGGTCGAGAGTTGCTGAACTGGGAATTGCTTATCGGTCGGACTGATGGTAATCGCCGTGCCACGCTCAACAAAAGGCGTGACAAAGACTTTGAAGCGCTCAGCAAACGCTAAATGCTTGCCGTCTGGCGACACCCGAAACTCAGTCGCATGTTCAGATTGATACAAAGTGCGACGTTGTTTAGTGGTCAAATCGATCGACTGCAATTCGCGCTTGCCGCCATAACCCATGACATAAATGCGATCGTTACGATCACCGAACTGCGGTTGTGTGCCACCATTGCTGATAAAACTCGGGGCTGACTTGCCGTCCGTCGCAATCTGGTAGAGTCCCGGCTCCAAACCATAAGTTGCTGGGGTTAAATAGCCACCGGAGAACTTACGATAGACCAGTATTTTGCCATCGGGGCTAAACACCGGCTCAACAAACTTACCGGTGCCGGTGGGTAGCGTGGTTTCGCGACCTGAACGTAAATCACGGACAATAATTTGCCCCTGCTTTTCATCGTTCCAAGTCACATAGGCTAGCTTACTGCCATCGCGTGAGTAGCTTGGATACAACTCAAAAGCATCACTGCGCTCAGTCACACGTTGCGGTTCGCCGCTCGGCAAATTACGCTGATAGAGTTGCCCTAAAGCCTCATAGACCACCTGCTGGGCCGACGGCGCGACTTGCACCATACGCAGCATTTTGACCTTGAATTCTGGATCATCAATGTCTTGCTGAAAGCGCAACGCAGTTTGGATTTTCTTGGTGGTCTCAACGCTAAACGGGATCACTTTGGTGGCGCGACTTGCCACATCAATTTGCATGATCTTACCGTCAGCCCAAAAGATCATGGACCGACTATCAGGGCTCCAATCCATGGTTGGATATACGCCATGAATCGCCCAAGTCTCTTGCATATCGCGGTCGAGTTGTGAGTATAAGCGGGTTTGCTCACCTGATGCTAAATCATACAAAAACAGCACACTGTTAAAATCTTCGCGCTTGATAAAGGCAAGATACTTGCCGTCAGGCGAAGGCGTGGGTCGAATTGCGCCGCCAGTACCCGCCAAAATCACATGAATATCGCCGGTTTCGCGGTCATAACGCTTGATTTTATAGATGCCCTCTAAGGAATCCTTACTGTAATGGAAGGTTTTGCCTGGAGTGTCATCTTGCGAAAAGTAAATATAACGGCCATCGACTGAAAATGCTGGCTCGCCAAGATCTTTTTGGTCATTAGGGCGCTCGGTGAGCATCACCCCAGAACCACCGTTACGATGGTACATCCACACCTCGCCAGCGCCCAACGAGCGTTGCGCGGTAAAATGTTTACGCGCAACCAAATAGTCACTGTCAGGACTCCAGGCTGGGCTGTTCAATAACCGGAAGGTTTCTTTGGTGACCGCACGCGGCTCACTGCCATCGGCGTTCATTATCCAAATGTTGTCGCCACCATCCGCATCCGAGGTGAACGCAATATACCTGCCGTTGGGTGAATAGACCGGCTGCATGTGCCACGCAATGCCACCAATCAGGAGCTCGGCGTCACCGCCAGTAGCAGGGATGCGATAAATATCACCGAGCAGATCAAACACGATGTATTGGCCATCTGGGCTCATATCCAGATTCATCCAGGTGCCTTCGGTGGTGCTAATTTTTACCTCTTTGAATTCACCTTGGGGTGCATTAACGTCCCAGTCATCGGCAGCGAGTACTGGTGCAGTTAAGGCTAAACTCAGGGCCAGCGCCAGCTGACTTAAGGCACGTTGACTCAATGTTCGAATAGTCATGACTTATTCCTTCCCGTCGTATTTCGCAGCAACACCCGGCGCAGGTACGGTGGCTTTGATGAAGTTGCGCACGTCATCATTCGACAACCGTAGATCTTCATTACGCAGATACATCATATGACCGCTACGATAGCCTTTGAAGCTGATCCGGTCTGCCATTTTACCGCTCGGATCGATGTGCCACATATTGTACTTGGCATCGAAGTAGTTGGTGGCGCCATCGTAATAGCCCGACTGAATCAGCACATTCAAATAGGGGTTCTGCGCCATCGCTTGCCGTAAGTTTGCACCCGTATTATCGTTGCTGCGGTCCCATGGGTGCACTGGACCAAACATGTTGTATTTCACGTCGGTTTTGTACCCCAATTGTTCGCGCAAGTAGTAGTTAATAGCTGGCGTGAACGAATGTAACCATGAGGTCAGCTCAGCGTTATAATCCGGGCGTTCACCGACATCTTTGGCATCAATACCCAAATAGCGTGAATCCAAACGACCAATGGTTTGACCGCGATCACGCAATAACTCTTTCCAGAAATACTGGGTACTGACGTCGAGGTTTGAGCGCAGTACTTCGGTGACTTGCAAACCTGAGTAACGTGCCACTTGCTCGGCAATACGTTGCTTATCAGCCGCGCTAATCATCGCTCCTTTAGCGAGTGCCGGTAAGTATTCATCGAGGGTAAAGCGCTCAACTTCAGGCAGGAGCTCTAATAGATCTTTGCTCTGCAAATCAGCACTCAAGGCCTTGTGATACCAAGCCGCTGCAGCGAAATACGGGAGCCGATTGGCGGCTTTTACCGGGCCATCACGCACAATGCCGATATCGGTTGGCGAGACCAAAATAACACCGTTCAAATACATCCACTGACGGTTTTGTAGCTCTAGTGCCAAACCAGAAACCCGCGTAGTACCGTAGCTTTCACCAATCAGATACTTGGGTGAGCGCCAACGTTCGTTGCGGGTCACAAAGGTATTGATCCAGTCGGCCAAGTATTTGACATCAGCATTCACACCAAAGAATAGTTTTTGCTGCTCATCACGACTGGGCATTTTGCCATCAGCACCTGGCAGCACCCGTGAATAGCCAGTATTCACTGGGTTAACAAACACAATGTCAGCCACATCGAGCACCGAATAAGGGTTCTCTTTCACGCCATAGGGCATGATTGGGAAGCCTTCGTCGTCAACCCGCAGTGATTTCGGCCCGGTAAAGGCAATATGCATCCACACCGAAGCCGACCCGGGGCCACCATTAAAAGAAATGAGTAGCGGGCGATTATGTGGCTCTTTGACCTCAAGACGCTGATAATAGGTGTAGTGCAGAGCAGCAATCGCATCGCCCTGCTCGTCAAACACCGGCTGGGTGCCTACTGTGGCTCGGTATTTGAAGCGTTGACCATTAATTTCGGCACGGTGCTCAGTTTGCACGCTATCTTGCGCACTAATTTTTGCACTTGGCAGATCTTGGGCAGAAACGGCGGTTGACGAAAGAAGAAAAACTGCCAACAATGCTGACAGGGCAAACGGGTAGCGGATTTTTGTTAACATGATAGGTAACCTGTGGCAAATGATTACCTCCATTTAAGGGGCTTTCATGACAAAGCTCAAGTGACGATGCGACCAATCAACAAAATATCAGGGTTGTTGCGAATTTTTTTGCTAGAATCTAAAAAGGTATTTTTTAATCAACCACAGCGAGCTTCAACACGGATGAATATAAGCCCCCGCGCAATAATGATAATTGGCATGGCACTGTTCTGCGGTAGCGCTTGGGCGAGCCATCCACCAACCACGCCAATACATCAATTTCATCAAGATGTATGGACTACCCGCGATGGTCTGCCACACAACAGTATCAACGGTATTACCCAGACCGCCGATGGCCGCTTATGGTTGGCAACGTGGGAAGGTGCCGTGCGCTTCAATGGGCATCAGTTTGAGGTGTTCGATTTATACAGTGATATCGGCTTGAACGATTCCGGTATTATGAATGTGCAAACCACTACCCATGGCGATATCATGCTCATGGGGGCGCGCGGCAGTTTAGTTTATCGCGAACAACAACAATGGTACCGTGTTGAAACCGCTGAAGGATTGATTACCCATGTCTTATTTGAGCCCGATGGCTCACGTTGGGTAGCTACTGCCGGATCAGGACTGCTTTACTCTGACACTCAAGGCAACACCCGCGATGTAACCCGTGAGCTCGATTCGAGCGTATTGCAGGTCAGTTTTCTACTGCCGCATGACGGCCACCTCTATGCTACTAGCTCAATTGGGCTGCTACGTTTTGAGCAGCAACAACCCACTCTTCTTGGCGCCGCCTATGGCTTGCCGCAAGCTGCAGCCAATCATTTGGTGTGGTATCAAGACCAACTATTAGTCGCAACCGATCAGGGCATTTACCAACTCCGTGACGATGGCCGCTTTGAATTATACCGAGACGAGTTAGCTAATATCGCATTCACGCGATTTTTGGTCGACCATAACGATGATTTATGGATTGGTTCAGTATCACAAGGTCTGTTTCGCGTCAGCTCCTATGGCATTGAGCAGCTCACTTCAATAACAGGATTACCGAATAATCGAGTGATTTCGTTGTTCGAAGATGCTGAATTTAGCTTATGGGTGGGCACCAACGGTGGCCTTTTCCGGCTTCGCGACGCACCCTTTACTACCATGGCGAAAGAAGACGGCTTAGCCGGTAATTATGTTCGTACCGTTATGACTCATAGTGACGGTAGTTTATGGGTAGGTAGCTCCAACGGCTTGAGTGTGAAGACCTCACAAGGTTGGCAACCGATTAATCTACCTGAGGATGCAAAATCGGTACTAAGCCTAGCTGAACGCAACGATGGTAGCATTTTTATTGGGACCTTCGGAGGCGGTTTGTTGCAATGGAAAGATGGACAGATTATTAAACAATGGACAGTTCAAGAAGGCTTATTGGCCAATACTATTTCGACCATTTTAACCCGCAGCAATGGTGAGGTTTGGCTTGGCTCATTCAATGGTATCGACGTGATTAATAGCGCAGGTGGCCGAGCCTATACCCTCAATGCTAGGCCTGAAGCGCAACTGACCATCGCCTTTTATGAAGATGACGACCACACCATTTGGATCGGTACTGGCCGCGGGGTGCTGCGCTACCGTGATGAACAATTTACCTTTATTGATTTATCCGCGGCCAACGGGGCTAATTACGTGTTTGACATCGAGCCTATCGATGGCTGGCTGTGGATGTCAACGGATCGCGGGTTAGTGCGCTTCAATCGCGATGAGTTGACCTATTCAGCAGTGGGCACACGCAACGGTTTGCCAGTCGACAAAGTGTTCCAAGTTCAAGCCGATCATTACGGTCACCTCTGGCTGACGTCAAATCGTGGCGTCATGCGGGTGAATTACTCCGAACTAAACGCCTTACTAGATAGCGGTGCCGCTGAACGTTTGACTCAAGTTGATTGGTATCGTGAGAGTGATGGCATGATCAGCAGCCAAGCGAATGGTGGCTCTAACCCAGCTATTGCTATAGACGCTGATGGCATGTTATGGATACCTTCTGCACATGGCCTGGTAATGACCGATCCCAGCCGGGTAGACAGTTACACCGAGTCGGCACCACCTTCGGTGATTGAACAAGTGATGATTGATAGTCAACCGGTCAATCTGGGCTCTCAGCCATTGCAATCGCGCAGCGGAGCGATCACCATCGAATATTCAGGCATCGGTTTTATCGTGCCTGAGCGCATTGAGTACAGCACCCGTCTGCTCGGCTTTGATAATCAATGGCGGCAGCGCGGGCGACAAACTCTTGCTGAATTTACCAATCTAGCACCCGGCGACTACCAGTTTGAAGTGAGTGCCTCATACAATAATGGACGCAGTAGTGGCGTAGTCGCAAGCGTATCCTTTACGGTGTTACCAAAATTCTGGCAACAGTCTTGGTTCTGGCTATTAGTCGCGCTTGCGGCAATGTTCATGATTGTTGCTATCATTCACGCGCGCACCCGCGTCTTGCGTATTCGTGCTATTCAGCTGCAAGCACAGGTGGCGGAAAAAACCCGACAGTTGCAGCAACAAGCACAAATGTTTGAACAGTTATCACAACAAGACAGCTTGACCAAGTTACCAAATCGTCGTGGCTTTGATTTGGAACTACAACGCCAGTGGGCTATTCATCAACGCAAAGAACAGCCTATGAGTTTAGCTATTGTCGATGTCGACCACTTCAAAGCTATTAACGATAACTACTCGCATCAAGTCGGTGACCAGGCATTACATTGGGTCGCACAAGAATTACAACGGGTGGCGCGAGAGAGTGATGTGTTAGCGCGCTGGGGAGGGGAAGAATTCACCCTGCTCATGCCGCAGACCGACTTAGCCACGGCAGTACAGGTTTGTGAGCGCATTCGAAGCCATATTGCTGATCTACCAGCGCCCAATTTTCTGCCAGAACGCACGATCAAAGTGAGTATTGGAGTTGCCTGTAGCAGCGACCACCCATCCACACAGCATTTGCTGGCCAAGGCTGATACCGCGCTCTATCAGGCAAAATCAGAAGGTCGCAATTGTGTGCGTGCTGGCTAAGCTGGCGGCTAGCTGCAACAGCTTAGCGCCACACCAGCCAAACCACATATAACAGCGAAAACAGCGATAAATAGCCTAAGCCGAGCCAGGCGTAAACCCGCAACCACTGCTGTGGTAAGTTTTCGCGTACCAAGCTGTAATTCAGCCAAGCAAAAAATGGTGTGGTTAGAAACGCAGCGGTCATGGCAAAGGTTAGCATGGGGCCTAACGCGCCACGGAAAAATAAAATCGCTAGCATGCCGGCAACACTTTGCCCTAATAACCACCAACGTAAACTGGAATTTAAGCGTGGCTTGCCTTGGGCGGTTTGGTGCCGGGTGCGCAATAAGCGGAAGCTTTCACGCAAGGTACGCGAATAGCCATCGAGCACCGCCAGCGTGGTGCCAAACATACACAAAAAGGCTATAGCGCCGACTAAATACTCGGACCACGCGCCGATGGTAGAACCATACATATTAACAAACTGGGTGGCAAACTGTGCACCGGCCATGGCAATAGGCTGCTCGGTACCAAATTGTACCATGGCACCCAAAGCTAAAAATAACAGTGCCAACAACGCCGTGACCCAATAGCCTAAATGAAAATCAAACAGCGCATGGCGGGGCGACAGTTGGGTTAGTTTTTGCTTGCTCTGCAACCACAACGAGTTAATGGCTGACAGCTCAATAGGCACTGGCATCCAACCCATCATCGCCACCAAAAAGGCAATTGCGGATAGTTGCCACGGTGATGGCATGGTCTCGGGCGCTGGCATCGGCGCGGCATTTTGCCAGGCCATCACTACCGCAACCACGGTGGCGATACTGAGTAAGCTCATGATCCATTTGGAAATGACATCCAAACTGCGGTACTGACCAGCCAATAAAATAAACAAACAAATCAGGAGCAAGAGCCAGCACAGCAGGGTAATGGATAGCTGCGGCAGGAACAATTGCAGCAAGGCGGCCGTTAGCAGCAGTACCCCAGCAGTATTGACCACCGCTGCCAAAATATTTAAGCCAGTAAATAGCTGCAGATACCAGCGGCCTTTGCGTAAGTAACCGACCATCAGGTTTTCGTTATGCTCAAGGGTGTAGGTCACAGCAAAGCGAAAGAACGGATATTTCAGCACGTTAACCAGCAAAATCACCCACCACAACTGCCAGCCAAACAATGCGCCAGCCTGAGTTGAGGCAACCAAATGCGATGCGCCTACCGCAGCAGTAGCAAGAATTATTCCGGGCCCCAGGGCCGAACGACGGGTGGACGGTGGTAAGTGCATAGCAGGATCTCGTTGTTATTGTTATGACCTGAGGCACTGAGCATAGCTGGCTTTACCAGAGAAAAAAAGC